>JANLRZ010000074.1:0-14144 GCA_031362155.1 Acidimicrobiia bacterium | reverse complement strand
GAGGCGTTGCCGTACATCCGCGAGTTCAGTGGGAAGACCGTCGTCATCAAGTACGGCGGGCACGCCATGGATTCGGCCGAGTTGGCCGACCACTTCGCCCAGGACGTCGTCCTCATGCGCCTGGTCGGCATGAACCCGGTCGTCGTCCACGGCGGGGGCCCGCAGATCACCGAGCTGATGCGTCGGCTGGGCAAGGAGCCCGAGTTCATCGACGGCCAGCGCGTGACCGACGCCGAGACCGTCGACATCGCCCGGATGGCGTTGGTCGGCCAGGTGAACCGCAACGTCGTCGTCTCGCTCAACCAGCACGGCTCGTACGCGGTCGGGCTGAGTGGTGAGGACGCCGGTCTGATCGCGGTCACACCGCGAGACCCCGCGTTGGGCTTCGTCGGTGACGTGGCCGCGATCGACCCGTCGATCCTGCACCGGCTGCTGCGCGAAGAGTTGATCCCGGTCATCGCGACCATCGGCATGGACGAGAACGGCCAGGCCTACAACGTGAACGCCGACGCCGTCGCGGGCGCGATCGCCGTGGCCCTCGGCGCCGAGAAGTTGGTGTATCTCACCGACGTCGCCGGGGTGTACGCGAACTTTCCCGACGAAGAATCGCTCATCGCCCAGATCGACGCCGACGGCCTCGACGCCTTGATCGCCGCCGGGAAGGCCAGCGCGGGGATGATCCCGAAACTCACGTCGTGTGTGCAGGCGCTGCGCAACGGGGTGAGCCGTGCTCACATCCTCGACGGCCGAGTGCCGCACGCGCTGTTGCTGGAGTTCTTCACTCGCGAGGGCATCGGCACAATGGTCAGCGGCGAAGGTGAGTCGTCGTGAACTACGACGAACTGTGGAAGCTCGATCATGAACACGTCATGCAGACCTACGGTCGCCAGCCCGTCGCGTTCGTGCGGGGCGACGGCGCTCGGCTCTGGGACTCCGAAGGCAAGGAGTACCTCGACTTCCTCTCCGGTCTCGCGACGGTGTCGTTGGGCCATGCCCATCCCGAGGTGGCCGATGCCATCGCCGATCAGGCCCGCACGTTGTTGCATGTTTCGAACCTCTACCTCAACGACCAGCAGCCGAGGCTGGCGGAGCGACTCGACCTCTTGCTGACGTCGGCGACGGGCACACCGGGTCAGGTCTTCTTCGCGAACTCCGGGGCGGAAGCCAACGAGTGCGCCATCAAACTGGCCCGCCGGTACGGCCAGTCCCACGGTGGCCCCGAACGGTTCCACATTCTGTCGGCGTACAACTCGTTCCATGGCCGCACCCTCACGACACTGGCGGCGACCGGACAACCCCAGAAACAGGAGAGGTTCCAACCGCTCCCGACCGGGTTCCGCCAGGTCGAGTTCGCCGATGTCGACGCCCTCGCGGCGGCGATGGACGAACGGGTCTGCGCGGTGCTGCTCGAACCCGTCCAGGGCGAAGGGGGTGTCCAGGCCGCGCCGCCCGGCTACCTCGAAGCCGTGCGGGCGTTGTGTGACGAGCGCGAGGCATTGCTGATCCTGGATGAAGTCCAGACCGGGCTCGGCCGCACCGGCACATGGTTCGGCTTCGAGCACAGCGGCGACGTGAGACCCGACATCGTCACCCTGGCCAAGGCGCTGGGCAACGGAGTGCCGATCGGCGCGTGCTGGGCGCGCCGACCCGTGGCCGGCGCTTTCCAACCCGGCGACCACGCGACCACGTTCGGCGGTCAGCCGTTGGCGGCTCGCGCCGCGGTGACCGTGCTCGATGTGATGGAACGCGAGAACGTGCCCCGGCGGGCAGCGGAGCGTGGCAAGCAACTCATGCGCGCGTTGGCGACAATTCCCGAGGTTGTGGCCGTTCGAGGTCTGGGGTTGCTGGTGGCGGCCGAGTTGGTCGAAGGCTTGGCGGCGGCCGAGGTCGCGGCCGCGTGCCTCGACGCGGGTCTGGTCGTGAATGCGGTGACCCCGACGTCGTTGCGGTTTGCGCCGCCGTTGCTCGTGAGTGAAGCCGAGATCGATCGCGGTGTCGCGATCCTGCGAGAGGTGGTGCGCGGTGACGCGTGATTTCCTAGAAGTCGACGAACTCTCCCATGCGGAGCTCGCGGGTCTGATCGACACGATGATCGCCTGGAAGGCCACGCCCGGCGGCATTCCCGAGGTCCTCGCCGGTCGGGGTGTCGCGCTCGTGTTCGAGAAGCCGTCGGCCCGAACCCGGAACAGTGGCGAGATGGCGGTCGTCGGGCTCGGCGGGCACCCGGTCACGATCCGTCACGATGAGATCAGTATCGATGCCCGCGAGTCGGCGGAAGATGTCGCCCGGACCCTGGCGGCGTTCCACGCGATCATCGCGGCGCGAGTGTTCGACCACTCGGTCCTCGAGCGCATGGCCGACGCGGTCGAGATCCCGATCGTCAACCTCCTGTCGGACCGGGCGCACCCGTGTCAGGCGTTGGCCGATCTGCTCACGATTCACGAACTCCTGGGTGGTCTCGAAGGCCGGCGCGTCGCCTACGTCGGTGACGGCAACAACGTCGCCGCGTCGCTGGCTTTCGGTGCCGCACTCACGGGTCTCGAACTCGTCGTCAGCTCCCCTCCGGGATACGAACTCGACGACTTGGTCGTCGACCGTGCCCGGAACCTGGGGGGCGCGATCGATCTCATCACCGACCCCTTCGAGGCGGTCAAGGGAGTCGACGCGATCTACACCGACACCTGGGTCTCGATGGGCGAGGAGCACGAGGCCGACCTGCGACGGGAGGCATTTCAAGGGTGGTCCGTCGACGATGCGCTCATGGACGCGGCAGGGCCGGACGCGATGTTCCTGCACTGTCTGCCGGCCCATCGGGGCGATGAAGTGACGGCCGCAGTGATCGACGGTCCGCGGAGCGCGGTCTGGCAGCAGGCCGCGAACCGAATGCACGCCAAGCGAGCGCTGTTCGCGTTCTTGATGGAGGGGTGATGGCGACGCTGGGGAAACCGCAACGACAGCATCGGATCGCGCGACTGCTCGAAGAGCAGGCGATCTCGAGTCAGGGTCAGATCGTCGAGATGTTGGCCTCCGAGGGAGTGGTCGCGACTCAGGCCACGGTGAGCCGCGACCTGGAAGATCTGGGCGCGGTCAAAGTCCGGATCCCGGGTGGTGCCATGGCGTATGCCGTGCCGGAGCACTCGAAGGACACCGCGAGCCCCGACGACTTCCTCCGGCGGGTGATGGGGGAGTTCGTCGTCGACGTCGCCCATTCGGCCAACCTCGTTGTCTTGCGGACGCCTCCCGGCTCCGCGCACGTGATCGGTTCCGCGCTCGACCGGGCCGGGTATCCGGACGTGCTCGGCAACGTCGCGGGCGACGACACACTGATCTTGATCTGCGCGGAACATGTCGGCGGCGCCGATGTCGCCGCCCGACTCGCCGGCCTCGCCGGTCTTTGAGACGAGAGGCTGCGCCAATGAGGAAGAACCCGGCCGGTAGAGGCCCGACTCCGTGGCGGAGCCGTGGCCCGAGCGGCCCGGCCCGCAGGGCCAAGAGCGGAAGTGGAAGGTGAACATGGCTGCACAACGAGTGGTGCTGGCGTATTCGGGAGGACTCGATACGTCGGTCGCGGTCAGGTGGATTCAAGAGGAGTGGGGCGCCGAGGTGATCGCCTTGGCGGTCGACGTCGGCCAGGAGCCCAACGCCGACGGTGCGTACTGGGAGGCGATCACGGAGCGGGCCCGAATCGCCGGCGCGGTCGAGGCCCGAGTCGTCGACGCGCGGGAGGAGTACGCCTCGCGGTTCGTCGCGAACGCGATCAAAGCCAACGCCCGCTACGAGGGGAAGTACCCCCTGGTGTCCTCGTTGTCGCGACCGGTCATCACGCGCCACCTCGTCGCGGCCGCCCGTGAGTTCGGTGCCGACGCGGTCGCCCACGGCTGCACGGGCAAGGGGAACGATCAGGTCCGCTTCGAGGTAAGTCTGCGCACCCTCGCGCCCGATCTCGAGGTGTTGGCGCCCGTTCGGGTCTGGGGATTCACCCGCGCCGACTCGATCGCCTATGCCGCCCAATACGGCATCCCGATCACCGCGTCGCTCGACAAGCCCTATTCGGTCGACGAGAACATCGTTGGCCGGGCCGTCGAGTGCGGAGCGATCGAGGACCCGTGGAACGCGCCCCCCGACGACATCTACGAGCGCACGGTCGCGGTGGCCGACGCGCCGACGACGCCGACGGAGTTCGTGATCGAGTTCGATCGAGGGGTGCCCGTGGCGCTCGACGGCGTGCCGACGCCGCTGCACCTCATGCTGCCGGAGCTCGACGCGATGGTGGGCGCCTACGGATTCGGCCGGATCGACATGGTCGAGAATCGTCGGGTCGGCATCAAGAGCCGTGAGGTCTACGAGTGTCCGGGCATGCTCGCCTTGATCGAGGCGCATGCAGACCTCGAATCGATCACGCTCGAACGGGATGTCATGCGCGAGAAGAGTCGGGTCGAGACCCGATGGGCCGAGAACGTCTACGACGGTCTGTGGTACTCGCCGTTGCGGGACGCGTTTGACGCGTTCATCGACTCGACCCAGAAGCACGTCACCGGCGAAGTGCGCATGCGCTTGCAGCCGGGCCAGTGCACCGCGGTCGGCCGCCGGGCCGAACGGGGGCTCTACGACTTCAAGCTGGCGACCTACGAGGCCGACGATGCGTTCCGCCACGAGGACGCCGCGGGTTTCGTGCGGCTCTGGGGGTTGTCGGTCGAGACGTGGGCGAAGCGACAGCGCATCGAGGAGCCGACGGTGCGACCGCCGGGCCAGTCGTGAGCGACCACACCTTGTGGCATGGCCGGTTCGCCGAGGGCCCGGCCGACGCGCTGATGGCGTTGTCGGTGAGCCTGCCGTTCGACCAGCGCCTTGCGGCCGAAGACATCGAAGGCTCACGCGCCCACGTCACGATGCTGCACGAAGTCGGTCTCCTCACCGCCGATGAGCGCGACGCGGTGCTCGGCGCGCTCGACGTCGTCGTCGCCGAACTCGCGTCGGGATTGTTCACCTTCGTACCGTCCGACGAAGATATCCACACCGCCGTCGAACGCCGGGTCACCGAAATCGCCGGTGCGGCCGGAGCCAAGATCCATACCGGGCGGAGCCGGAACGATCAGATCGCGACCGACCTGCGCCTCTGGACCAAGCGCGCGGCTCGTCGGACCGTCGCGGCCATTCACGATTTTCAGCTGGTGCTCCTGCGGCGGGCCGAGGAAAGCGGCACCGAGGTATCGCTTCCGGGATACACCCATCTCCAGCACGCGCAGCCGGTCTTGTTGGCCCATCACCTGCTCGCCCACGTGTGGGCGTTGAGTCGCGACGTGGAGCGGTGGGTCCGGGTGGCGGAGGCGGCCGATGTGTCACCCCTCGGCGCCGGTGCGTTGGCGGGTTCGAGCTTGCCGTTGGACCCGGATCGCACCGCCGAGTTGCTCGGCTTCTCTTCCCGGTTCGCCAACTCCCTCGACGCGGTCTCCGACCGGGACTTCGTCGCCGAGGCGTGCTTCGCCGCCGCGCTGACCCAAGTCCACCTCTCCCGGATTGGGGAGGAAGTCGTGCTCTGGTCGAGCTCGGAGTTCGGCTTCGTGACGCTGCCCGATGCGTTCGCGACCGGCTCGTCGATGATGCCGCAGAAGATGAACCCCGACGTCGCCGAACTCGTCCGTGGCAAGGCGGGCCGGGTCATCGGCGATCTCACCGGCCTCCTGACCACGTTGAAGGGTCTGCCCCTCGCGTACAACCGTGATCTCCAGGAAGACAAGGAGCCGGTCTTCGACGCGGTCGACACGGTCGTCGCCTCTCTGGTGGCACTCACCGGGTTGTTCGCAGCGTTGAGCTTCGTCGCCGATGCGATGCGCCGCGGCGCCGACAGCCCGTACCTTGGGGCGACCGATCTCGCCGAGTTCCTGGTGCGAGCGGGGACGCCGTTCCGCGACGCGCACGCGATCGTGGGCGACCTCGTGCGGCGCGCGCTCGACGGTGAAGGTGCGCTCGCCGATCTCGTCGCGGCGGATGACCGGCTCGGACCCGACGCGGCCGCACTGCTGGCACCGGGCGCGGCGGTCCGCAACCGGAGCACGCCGGGGGGCGGCGGTCCGGAACCGCTCGGCGCGCAGTTGGTGGCAGTGCGAAATCTGATCGCGACCCAAACCCGATGGCTCGCCGACTGACGCGTCGGTTCTTCGACCGGGACCCCCGAGCACTCGCGCCCGATCTGCTCAACAAGCTGCTCGTCTCGACGCGCGACGATGAGCGACTCGTCGCCCGGATCGTGGAGGTCGAGGCCTACCGGGGTTCGCGCGACCCGGCGAGCCACGCGTTCCGAGGTCCGACCGCGCGCAACGCGACGATGTTCGGCGCGCCCGGCCACCTCTACGTGTATTTCACCTACGGGATGCACTTCTGCGCCAACGTGGTCGCGGCGGCGCCCGAGGGAGATGCCGGCGCGGTGCTCGTGCGAGCGGCCATCCCCGTCGAAGGGCTCGACCTGATGCGGAGCCGGCGTCTGGCGGCGCGTTCTGATCGTCTGTTGCTCGCCGGCCCGGCCCGACTCGCATCGGCGTTCGGATTCGGCCGCGCGGACGACGGGCTCGACCTCACCCGCGGCTCGGTCACTCTCGCCGACGACGGCACCGGGCCGCCGCGTCGACCGGGTCGGTCGCGTCGCATCGGTCTGGCGGCGGGCAAAGGCGACGAGACGCCATGGCGGTGGTTCGTGCCCGGCGATCCCCACGTCAGCGGACCGCGGGCGCTGAATCAGATGTGACGACGGCCACGCAGACGGTGGTCGACCGCAGGGCTTAGCCTCAGCACCGTGAGCGCCCCGGAGCCGACCGTCAATCCGTTCGACCCGGATTTCGCGCGCAATCCGTCAACGGACGGTTCGTGGTGCGCGGGTTGGTTCGGCTCCCCGTGACCCTGTGATCTGGAGGATCAAATGGCCAAGCTCGATGACATCGCGGCGCACCTCTCGGCGGTCCCGCTGTTCTCCCAACTGTCGGCCAAGGAGCGCAAGACCGTCGCCCGGACGCTCGGCGTCCATGACGTCTCGACCGGGGTGATGCTGGTCCGTCAGGGCGAGGCCGGCGACACGTTCTACGTCCTGATCGAAGGGTCGGCCAAGGTCGTCCGCAACGGTCGCAAGATCGCCGGGCTCGAAGCCGGCCAGTGGTTCGGCGAGCTGGCCCTCCTCGACCCGGGCCCGCGCAATGCCGACGTCGTGACCACCTCGGACGCCTCGGTCGGGGTGTTGGACGCCGCCTCGTTCAAGAAGCTGGTCGCGGAACTCCCGGCGATGACCGCCAAACTGCTCGCCGGCCTCGCCCACCGCGTCCGCGACGGCGATCGCCGACCCGTCGAGTAACCCGCCCGAGCCGGGGCCCGAGCGGCCTGCGCCGAAGGCGCATGAGCGGGAATTACGGATTGACCCAGACGGTCACGGCGCTGCCTTCGTCGATGGATTGCCCCGAGAAGGGACTCTGCTTCCACGCCTTGCCGGCGCTCTCGAACGAGATCGGCGGCGGCTGGGATTCGACGACGATTCGGGGTTCGAGGCCGGCCTGACGGATGACGAAGGCGACTTGGTCGGAGAGGAGTCCCAACGCGTTGGGCACGGTCACGACCCGGGGTCGACCACTCGCGACGGTCAGGGTGATCGTGGCGCCGGGTCGGACCGCGGTTCCTTCGGGTGGACTCTGGGCGGTCACGTAGTTGGGTGAGAATCGTCGACTCGGCGCCCGCACGATGACGACTTTGTAGCCGTCGTCGTTCAGGGACTTGGTGGCCGTGATGGCGTCGAGGCCGACCACGGAGTAGATGCCGGGGCCGATGGGTGCCGGGCCGGTGGTCGAGGTGGTCGTCGACGTTGATGAGGTCGGCGCTTCGGGCACCTTGAAGAGTGACGCGGGCACATTCTCCAAAGCGCTGCTCGCGAAGATCTGCCAGATCCGGGCCGGCCAGTCGCCACCCTGAGCCCGAACCCGGGTGCGGGGCGGCTCCATCGGGGATCCGTCGGGAAAACCGACCCAGACGGCCGCGACCAGTTCCGGGGTGTATCCGACGAACCAGGCGTTCTTGCGGAAGTCCGAGGTGCCGGTCTTGCCCGCGACCGGCCGACCGATCCGGGCGTTCACACCGGTGCCGCGCTGGACGACCTGTTGCAACACGCCGGTGACGGTGCGTGCAGTCCCGGAGGACAACACGATCTTGGGCACCGGGTGGGCCTCGAAGAGCACCCGGCCGGCCGGATCGGTGACTCGGGTGACGAAGACGGGCGGGTGGCGGACTCCGTCGGCGGGGAACACGCTGTACGCCGCGGCCATGTCTTCGACGGTGACTTCCTCGTCGCCGATCGCGATGTTCGGCACCCCCTTGAGCGGTGACGTGATGCCTTGGGCGATCGCTTGCAATGCGATATTTCCCGGACCGGCATCGAGACCGAGTTGGGCGTACACCGTGTTCACCGAGTTGACCGTCGCGTCGACGAGGTTCATGCGTCCGTAGCCCGTGCCCTCGAAGTTCTCGAGCGTGTAGGGATCCTGGCCGGGTGGGCGCAGCGTGATGGGGGACGCGCCGCTATAGGTCTTGGTGAGGGGGATGCCCTTTTCGAGTGCGGTGGCCAGCACGAAGGGCTTGAAACTGCTCCCCGGCTGGCGGGTCGGGTTGCCCTTCTCGTCCCGCGCGTCGGCGAGGTCGACCTTGGCGTACCCGGAGGCGGGGGAGAGTGGATCGGTGTCGAAGAAGTTCTGGCTGCTCGTGTAGGCCTTGATCGCACCGGTCGCCGGGTCGAGCGCCACCAGCGCACCCGGTGGATCGGAGGGGTCGGTGAGGATGCCGTGCAGGGCGACGTCGGCCTCGATCTGCCACTTCGGGTCGAGCGTCGTCTCGATCTTGAGGCCGCCTTGGAAGAGCAAGCGTTCCCGCGCGGCAACCGTCGGCCCGAAGTGGTCGTCGCTGAAGATGAAACGCTTCACCTTCTCCACGAAGAACGGCGCGGGGTATTGGGTTTCGTCGGTTCGGGGCGTGAGTTCGATCGGCGAGGCGATGACGAGTTGGGCTTCGGCGTCGCTGATCGTGTGCAGCGTCTGCATCCGGGCCAGGACCTCGTTGCGCCGCGCGAGGGCCGCCTCGGGATGCGCGAACGGGTCGTAGTCGTTCGGCGCGCGAATGAGCCCGGCCAGCAGTGCCGCCTGGGGCAGGTTGACCTGGGACGCGTCGAGACGGAAGTACGTGCGGGCGGCAGCTTGGACTCCGTAGGAGCCGTTGCCGAAGTAGACGGTGTTCAGGTACCGCTCCAGGATCGTCTTCTTTGAGTACCGATCCTCGATCTGCATGGCGAGCACGGCCTCGCGCAGTTTGCGCTTCAGCGTCTTGGTGTTGTTGAGCAACACGGCTCGGACGTACTGCTGGGTGATCGTCGAGCCGCCCTGTTCGGCCCGACCCTTGTCGATGTTGTTGCGTAGTGCTCGGGCGATCCCGCGAACGTCGAATCCGCCGTGTTCGTAGTAGCGGGCGTCCTCGATCGCGATGACGGCCCGCGGGAGGATCTTGGCCATCTCGGCGAGCTTCACCGGATCCCGGTCCTCCACGCCGTGCACTCGGGTCAGCAGCGACCCGTCGGACCACAGGATGCGCGACGACACGGCCTGCTCGTCCGGGAGTCGAACGTGGGTCGTGTAACTGCAACTCACGGTGATGAGCGCGACGAACACGAGCGCGATGAGCGAGCGGGTTCGTCGGGTCATTGCCTCCATTGTTCCAGTCGGGCGCCGACCAATCGGGGCGCGCTGGTACCGTGGGGTCCCGTGACCTCAGTTGCTCCCGGCGCAGTCGACGACGCCCTCCGGATCTTGACCGCCGGCACGGTGCACTGCATCGACGTCGACGAACTCCGCACGAAACTCGAGTCGGGTCGGCCGCTGCGCGTGAAGTTGGGTATCGACCCGACGGCATCGGACATCCACCTCGGCCACACCGTCGTGCTGCACAAACTCCGCCAATTCCAAGATCTCGGACATCTCGCCGTGTTGATCATCGGCGACTTCACCGCTCAGGTCGGCGACCCGACCGGGCGCTCGGCGACCCGGCCCCCGCTCACCCCCGAGGAAGTGGCCACCCACGCGCAGACCTACGTCGATCAGGTCCGGTCGGTCCTCGATTTCGCCCCGGGCAAGCTCGAGTTGGTGCACAACGCCGACTGGCTCGCTCGGATGGACATGGCTGATGTTCTGCGCCTCACCGGGCGCACGACCGTCGCCCGCATCATGGAACGGGACGATTTCTCCACCCGGTTCGCCGAGGGTGTACCGATCGCACTCTCCGAACTGCTGTACCCGCTGCTCCAGGGCACGGATTCGGTCGAGGTCCAGGCCGACGTCGAACTCGGCGGCACCGATCAACTCTTCAACAACCTGATGGGTCGCCAGCTCCAATCGGCGGCGGGCCAGGTTCCGCAAGTGGTCATGACTACGCCGCTCCTCGAAGGCCTCGACGGGAACAAGAAGATGTCGAAGTCGCTGGGCAACTACGTGGGGATCGCCGAGCCGCCCGCTGAACAGTTCGGCAAGCTCATGAGCATTCCCGACGCGCTGATGCCCCGGTATTTTGCGCTCGCGACCGGGTGGCTCCCGGACCAGGTCGCCGAGACCGTCGCCGCCCTCGAATCCGGCACGATGGCCCCGGTGGAGGCAAAACGCCTACTCGGAAGGGTGGTCGCGGATCTCTACCACGGTGCGGGGGCGGGTGAGGCCGCCGAGGCGGAGTTCGATCGGGTGTTCAAGTCCAACGCGGTTCCCACGGATGTTCCCGTCCGGCCGGTCGAGGCCGGGGAGTTCCCCATGCGGCTCGCGCGACTGCTCGCGGTGGCGGAGTTGGTGCCCTCCAACAAAGAGGGCCGGCGCAAGATCGAACAGGGCGGGGTGCGGATCGCGGGGGAGCGGGTCACCGATCCCGACCTCGAAATCGGTGCCGCCGACGTCGACGGTCAGACCGTCCAGGTCGGAAAACGCGCCTGGGCGACGATTTCGATCTCGGAATAGGCGACGCTCAGGCGAACGCGGTCCAGATCACGAGCGCGATGATGGCGACCACCATCAGGATCACGCTGAGGGTGAAGATCACCGACTTGGTGCCGCCGCTCAGGTTGCCGAGCCCCATGACGTCGAGAACGGCGCTGCGATCGCGCTGCCCGTCGCGGGCCAGTTCGGGCTTCGATCCCACCTTCGGCAGGTGTTGGGGCTTGCCCTTGCGCGGCTTTTGGTTCGCTCGTCCCATGACGGGCAGCGTACAAGACCGTCGGATTGGGTCAGGGGAGCGACGCGATGTTCGTCGGACTGCGTGGCGATGAGGTCGACGCCCGGGTTCCGGATGCGCTGAGTGACGCACCGATCCCGAGATCCCCGAACGCCGCCTCGTCGGTCGCGAGGAGGTGCCCGACGTACCAACCGAACGTCCCGGCGCCGGCGTACCCGCTGGGGAGTACGACGCTGCCCCCGTGGGCGGGGTCGTTCCACTCCGGTTGCGGGTGGCTCGACGGCCACACGATGAAGCTGACGACTGAACCATCGGTGCGCGCGCACAGGCGCCACGGGAGCGGACGCACGACCTGGCCAGGGCGGAACGTCGTGCCGAGGTCGAACGACGCGATCTGAGTGGCGACCGGCAGCCGGCTCGTGTCCCAGACGTGGACGTTGAAGATCCAGGTGGCGCCGAAGGCGATGTTCTTGGTCACGGTGATCGCCTTCACGCCGCCATCGACCGGGTGGACGCGCAGTGCGGCACCTTCCTGGTTGATTCCACCGGCATCGGACTCCCACGTCCCGCAGGTCTGGTCGTCGATGGATCCGAGGTCGTCGGTTCGGGTGAACACGACCCGGGTATTGCCCGAGACATTCTCGGACCCGGCGCGGGCGACGGCGGTGTCGGGTGCGTCCGCCGTGAAACTGAACACGTCCGAAGAGTCCGCGGTGAGCGTGTGGGTCGTGAGTTCGGCGGGGAGTTCGGGGACGACCAGCAGAAACACGTGCAGGCCGGTCTCGGAGCCCACGAAGATCCGACCGCGGCTGACTGCGGGTGGCGAGGTGGCGCCGGGCACGGTCCGGGACCACAGCGGCGTGCACACGACCGGGCTCCCGCCACACCCTTGCGTGCCGGCGCTGTCGAACGCGGCGAGCGTTCCGGTGCTGGTGCCGGCATAGACGACCTTGTTGGCCAGCGCCGGCGATCCCCGTACGGCACCGCCGAGCGCCGCCACCCAGATCGGTTCGCAGTGGCTGGGCACCCCACTGCACTCGCGCTCGCCGGCCGCGTCGTAGGCGCGCAGCGTGCCGTCATCGGACCCGATAAAGAGGACACCGTCTCCCACCGCCGGCGAGGCGACGATGGGACCCGTCGTCGAAGCGGTCCAGCGAGGGCTGCAGGTGCGGGGATTGCCGGCGCACCCGACTGATCCGGCCGCGTCGAATGCGGACACCGTTCCGGAGTTCGAACCGATGTAGACGCGGCCTTCGGAGATGGTCGGCGACGATTGGACGGCGCCGTCGGCGGAAGCGGTCCAGAGCGGCGCGCACACACGACCGGTGCAGTTGGTCGTGCCGCCCGCGTCGAAGGCGACCAGTGACCCGCTGGCTGAACCCACGTACACCGTGGAGCCGGACCCGGCGGGCGAAGACGTCACCGCGCCACCCGTCGGGCCGCGCCACAACGGCGCACACACGCCCCCACTGCAGTTGGTCGTGCCGGCCGCGTCGTAGGCGTAGAGGTTGCCATCGGCGGAGCCCACGTAGACCGTCGTGCCGAAGACGAGCGGCGAGGAGGTGAGCGCGCCGACTGGGACGGTCGACCACCGACGGGTACACACCACCGGATTGCCACCACAACCGGACTGGCCCGCGAGGTCGAAGGTCTCGAGGGTCCCGGCGTCGGACGCGGCGTAGACGACCCCCTGGGAGACGGTGGGCGTCGAGGTGCTGGGCCCGCCGAGGGTCGCGGTCCATCGCGGGCGGCACACGGTCTGGAACTGACAGCGCGGCGTGTCGGGACCACCGACCGGACCAAACGCTTCCAGGGTGCCGGCAGTGGTGGTGACCAGCGCGGTGTTATCGGCGACGATGGGGTTCGAGGCCACCGGGCCGGCAGTGGGTCCGGACCATGCATGGGCGAGTTCTCGCACGGCGTCGACTGACGGCGCCGCGTCCGCGGTCGATCGGGTATTAGCGGCGTCGAAACCGAACCCGGACCAGTCGCATGCGCTCATGAAGAGGACGATCACGGCGAACATGGCACACTGGCGGCTGGAGACGGCGACGTGGTGTCGTTTCCGGGTCCCCGCCTTCTCGCCCATTCAGAAACTTTAGTGGCTTGAACTTGACCGGGACACCCGGATCTTCTAGAGTCCCGTCTCCCCCGCACAGAGCGCAGCGTTTTTCGTCTGCGTATCTGCGGTGGATTGACACGGACGCCCCGAAGGCTCCATAGAGCGAGCCCCTGAGCAATCAGAGGTTTCGGGGACGAGTGTCGGCTCGGTCTGCCCCTGTCTCACGACTCCGGTCGTGGTCTGGGTGCGGCAGTGCCGAGCAGCGGCTCCTTGAAAACGGAACAGTGATGCACAAAAGTCAGTGAGGTTGCCCTCACCGGCTGGCGACAGCATTTTGCGGTCACCAGTGGGTGAGTGATGTAACCACGTCAATACGAAATGCTCAACAGGACTCTTCGGAGACCTGTCGAGCCAGTTGCCGACCGGGTTTCAGTACCTGGTAGGCGGCTCTCAACCCAGATCATCGGCTGACCTGCCTTCGGGCCGGTCGGTACAGATCTCGATGGAGAGTTTGATCCTGGCTCAGGACGAACGCTGGCGGCGCGCTTAAAACATGCAAGTCGAACGAGAGCCCCGGGCTTGCCCGGGAGGAAAGTGGCGAACGGGTGCGTAACACGTGAGCAACCTGCCCCGAAGACTGGGATAACACCGGGAAACCGGTGCTAATACCAGATGCCTTCACCATGTCGCATGGCAAGGTGAAGAAATGGATTCCGCTTCGGGATGGGCTCGCGGCCTATCAGCTTGTTGGTGGGGTAATGGCCTACCAAGGCAACGACGGGTAGCTGGTCTGAGAGGATGTCCAGCCACACTGGGACTGAGACACGGCCCAGACTCCTACGGGAGGCAGCAGTTA
>JANLRZ010000059.1:0-5047 GCA_031362155.1 Acidimicrobiia bacterium | reverse complement strand
GAGGAACTGTTCCAACACCTGGGCCACATGGAAGTGACCGCCGACGCGCTCGGTCAGGGCGCGTAACGCGCAACGAGCTCGGCCCCCACTTGGGCGAGGGCGTGGCGCAGCCCTGCAGGTTCGAGCACCTCGAGCGCACCGCCGATGCCGGCCAGGTCACCCGCCAATGCACGCTCGGAGTGCCCGCGGAGCTCGAGCTCGATCCGACCGTCGGGCGTGGCACCGCCGATCCGCACGCGCGCACCCATGACGTAGAGGATGATCGACACCATCGACGGGTCGATCAGCGCGCGAGCCGTCACTGGTGCGCGCAGCGAGTCGACCCGATCGGCGATCAACGACCACGCCTCCTCCAACACGAAGCCGTCGGGCCGCACCACCGGCTCGCCCGTCGCCGTGACCGCCCGCATCCGATCGACGCGGAAGGTACGCAACCCACTCTCGGTGTCGGCCACGAGGTACCAGTGGTTGCCCTTGGCTGCGAGCCCCAACGGGTGAACCCGGCGGGTCGACTCCTTCCCGTCGCCGGCCACGTATCCCAGATCGACCTGCTCACCTTCGACGACGACCCGCTGCACGTCGTCGAGGAAACTCGGTCGGCGGGTGGCCGGGCGACGATCCCAACCCGTGGGGTCCACGATGATCGAGGTCGACGCGGCGGCGGCATGATCACGCATCGGTTCGGGGAGCGCGCGAATGAGTTTGCGCAGCGCGGCCTTGAGTTCGGGCGTCGCCGCGGCCGGGCCCGCGACAACGAACAAGGCCCGGGCCTCGGCCGCGGTGAGGCCGGTGAGGTCGGTGCGGCCGCCGCCGAGCAGCTGCCAACCACCGTTGCGACCCGGGATCGAGTACACCGGCAACCCGGCCTGCCCGAGGGCGTCGAGATCACGGCGGGCGGTGCGCTCGGAGATCTCCAACTCGTCGGCGATCTCGGTGGCGGTGACCTTCCCTCGGGTCTGGAGGAGCATCAGGATCGAGACGAGGCGGTCGGCGCGCATTAGTCATTCTTTCCGAGAAACCCGGTCATACCCTGACCGGTTTTGTGGCGCAGAGTAGCGCCATGACCCACACCGAGTCCCCAACCCACCCCACCACCCTCAGCACCGACGATCCGCGTTTCGTGATCGCCCGGACCGTCGCCACCGCTCGCGCGACCATCGACGCCGTCCGGCCTGAGCAGTTCCCGTTGCCAACACCGTGTCGCGAATACTCGGTCGTCGATCTGCTCGGTCACCTCTACGGCGTGTTCGGCCGCATCGCGGCAATCGGCCGCGGCGAGGACGCCACCCTCGTCAACACCGAGCCGCCGTTCGATGCAGTCGCCGACTGGTCGGCGGCCTTCGCCGACGCCGCGCACGAGATCCAGGCCGCGTGGACCGACCCGTCCACGTTGGAACAGATCGTCGTGATGCCCTGGGCCACGCTGCCCGCACCCGCGATGCTCGCGATGTACACCAACGAACTGACGGTCCACACGTGGGATCTCGCGCACGCGACCGGTCAGTCGCCCACCTGGTACGAACCGGCGATCGAGATCGCCTACACCGCGATGCAGTTCGGACTCCCCGCGGAGGGACGCGTGAACCCGATTCCGTTCGCCGACGTCGTCCCCACGCCGGACGACGCACCACTGCTCGATCAGCTCATCGCCTGGAACGGCCGACAGCCCTGAGCCAATTCGGGCGGCGCGTCGGATGACGCGCCGCCCGAATAGGTTCGTCGGTGTCGCTCAGCCGGCCAAGGTCTCGCCGGTCTCGAGCATCGTTTTGAGACCGGAAAGGATCCAGTCCCATCCGCCGCCGCCCTCTTGCAGGTCGGTCGAACCTTCGAGCATCGCCGCGGTAATCGGCGCGTCGGTGACGTCGTGAGTCACCGTCAAGCGTGTGACCCCACCGTGTTCGGGATGGATCTCCCAGATCACTTCGTGGAACCCCTCCGCGATCTGGGCGTCGTCGAAACAGAACCGGTAGGTCTGGACCAGGCGGTGCGGCGGATCGGCCTCGACGACCTCACCGTCGCAGCCCACTTCGGGGACACCGAACTGCGCCACCATCTCGGCGGGCATGACGGCTCGGAAGGCACCGCCCGGGGTGAGGTCGTACTCGGTGTGGCCGGGATAGCCGTACCGTGCGTTCCACTCCGGATCGGTAATGGCTTGCCACACCTGCTCCGGCGTGGCTTTGATGTACACGCGGTGCATCTGGGTCGTGCGGGTCGTCGTGTCGGTCATGCGGTTTCCTCCAGGGTCTGTTTGAGATCGGCGAGTGCGGACACCCGCCGTTCGGTGAACTTGTCGATCCAACGGTCGTGCACCAGCCGGATCGGTACTGCGTTGAGGTAGTGCAACTTCTCCCGTCCTGCTTTCTTGGTCACAACCAGCCCCGCGCCTTCGAGCACCTTCAGGTGCTTCATGACGCCGAACCGAGTCATGGCGAGACCCGATTCGAGGTCGGTCAAGGTGCGACCTTCTCGCTCGAACAGGAGATCGAGCAGCACGCGACGGGTCGGATCGGCCAGCGCTTTGAACACGAGATCGCCGTCATCACCGTCGGGAGCCACGCAGGACACAATAGGTGACCTATTAGTCACATGTCAACCCCGAGAACCCACGAGTCCTAGGTTGACGTCGTGGCACCCGTGATCGACGTCTCGGATCTGCACAAGTCTTACGGCGACGTTGCCGCCGTTCGGGGCGTGTCGTTCCAAGTGGAGGCCGGTGAAGTCGTCGCGGTCCTCGGGCCGAACGGCGCGGGTAAGACCACGACCATCGAGATGCTCGAAGGGTTCCGCACGCCCGATGCGGGGACGATCCGCGTGCTCGACACCGATCCGGCCACCGGCGGCAGCGCACTCCGTCAACGGCTCGGCATCGTGCTCCAAGAATGTGGGATCGATCCCTACCTCAGCGTGACCGAGGTCCTGACCCAACACGCCTCGTACTACGACCATCCCCGTGCCGTCGACGACGTGATCGCGCTCGTCGGCCTGGACGAGAAGCGTTCGAGCCGGGTGAAGACCCTCTCGGGCGGACAGCAACGAAGACTCGACGTCGGCCTCGGCATCATCGGCAGCCCGGAGATCCTCTTCCTCGACGAACCGACGACCGGCTTCGACCCATCGGCGCGCCGCCAAGCCTGGGAGCTCGTGCATCGCCTCCGCGACCTGGGCACCACCGTGCTGCTCACGACCCACTACATGGACGAAGCCCAGGAGCTGGCCGACCGGGTGATCGTCATCTCCGCGGGCGCGGTCATTGCGGAGGGCACGCCGGAAACCATCGGGGGCCGCGCCAGCGCCAAGACGACCATCCGAATCCCGTGGCCGGTAGATACCGATCTGGCGGCCCTGCCGTTGACCGCGTCCCGCGACGGTGACCACGCCCGGATCGAGACCGAAGCCGTCACCCGCGACGTCCACACCCTCACGAGCTGGGCCATCGATCACGGCGTCGACCTCGAGGGGATGACCGTGACCCGCCCATCACTGGAAGACATCTACCTCGAACTCACGAACGCGTCCGAGGGTCCGTCATGAAGACACTGCGCGCGTTCGGTCGGCAAGTGTTCTGGGAACAACGCAGCTTCTGGCGCAACCCGGCGTCGGCGTCGTTCACCTTCGCGTTCCCGTTGGTCTTCCTCGTGGTGTTCATCGCGATCAACGGCAACGAGACCGTTCGACTGCCGGGCGGCAAGGTCAAGTTCGCGCAGTTCTACGTACCGGCGATCGCCGCGTTCGGTGTGATCAGTGCGTGTTACACGAACCTCGCGTTCACCCTCTCGATCCGGCGGGACAACGGGCTCCTGAAGCGAGTCCGCAGCACACCCCTCTCACCGGCGATGTACCTCTCCGGCCTCGCCGGCAACGTGATCGTGATCAGCATCATCCTCACGTCCCTCGTGACCGCGCTCGGCATCCTCGTCTACGGGGTGACCTTCCCCGGTCGCTACCTCGGGTTCGTCGTCGCATTGGCGGCCGGCGCGTTCTGCTTCAGTGCAGTCGGGTCGATGGTCGCGACCTTCGTGCCCAACGAAGACGCCGCGCCGGCGATCATCAACTTCGTGGTGTTCCCACTGCTCTTCATCTCGGGCACCTTCGGTCGCGTCGAGTCGACCTCGACGCTCGGCCGCATCGCGGCGATCTTCCCCATCCGCCACCTCAATCAACTGCTCGAGGGTGTGTTCAACCCCAACACGACCGGAACTGGGATCGTCCTGTCCCACGTCGCCGTGTTGCTCGCCTGGGGCCTCGGCACGCTGGTGATCGCGGCCCTGCGATTCCGCTGGGAGCCGCGCCGCACCTGAGTCGCGATCACTTCACGCGCAAGCCGGTAGGTTCTGGTCGTGCTGGCGGACCGGGTCGAGGAGCTGATGGGGATCGCCCTCGACGAAGCGCGTGCGGCCCTGGACCACGACGACGTACCGGTCGGTGCGGTCGTGGCACGGATCGAGACCGGTGAGGTGATCGCCCGTCGTCACAACGAACGCGAACTCACCCAGGACCCCACCGCCCACGCGGAGATCCTGGCCCTGCGCGATGCGGCCGCGGCCGTCGGGAGTTGGCGGCTCGACCACTACGCGCTCATCGTCACCTTGGAGCCCTGTGCAATGTGCGCGGGAGCACTCGTCAACACCCGGATCGGGACGGTCACGTTCGGTGCCCCGGACCTCAAGGCCGGCGCCGTCGGTAGTCGCTACCACCTCCTCGCCGACCCGCGACTCAACCACGAGTGCCCGGTCCAGCACGGTGTGCGCGGCGAGGAAGCGGCACAGCTCCTCACCGAGTTCTTCTCCAGCCGCAGGGGCTGACCGCCAGCTCAGTACACTGTCCCGCTCGTGCACCGGCTCGCCCGGGTACGCCGAGGAGGGGTGCGAGAGCGGCCGAATCGGATGGTCTCGAAAACCATTGTGGGGAAACTCACCGTGGGTTCAAATCCCACCCCCTCCGCCATCCACCGACCCGGACAATCGTGTCCGGGTCGGTGCGCGTCAGGTCATCGCGCCGGGGTCAGTCCGAGGTTCTCGTAGATCATCCGGGTCGCGCGGGAACG
>JANLRZ010000005.1:0-6587 GCA_031362155.1 Acidimicrobiia bacterium | reverse complement strand
CGCCGTCGGGAGTTCGAACCAGAACGTTGCCCCACCCGATTCCGGTGTGGGGACCACGCCGTAGGTTCCATCGTGGGCGCTCACGATCGACGCCATGATCGCGAGCCCGAGCCCGTTGCCGCCGGACTCTCGTGTCCGGCTCGGATCGGCCCGGTAGAACCGATCGAAGACCCGCGTTTCATCGCCCGCCACGATTCCCGGACCGTGATCGACGACTTCGACTCGCGTCGTCGTGGCCTGCTGACGCGCGCGGATCGTGACCGAAGTATCCCCGGGCGTGTATCGCATCGCATTCGTGGTCAGCGCGCCGATGACCTGCATGATCTGATCGGTATCTCCGATGATCGGGAGTTGGTCGGGCGCGTCGAGCTGCACCGGGCGTTCGGGCTGGACGACACGCATGTCGGCAGCCGCGTCGCGGAGTATCGGCGCCAGGTCCATCGGTTCGTGAACCCGTGCACCGTGTTCGTCGAGTTCGGCGAGGAGCAACAGGTCCTCGACGATGTGCGCCATCCGGGTTGCCTCGCTGTTCATCCGGCGCATTCCGTCGCTCACGGCTGCGTCATCGGCCAAGCCACCGGCGGCGTACAACGAGGTATATCCGCGCAGCGTGGTGAGCGGTGTCCGCAGCTCGTGAGACGCGTCCGCCACGAACCGTCGGAGTCGCGCCTCGGACGCCTGACTGGTGTCGATCATGGTGTTCAGCGCCACGCCGAGCCGGCTCGCTTCGGTCTCACCGGCTGGCACCTCGACCCTCCGGTCGACCGCGCCCGCGCTGATGGCATCGGCGGCATCGGTCATCTGACGAATGGGTCGCAGGCCGAGCCGGATGACCCACCACACGACCAATGCCATGATCACGGCGACGAGCAGTCCTGCGACCACGATCGCGGTCACCAGCCGACGCGCCGCCCCCTCGGCGCGCGCCGTGGAGATCGCGAATACCGCCAGCGTTCCATCGGGCAGTCGCGCCGAGAGGACGCGAACTCGGTCGGCGTTGCCGGCGGTGGTCGCCCGGGTCGTGGGCGTTGTGAGCTGATCCAGGTTCGAGATGTCGGGACGGAGTTCCGAATCGCCATCCGGGGTGAGCAAGGTCTCGAGCCGACCGTTCGATCCGATCCGCCCCGCGTACACGTCGGAGAACGGCGTCAGCGCGCCAAGGGAATCACCTGGACCACGAGCGGGTCCGTCCGGTCGTCCCCCGATCCCACCGGAGAACCGAGCCAGGATTCCCGGCCCCGTCGATCGGAACGTCTCCAATCGCTCGTCGAGCTGATCGAACAAGTAGTCCCGCTGCCCGCGGAACACCACCACACCGGCACCGCCCAACGCGACCACTACCAGCAGCAGCGCGGCCAGCAGTCGCGTCCGCAGGGTCATCCCGGTTCCCGAATGCTGTAACCCACGCCGCGCACCGTATGAATCAACTTCACATCGTGGTGATCGACCTTCTTGCGCACGTTGGAGATGAACGACTCGATGATGGCCGACTCGCCGTCGAAGTCGTACTGCCACACGTGATCGAGAATCTGCGCACGCGTGACCACGCGTCCCGCGTTGGTAATGAGGCACCGCAGCAGCTTGTATTCGGTGGCCGACAGCGCCACCTCGGTCTCGGCGCGCCACACCCGGTGGGCATCGTCGTCGAGCACCAGATCGTGCACCTGATAGCGCGCCGGCCGCGCGTCCAGCCCGCCGCGCCGAAGCGCGACCTGCACTCGTGCGACAAGCTCTTCCAATGCGAAGGGCTTCACGATGTAGTCGTCGCCGCCCGCGGTCAATCCCCGTACCTTGTCGGCCGTGGTGTGGCGAGCGGTGAGGAACAGCACCGGCGCATCGCACGCCTGGTTGCGCAGGCGGCGCAGCACCTCGAAGCCGTCGAGGTCCGGGAGCATGACGTCGAGCACGATCACATTTGGATCGAACGTCTCCGCCTCGCGCAGCGCATCGAGCGCGGTCCCGGCACTGCGGACCTCGCAGCCGTCGAGTCGCAACGCCGAGGTCACCAGGAATGCGATGTTCTCCTCGTCGTCCACGACCAGGACGCGCGGTACCGATTTCGTCGAGGTCATGACCGCCACCCTGTCAGATGGTGCTGACCATCTGCTCGATGGTTCCTGGAGATCTCCTGGACCCGCACGCAATGCAAGATCTCCAGTTGGTCTCCAGCTGACTTTGGAACGCACTCCAGCCCGCAAGCGCAGAGTGGGCGGTGTCCTCAACCGAGGGCATCAACCACACGAAGGGAACCAGTCATGAAGACCACGAAGCTCCGCACCGCACTCGCCGCCGGCGGGATGGGTGCCTTGGCACTCACCGGTGTCTTCGCAGCCACGCCGGCCGGCGCTGCGGACACCTCCAAACATCCGAGCCGCCAGGCCGCGTTCGCCCAGCTGACCGACGCGCAGAAGCAGTGCCTCAGCGACCAGGGCCTGACCCGCCCGACCAGCCGTCCAACGAGCCGTCCGACCCAAGAGCAGATCAAGAAGCTCAAGGCCGCGGCGAAGGAATGCGGAATCAAGCTGCCGGCTCACCCCGGACGTGGAGATCACCGCGGCCCCGGCGGCGAGCCGCAGCTCACCCAGGAGCAGCGTGACTGTCTCACGAACGCGGGCCTGACGCGGCCGGAAGGTCGGCCCACCGCCGAGCAGTTCCAGAAGCTGCGTGCGGCGGCCGCCGAATGCGGGATCGACATCCCGGCCGGTGCAGGCCGCCCGGCGTAGCCCGATCCGTTCCGACCCCAAGGTCAGTGGCGCCTCCCCCCGGAGGCGCCACTGCCGCGTCCGCAGCCGAGCGCACCCGACCAACCGCGGTGACCCTAGGTACGCGAGCGTCAGCGGCGCCAGAACAGCAGGTGCGTGAATCCGCTCGAACTCGGCACGGTGTCGAGGTGGAAGCGGTCGAGGAGTTCGTCGGGTGAGGTCCACAACCGTTCGCCGCGACCAAGGTCGGTCGGCGCGACGGAGACGTGCATCGTGTCGATGAGGTCGGCGTCGAGGAACTCCCGCACGGTCGCGACCCCTCCACCGATGCGCACGTCCTGACCGTTCGCGGCTTCCTTGGCCTGACGCAGCGCGTCGGCCGGGGTGGCATCAATGAAGTGGAACGTGGTGTCCGAGAGGGTGAAGCTCGGCCGGACGTGATGGGTCAACACGAACACCGGCGTATGGAACGGCGGTTCGTCGCCCCACCAGCCCTGCCAGTCGAGGTGCTCCCACGGGCCGCGCTGGTGGCCGAACTTGTTGCGACCCATGATCTCGGCGCCGATGTTCCGGGGCATGTCGCGGGTGAAGTAGTCGTCGAGCCCGCGGGATCCGCCACCGTCGGTGCGGTACCCCCAACTCGCGGTGGCGAAGGCCCACCCAAGCACGTCACCCGGATCGGCGTGGCCGAAGGGGTGCTCGAAGCTCTGGCCCTCCCCCGAGCCGAACCCGTCGCGTGACACCCCGAAGCACTGCACCCGCACCAGCTGTGACATCTCCGCTCCCTCTCGTTACGCCGGCCGAGTTCTACACGTTCACCGACTCCACGCCGAGCCACTGGCGGAACTCGACGCGCGGCTGGAGGCGTTCACCGACTTCTACGTTGCGAACGTAGGTCCGGGCCGATCCGAGACCTTGGTCCCTCGTTGGGTCGAGCGGGGTGGACTCGGCCCGGGGGCGGAACGCGATCGCGGCGGCCTCACCGCGCCGCTGTCTCAGCGACGATATGCGGGTCTAGCCGAGGGGATTTCCGCACTCCGACACCGATGACACGTTCCCCCTTGGTTGGACCGGCTCCTGGGCCGCGGGCACCTCCGGAAGACCGCGACAGTTGACGGCGGGTGCGACACTCGGCTTGACTCCAGCGCGAATGCGATTGCGGCCGATTCGGGGGGAATTGTGACAATCAGCAGATCCACGAGGGGCTCGATGCGCATCGAGCCGGCAAGGTCATCGCGCCGGCGGCTGTTGTCGGCGCTGATGGTCACGGCCCTCGGTGTGTTGGCGTTTCCGGCAACCGCGGGCGCGCACCTTGAGCGGCCCTCGTACTGGCCCGACCCCGCGTCCGACACCTCCATCAGCCCCGCGGCCGGCGGCGCCGTTCCTGTGGCCCGCTCACTCGAGTCGGCAGTCAACCATGAGGGGCCGGGCAAGGTCCTCGTCGTCTGTCAAGGCGCTCGTGGAGCAACGTCGCTTGCCGCGCTCAACGTGTCGATGCACACGGCCCAGACGCGGGGCGTGCAGGTGCGCCCGAGCCAGCCGGCGATTCGCATGACCGGGCTCGAGGCCCGAAACCTGCGCCAGATCAACCGAACCCTGGCGCGGCGCTGCACCTACGACTCCGTGCAGCAAGCCGTCTTCGATGCCGGCAACAACGACCGCATCCTGATCATGCCGGGCCTGTACGAGGAGCCGCTGTCGCGGAGTAAGCCGACGAACGACCCGAAGTGCACTCCCAGCCTGTTGCAGCGTGACGCCAGCGGATCGCTCGCACCCAGCTACAAGTACCAGGTCACCTGCCCGAACGACCAGAACCTGATTTACGTGCAGGGACGTGCCGTCGTCGGTGACGCGCTGTCGGTGCCTCAATCGAACCGGCAGGGAATCCCGGCGCAGGAGCTCGGTCCGTGTGTCCGCTGCAACCTGCAGATCGAGGGGACCGGGCCCCGGCCCGAAGACGTCATCATGGATGCGGGCAAGGACTACCAGGGCACCGGCCGGCGCGCGAAGCCCGGCGGGTATGCGAAAGACGTGGTCCTCAAGGTGGATCGGGCCGACGGTTTTGTAGGCCGCAACTTCGTGGTGCGCGGCGCGCGCGAGCACGGTTTCTACGTCGAAGAGACCGACGGTGTGCTGCTCGACCGCACGAAGTTCTTCTGGAACCGTGACTACGGGCACCTGAGCTTCACGTCCGATCACAGCCGGGTGCAGAACTGTGAGGGGTTCGGTTCCGGGGACGCCGTGATCTACCCGGGCGCGACCCCCGAGACCGGATCGCAAGCGACGAGCTTCTACCCGGACGCGCCGCGCGCGAACACGGTGATCACCAACTGCGACCTACACGGCTCGGCGCTCGGGTACTCGGGTTCGATGGGCAACGCCGTGCGGATCACCCGCAACCACATTTACGGGAACACGACCGCTATCTCCAGCGACACCCTCTCGGCCGCCGGACATCCGGGCTTCCCGGCCGACAGCTCGGAGATCGACCGCAACTTCATCTACTCCAACAACCTGAACCTGTACGTTGACGACCCGCCCGTCGACCCGCTCGTGCCCGTACCGGTCGGTACGGGGATCCTGTACCCGGGGATGAACGATGCCCTCGTGCATCACAACTGGATCTTCGACAACTGGCGCGACGGTGCGATGCTCTTCACGGTTCCGGACGACTTCGTCAGCGGTGGCGGTGCCGAGGGCGACATCTTCCCCGGCATCTCCTGCCCGGGGGCGCCGGCCAACCGGATCTCGACCTCGTGCGGGAACCAGTTCTTCGCCAACAAGATGGGAAGGGCGCCGAACGGATTCCGCTTCCCGAGCGACGTCGGAATGTTCGGCAACCGGCACGCACACAACGATGCCCGTCCGCAAAAGCCGAACGGCAACGACTTCTGGTGGGGCGAGTTCTTTGACAACCTCGCCACCGGGAATTGCTGGTACGGCAATACGGGCGTCGACGGGACCGCGGCCAGCGTGACCGGCCCCGGAGAAGCGGGCCGACTCCCCGCATCCGCGCCGCAGGTGTTGCCCTCGGATTGCGCCACCAGCGTCGGAAACAACGACGGCGCCAAGCTGACCTACCTCATCGACTGCAGCAACGGGCCGGACACCGACACGGGACCGACCGACTGCGACTGGTGGAGCACGCCGGCGCAACCGGGGAGCGCGGCCGCTGCCGACGCCGCGCGGAACCGGTCTGCGGCCGCCGGCTCGGCCGGGACCGAGGCGCTGTGGCAACGGGTCGCCGCGCTGATCCCATGATGACCGCCCTCGGTCCGCGTTGGGGGGCCGCGCTCGTGCTCACGACGGCGGTGCTCGCCGGCTGCGGCTCGGCGTCCGTCGAGAAGGTGGGCCCGAAGGTGAAGGCCGAGCGGGTCGAGGGTGTCGGCCTGGTACGTGCGGGTTCGACGGCCCAGCTCGCGGATTGCTCCGACTGGCGCCGCGGGACCGTCGAGCAGCGCCGCGTGACGATCGCGAGCATCAGGGATCAGATGACACCGCAACGATCGGCGACCGCGGAAACCGGGCTCTCCGACGATGCGGCATACCGCATCTTTGCCAAGACGTGTGCCAGTGGGATCGCTGACACGCTGCGGCTCTACAAGATCTACGCCCGCGCTCAGCCTTTCGCCGCCTTCGCGGCGGAGACCCCCGCTGCAGACGGCTGATTCTGATCGCATGGCCGTTCAGACCTCGGTTGGGTCCCCGGCGATCACAGGGCAGGGCATGAGATCGAGCCCGTATTCGCCACGTCCCATCGACTGATACGACCGGCGTGCGAACCGCCACCCGGCGGCCGTGCGCACGACGTCGTCCTGGTACAGCCCGAACGCGCGGCTCGGGCCCCCGTCGTGGTCCTGGCGGAGTTCACACATGTAGGTGCGC
>JANLRZ010000143.1:0-9672 GCA_031362155.1 Acidimicrobiia bacterium | reverse complement strand
ACCGCATCGACCGCCGCGGTCAACTCATCGGGCGCGAAGGAATCGACGGTCGGAGCATCGAGTACAGCAGTCACCGGATTCCTTCCCCTCACGACATGAACAGGTTGTCGGCGCCCGAGCGCGATGCCGTCCCATCAAGTGGGGAAGGCCGGGGAAGTTCAAACGGAAAACTATACGAACCCACGTTCGTTGTCAAGCGAAATAGGCCATATATCGCGAGGAAATCTTCGCAGCCGACTCAGGCCCAGAACCCGCGCCCAGGACTCGAAGTGTTCGGGGACGGTACCGAGCCCGTCGTGATGTTCGGGCAAGTTCGCGGGCGGCAACGTCAGCGGGTTCATACCCGGCTCGGCGCCGTACCAGAGTCGATGGTTGCGCCGGACGAAGCGCCAGCCTTCCCGCTCCAGGCGCGTTCGGCGCAGCAGGCGTAGCGGGATGCGAGGTGACGAATCTCCTCGTAGGTGAGGAGCCCGGCGATGTCGTCCATCGCCGGAGCGAAGAACGCCAGAAGTCGGCCCCAGCGGAGTCACGGTCGTTACAATCTGGGCTCCACGTCGGAGTGGCGGAATCGGCAGACGCGCTAGCTTGAGGGGCTAGTGCCCTAACGGGCGTGGGGGTTCAAGTCCCCCCTCCGACACCAGGCTGACCTGCGGAAACGTACGGTCAGCCGTTGCGCGTCCAGGCCGAGTTCTACCGGAGTTCTACCGAAGTTCTACCGAGAGCCGAAGATTCGGTCGGCGACGGCCTGCGTTGCGGCCTCCTGCATCGCCGGCAGCGCGTGGCTATACGTATCGAGCGTGATGGCAATGGAGGAGTGCCCGAGCACCTCCGACGCAACCTTGGCCGGAACCCCGGAACCCAGCGCCACCGTCGCCCAGGTGTGGCGCAGGCCGTGAACGGTCAGCCGCGGGAGTCCGAGACCCTCGACAAGTCGAGTGAACGACCGCGACACCGTCGTCGGATTCAGTGGGGCACCAGCCGGGCCGGTGAAGACGTACCCCTCATCCCGATACCCGCGACCAACTGCGAGCCGGACCTCGGCCTGCCGCGCCTTCTGCGACTTGAGCGCCGCTACCGTCTCGGCCGGGATGGTGACCAGCCGCCGAGACTTGGCCGTCTTCGGTTCGGTCACGGTCGGCGTCGTGCCCTCATAGGACAAGGTCCGACGAATCGTGACCCGGCCCGCGTCGAGGTCGACATCGGACCACTTGAGGCCGAGCGCCTCACCGCGGCGCATTCCGGTCGTGGCAAGCATGAGCCAGACCGGGCCGAGGTCGTCTTCGCCTGCCGCCGCAAGGAACGTCCGTAGGTCGTCCACGTCCCAGGTCATGCGTTCGGAGCGGTCGACGCGGGGCGGGTCGGCGTATGCGGCGACGTTCTTCGCCACCCGGTCCCACCGGACGGCGTCGCGCAACGCCCGATGAATCACGCGGTGAACGTTGCGGACGCTTGTGGGGGAGAGCCCACCGTCGCCGCGACGCTTCCCGTCCTCGAGCATCTCGGCGTAGAACCGGTTGAGGTCCGACGCAGTCAACCGCTGCAACTTGACCTGACCTAGCGACGGGACGACGTAGGCATCGACAAGCGTGTCGTAGAGCTTCGCGGTGCTGGCCTTGAGCGTGACCCTCACGGCCGGAAGCCAGTCGTCCGCGAGGAATGCGCCGAACGTCTGCCGGGATGGGTCGACGTAGGTGCCGCCGTAGACCTTCCCCAACGTCGTCGCGAGCGTCGCCTCGGCCTCGGCCTCGGTCGCCCCCGCGGGAATCCACCTGCGACGGCGGTTCCCGTCTTCGCCCGGTGGGGCATCCACCACGACGTAGTAACGGCCCTTCTTCTTCGCTAGGTGACCTCTCATGACAGGCCCTTCTTCGTCTTCGTGGTCTTCTTCCTTTGTTCCTCGTCTGCCAACTTGCGCCGACGTACCCGCTCTAGCTGAGCCTTCGCGCACTTGGACGAGCAGTACATCAGCCCGCGAGTGCGTACGCGCTGGCGCTCCTTGTTGCTGTCCTGAAAGACGAAGACGACATCGCAACGTTCGTTCGCGCACTCCTTCGGCTCGTAGGACTGCGCCATGAGGTTCCAAAGCTGAAGGGCGATGGCAGGTCCGAGGTTCGTGCGTTTCGGCTCGTCACTTCTACCGAGTTCTTCGTCCTCGAAATCGAGGAGTACCTCGACGTGAAACTTGCCGAGTTGTGAGTTCATCACGGCGCGGAATAGCGACCAGGCCCGCGCGACCTCGGCGGCCTTCTGGTCAACGCCAAGACCTGCCCTCTCGGCGTAGTCCTGAGCGTCGGCGAGGAGTTCGTCGAGACCTTCTGCGCGCCACCCTTCGGCGGGGTTCTCTCCGCGGTTGCCGGCTTGCCAGTGTCGAACGAGCGCGCGGTGGATTCGCAGTTCGAGCGCGACGCGTTGCCACTTCGGTTGTGTTGTCGGGTCGAGGCCGTCCTCGTCGGACCACGTCGGAAGGTGGAGGCGGTCTTGTGCGGCCAGGTCGACCGTCCCGTAGCGATTCACGAAGTGCGCGACCGCTGTGGGGTCGTTCAAGTCGACCGCGAGCAGGTGACGCACCACGAAGTCGGGATCGAGGTGCGCCTCGCGTGCGAAGGGCTCCCAAGGGTCTTGCCCGGTCATCGCGACGAGTCGGTCGTCGCTACTGCGGACAACGACGAGGGGGCCGTGATTGACGAGAGGTTCTGGTACGGCGTGACCGGGCCAGTAGGTGACGTTCGGGACCGTGGAACGTTTCCGTGGGTGCGACTCCATGACACGAGACCTTACTTGTGGAACGCTTGTCACACACCGACCCCTCAGGAGATAACGAGATGTCACTGACCCCGCAACTGATTCCCGACCCGGAAACCGAACCCACCATCACGGTCCCGCGCGCCGGTCGAGCGCTCGGACTCGGACGGGCTTCGGCCTACGCAGCTGCGGAGGCTGGACAGATCCCGACGCTGCGCGTGGGAAGGCGGCTGTTGGTCCCGACCGCTGCGCTGCGCCGGCTCGTCGGCCTCGACGGCTCCTGAACCCTCGCCGAACGCGAAACGACCGCCCTCGCACGGGCGGTCATTCCAACCCTTTGGAGCAACGTGTGACCACTCAGAATAGTGCAGAGGTCGGACTATCACCGCCCGACTACGGCATCGCCTTGTTCGAGAACCACCAGAAACTCCTCGCCGCGTCGGCTATCTCGCCCGAGGTCGCACGCGAACGCGGCTACCGGTCAGTCGACACCAAGACCAACCTCGCTGGTCACGGATTCTCCAAGGTGCAACGCGAGGTGCCCGGACTCCTCATCCCTATTCACGGTGTCAGCCCTAATGGTCCAATCCGTCACCAGTACCGGCCGGACTCGCCGCGCCTGACCGACACTGGGAAGACAGTGAAGTATGAGACCCCGACCGGCTCGCACCTCACACTCGACGTACCTCCCCGGGTCAGACCGTCACTCGGCGACCCGTCCGTTTCGCTTTGGATTACAGAAGGCGCGCGGAAGGCTGACGCAGCCGCCACGGCTGGCCTCTGCTGCGTGGCAATCCTCGGCGTTTGGGGATGGCGCGGCCGGAACGCGGACGGTGGCCGGACCGCCCTCGCCGACTGGCACGACATCGCGCTCCACGGCCGGCGCGTCGTCATCTGTTTCGACTCGGACGTTGTGACGAAACCCGAAGTACGGAAAGCCATGCGCGCCCTCGCCGAGTACCTCCGGTCGAAGGGTGCGACCGTCCAAGCCGTCTACCTACCCGCCGAAGGCGACAAGGTTGGACTCGATGACTACCTCGCCGCAGGTCACACCGTCGCCGAGCTCGAAGCCTTGGCGCGCGACGTAGGCGACGAACCAGAAGCGACCAAGCAACCCGAGAAGCCGGCCCGCCCCGTCACACCCTGCACACTCGACGCCACCCTCGCCGCCTACAACAAATGGCTCGAGCTGCCCGATCTGGTCCCACTCCTCACCGTTCTCGCCGCATACGCAGCAAACTTCCTTCCTGGCGACCCTGTCTGGCTCCTCCTCGTCGGCGGCTCCGGACACGGTAAGACCGAACTCCTCGCCCCTCTCGCCCGACTCCGAGGCGTGTCACTTGTCTCGACGCTCTCCGGAGAGGCGGCACTCCTCTCCGGTACCGCGAAGCGGGAGCAGAGCGCCGAGGCGACCGGTGGACTACTCCGCGAGGTTGGCGACCACGGCGTTCTTGTCCTCAAGGACTTCACGTCGATACTTGTGATGAATCGTGAAGCCCGCGCCGCCCTCCTCGGCGCGTTGCGCGAGGTCTACGACGGTTCCTGGGTCCGACGTGTCGGAGTCGACGGCGGCAAGTTGCTCGCATGGTCCGGCAAGGTCGGCCTCATCGGTGGTTGCACTTCGGCACTCGACCGGGCGCACGCGGTCGTCGCGTCGATGGGGGAGCGGTACGTCGTTTGCCGGCTCGGAGACCAAGACCCCGACATTCTCGGCGCGCGCGCCCTTTCACACGCGGGCAAAGAGGCGACAATGCGCGAGGAACTCGGAGACGCGGTCGCGGGACTGTTCGCGAATGGACTCCCGGCCGAACCCCGCGAACGCACACTGGACGAACGACGCCAACTTGTCGACCTGGCGTCCCTTGTCGTCCAAGCCCGCAGTCCCGTCGAGCGCGACTACCAGGGCGAAATCGAACTCGTCATGGATGCCGAAGCGCCCGGACGGGTCGTGAAGGCGCTCGAACGGCTTTGGGCCGGCCTCGACGCCATCGGAGTCGACTCGGTGACCGGATGGAAGGTCATCGCGCGCGTCGGCCTCGACAGCATCCCAAAACTTCGACGCGCAGTACTCGGCGAACTCCACGACCGGGAATGGGTCAAGACCAGCACTATCGCCGAAGGTGTCGACCACCCGTCCCGTACCACCCGACGCGCGCTCGAAGACCTCGCCGCGCACGGTGTCCTCCTGCGCCAATTGGGAGGGGAAGGCAAGGCCGACCGGTGGCGAATCGCCGACCGCGCAGCCCAACGGTTGACTGCTGCGCTGACCGTGCCAGAAACGTCGGAAGTAGGTACGACCGCTGGAGCGGACACCGTCGAGAACATCGCAAACGATGTCGTGCAAGACGCCGCTAAGAAACCTCTAACCGTGCATAACAACAAATCTGGCACGGTCCCGCTCCCGTCGGCAGGTGTCTGCGACCGATGCGCCCGACCAGCGTCGCGCACCGTCCCGCACTGGGAGTCTGGCGAGGAACTCTGCCCCGCGTGCTGCCAGGAGGTCGAGCCATGAGCCGCGGGCCCGGACGTTGGCAACGTGTCGTCCTTGAACTGGTCGCGGCACGCACGACCGAGTCGGGCGAGCCCGGTTGGGTCACGCTCGAAGAAGTGGTCGGTGCCATAAACGTTGACCCGACTGACCCATGGGTCACCCCTAGCAACGCTTACGAAGGGGCCGAGGTCCACGTGCTCGTCTCCGGCGCACGCGCCCGCGGGGACAACACCCCCGTCCCCGTAAGTGTCGCGCCGGGTGTCCAAATGGACACGCGGTGCAACGCTTACCGGTCGCAGCGTGAGGCGGCCCGACGCGCAATCCGAACGCTTGCCCACGCCGGCCAGGTCGACGCACGGTGCATCGCAGTCCGACACGCCGACGGCCGCTGGCACTTCCACTATGCCGCGCGGCGACCACCTGGCATCGACGTACTGCGGGCCGAGTCGGTCGCCCGCTACCGGCTGGACCTCAGACGCCCGTACCCAAACCGCGCGGACATCGAAGCTGCGGCCCTCGAACTTCGCTCCCTCGGAGTCGACCCCGAGGCCGCCCGATGAATCTGCCCGACCATCGACCACGAAGAGGAGAACCAGTGACCCCCAACGAACGCGCGGCCGAGGCCATCTCCGTCCGCACCATCATCGAGAAGCTCGGCGGCCGGTTCAGCGCCGATCCGGGCGGACTCCGCTTGCTCATGCCACCCGGCCAGGACCTGCCCCTAAGGCTCATGGACCGGCTCAGTCTGGTGGTGGCCGCCGTCGGTGCACTCGTCGAGGCCGAGCAGATCGTCCACGAGATCGACGCCGTGAGCGTGAGACGCCCACGGCCGCCGACCCTCGGAGAACTCCGCCGTGCCGACCAGCGCGAGGAGGAGACACCCTCATGAGCCGACGATTCTTTGATCGGGGACAGTGGCGCATATGCACCCCACGTGCCGCAGCCCGTTTGTGCAACGTGGAGCCATCCGGAGATCCCCGCCTAGAACTCCAGTTCCGTACAAAAGGCGTGAAGCCGAGCGGGGTCATGGTCGCAACGGCCCCGTACGAAAAAGCGTGATCGCGCAGGTGCGGACCGAGTTTTTAGGCATGGCCGGCCCGCTATGCACCCCCGAAGTCAAAATTTCCCCCCGGCCGAAAGCTCAGGAGAACTTAATGGCGAACCGCATATATTCCTCGCCCGCGTGGCGGAACCTGCGAGCGCAGGTGCTCCACGAATCGGCAATGGCAAGCCCTACGGGGCTCCCCGTGTGTGCGGTGTGTGGTGGTGACGCCAACGCCGTCGATCACATCCTGCCGATCTCCGAAGCGCCGGGACGCGCGTACGACCGCGAGAACTGCAGGGCGATATGCCGGAAGTGCAACAGCAGCCGCAATGCGAAGCGTCAGCACCAGTTGGCGCGAATGGCCCGCGAGCGCCGACTCGAGGAGTACCCGCCGCTGCGGGAGTGGTGAGGGACCACCGAACCGGATCCCCTCTAGCGCACCCCGGCCGATGCCTACGCTGCCAGCCGAGCCGCGTAACTCACTCCGACCCGTGTCCAACATCGCGGGTCAATTCCATAAGAGCACTTGTTCATTCGGTATGTCGTTGGTCAAGTCAGGCCTTCGCCACCCAGCCGCCTGATCAGCCAAGACCGCCGTCCACTGGTTCTCAGCGGACCGTTGACTCCGGTTGGCCTGGGTGTTTATGCTCCCGGAGCTATGCAGTTTGATGTGGGCGGGGCGTTTTGTCGGCGGCTGGTGTGAGAGTCCGCCGTCTCCTGGTCGGGCTGGTGGCGGTCGTGATGGGGTTGGGCATCGGCTTCGTCGCCGCGGCCCCTGCTCAAGCACTCGAATATGTTGACGGTTGGTCCGGAACATGGACTCATGTTGATGGTGAGACGTACGCTTCGGATGACGGTACGGTACGAGGTAATTACTTAGAAAGTACCTCGTTTATCTTTCACTCCGATGGCACTGTCGACGCTACGTATTTCGTCGAAGGTAATGAAATCCGGGACTGCCCATTCCCTGACGACCACCGGAAGGCCACCTCTACGTTGTACCCCCGGTCTGGCGTAGACCCGCGCCCACATGGCTACGTGGTGCAGGACCCTGCATCGAGTGCCGGAGGGGGCCGCTCGCATGGGGTGTGGATCACGAACGACTCCCTTATTTGGCTGTCGGTTGAAAACACGGATTGCCAGGGCAACGTGAGTTACCTCGATCGCGGACTCTCGATTGGGCAGAGTGGCTCGGACATTCTGTACTTCGATGCTGTGCCAGGGTCAACAAACCTGACCGTTAACAATGGCCCTTTGTCGGACTCGTTGTCGCTCACGCGGGGTGCGGGCAAGCTCGTCGCACTTGGTGACTCGTTCGCCTCAGGTGAAGGTGCCTACGACTACACGGCCGGAACCAACGAAGAGGGGGTGAATCATTGTCATCGCAGTCGGTTGTCGTATCCGCACGTCGCTGGGGCGATCTTGGGTGGTATGGGGCAGCCGTACGACGTGACCTCGGTGGCATGTTCCGGCGCGGTTGCGGAAAACGTTCTAGACGAGGGCGGCAATGGTCCCGCGGCTGCTCTTCTTGGGATGTCGGCGACCAAGTTCTGTGGGTCAGGTTGCGATGCCGCGACCAAAGAGGATCAGCAGATCGACAAGCTGAGAGAGATTCAGGCGCAATCCCCGGTTGATGTCGTCACACTTGGCGTCGGTGGCAACGACGCTGGCTTCGCAGACGTATTGACGGGCTGCATCATCGGTTCGAACTGTGTCGCGAAGTTCGATCCACAGGTCGGGGGGGCGTTGCCCCAAGCCAGTGACGCGACGATCGCCGCAAGAGTGAAATTGCTCTTGGGGCGCATCCACGACGCAGCACCGCAGGCTCGCATCATCTTGGTGGGCTATCCGGTCTTCGTCGGCACCAGCTACGGGGACGGTTGTGTCGAGCATGGAATCGGCGGAGACGAGGCGGAATGGATTCGAGGCCGCATCCTTGATCTCAACCGTGCCCTCGAAGGGGTTGCACGCGAAGCGGATTCGCCCAGCCCCCCAGGTCTTGGGCAAGTCGACTTCCTCAGTCTCGACAACGTCTACGGCAATCACGTCGACTGCAATGACGGACAGACCGACAACTGGATGCATCAGGCAGAACTCAACGGCCCACCGATCGTCGTGGACGGGGTGACCGTGGGTTTTGGGACTTGTATCGGCAAAGGCGCGTTCGGGTACGGGTTTGTGTGCAACGAGAGTTTCCACCCGACGGCAGAGGGCCAGCTGCATACCGGCGAGGCACTCGCTCGTTGTATCGAGGACCGATCCTTCTGCGGATCGGCTAGTCAAGACACCGTCAGACCACCCTGGGCCTTAATCGACCAAGTACCCAACATGGTTTCTGTCGGGTCGAACTCGATGGTCGAGGGCGATACCGGCGCACCACGAACCTTGAAATTTCCGATCACATTGTCAACGCCGTGGTGTGCCAGTGGGCCTCCAGTAACTTGGTCGACACAACCCCATACGGTCAGAGTGCGGTATTCGATCGTTTCGACTGCGAGCGACACCGCAACCATGGGTGTACGTGGCGGCCTACCAAATCCGGACTACAAGTCCACCACTGGTGTCGTGAACTTCAAGACGAACACGACAACGGGATGTACGGGGACTCGCAAGTACGCCCTTGCCAGCGTCTATCCAGACTCGATCCCCGAGGATGCCGAAACTTTCTCGGTGATTCTGACCGAGGCCTCGGTCCTGAGCCCCGACGATTTCTTTGTCGACCATTCGCTGCCGTTTGCCCAATCGACCGGTATGGGCCTGATCATTGACGACGATGATGAAACGGGACCCGTTCGGGTATCTGCCGGCGATGGCTCGGTGCTCGAAGGGAATGCGATCTTCCCAACAACCGCTGTCAACAATGCAACGATCCCGATCACCTTGTCGGCACCTGCACCGGCACCCCTCAGCGTCACGGTCAGTGTCGCTGCTTGCGGGGGACCGGGGTGCGCAGATGTAGTCAGCGATTTCAAGAAGGCCTTCACCAAGACCGTGAACTTCAAGACTGGCCAACGACAGGCCAATATCACCATCGGGGTTGTCCCCGACCTCATGGTGGAAGGGAATGAAATCGTGACTGTCACGCTCTCAAGCCCCGTCGGCGTCACCATCGGGCGATCCACCGGCATCCTCAAGATCATGAACGACGACTGGTGATTCCCTCGGGTGACTTTTGCGAGTCGCCGACCCGACCCAGCGCCTCGGGTCGGTTCCATACACACCGCTACCCGGAGCGCACCGGCGATTTCGAAACCGTCCGACTCCAATTCCGCCCGGCCTTCCGGTGGCAGCTCTGAGGCTGGCCAGAGCCGCGCTCCTTGGGGACCTGTTCTTCAGCCCACCGGCGAAGTTCGCGTTCGTCCTGCCGCTTCCGCGCTGCCTCGAACTCGGCGAG
>JANLRZ010000255.1:0-10662 GCA_031362155.1 Acidimicrobiia bacterium | reverse complement strand
GTGGGAAATCCACCCTCTTGAATCTCGTCGCGGGGCTGGACTCCCCGACCGACGGTGAACTGCTCCTCGACGGTGAGTCGCTCATCGGCAAGAGCGAAGACGAACTCGCGATCATGCGCCGGACGCACGTGGGCATCGTGTTCCAGTTCTTCAACCTGCTCGAAGGCATGACTGCGCTCGAGAACGTCACGCTGCCGGCGGTGATCGCCGGCGCGCCCCGCAAGCGCGCCGAGACCCGCGCCCGAGACCTGCTCGATCTGCTCGGCCTCGCCGACAAGGCGAAGGAGGCACCCGGCGTGCTCTCCGGCGGTCAGCGCCAACGACTGGCGATCGCACGTGCACTCGCCAACGAACCCACGCTCTTGCTCGCCGACGAGCCCACGGGCGCGCTCGATTCGGAGGGGGGCCACGAGGTGCTCGAACTCTTCAAGCGGCTCCACGCCAGCGGGCAGACGATCTTGCTCGTCACCCACGACCAGGAAGTCGCCGACGCCGGGGATCGCATCGTGTATATGCGCGACGGTCGAATCGAGACCGAGCAGACCCACGCCGGTGCCGGCGCGGGTACCGCCGCGGTCTGACGCGGGGATCGATGGGGGCAGTTTCCTACCGACTGCGCGCCGAGTTCCGAACGCGCTGGAAGTCGGCGCTCGCGCTCGCGCTCATCGCGGGCATCGCGGGCGCGATCATTCTTGCCTCGGTTGCTGGCGCGCGCCGGACCGCGACCGCGTTCGATCGCTTCCGAACCGCGACGAACGCCGAGGACATGCTCGTCAACCCGGACCAGGGCGCGGACAGTGCGCTGCAGAGCAAAGCCGTGGCCCGCCTCCCCGAGGTTGCCGCGGCCGCCAAGGTCACCGGGCTCGCGGTCATCGACCCCTACGGCCGGACGCTCGAAGAGGTGTTTGGACCGATCGCCGTCGCGTCCGACGGCGCGGCCCTGGTCACGATCGCCCGGCCCAAGCTTCTGTCGGGCCGCATCCCGAACCCGCGCCGCGCCCGTGAGATCCTCGTCGATCGCACCTTCGTCAAGCGCTACGGACTCGGGGTCGGCGATACCTGGCGGGTCGCCGCGGTGACCACACGGGCACCGCAGGACGAGAGCATCTCGATGGACTTCGTCCGCCGGATCCGGCGCCGCCTGCGCGACCACCACCTCGCGGGCGAACTCCTCGACCTGCGCCTGAAAATCGTCGGCGTCGGGATCCATCAGAGCACGATCGTCACCGACCAGGGATTCGAGAACCCGTGGGTCTTCTTCAGCCCCGAGTTCCTCCGTCGCCACCCGGACGTGGCCGTGCCGTACTGGGCCGAGCTCGTTCGTCTTCGGACCGGCGCTGACCCCGCCCGGTTTCAGCGCCGGGTCGAGGCCCTGGTGCCCGACGAAGAGGCGATCGCGTTCCAGACCATCGCCAACACCCGCGCCAAGGTCGAACGCGCGGTCCGCCCGCAGTCCGGCGCGTTGGTCGCGTTCGCGATCGTGGTGGGCCTCACCGGGTTGCTCGTGATCGCGCAGACCCTTGCCCGCCAGACCACGCTCGACGCCGTCGACCACGGGGCGCTGCGCGCCATCGGCGCCACCCGGAGTCAGCTGTTCCTGCTTGCGATGAGTCGCACGCTGCCCGCCGCGATCGTCGCGGCCGTGATCACGGTGCTCGGCGCGTTCGTGCTCTCTCCGCTCACGCCGATCGGGGTCGCGCGCGTCGCAGAACCAGATCCAGGTCTCGCGTTCGATGCCACCGCCCTGCTGCTCGGGTCCTTCTCCCTACTCCTGGTCATCCTGCTCATCGAGGCCATCCCGGCGTGGCGGACCAGCCGCGCCGCGTCCGACAGCGCCCCGAACTCACGGCCGTCGCGAATCTCGGGGGTCCTCGCGGCCGCGGGTGCGCCACCGGTGATCGCGACCGGCGTGCGCATGGCCCTCGAACCCGGCGCGGGCCGCACCGCCGTGCCCGTCCGCACCACGATCGCCAGCGCGTTCCTCGCCATCGCGGCCGTCACCGGCGCGGTGGTCGTCGCGGCAAGCCTCAGCCACCTCGTCGACACGCCCGGGCTCTTCGGATGGAACTGGGACGTGAGCATGAGGGTCAGCGGCACCGACGCGGCATCGCAGGCCGCTCACCAGCGCGCCGCCCTCGACCGACTCGCCGACGACCCAGGTGTTGCGCACACGTCGACCCTCACCCTCAGTGCCGTCGAAATCAACGGGCGCCAGATCACCACTGCCGGTATCGACCCCCGCCGTCCGCGGCCGGGCCCCGCGATCCCGGATGGACGAGCACCTCGAAGCGGCCGCGAGATCGCACTCGGCGCACGGACGCAACGCAGCCTCGGCGTGGGCATCGGTGACCGCGTCACCGTCGTCGACCAAGCCGGAACGCGGGGATCGATGCGGGTCGTGGGACGGGTCGTGCTGCCCGGACTCGGCACCGACCCGGGGTCGGACAAGACCTCGCCCGGCGAGGGCGCGGTCGTCACCCAAGCCGCACTGCGCCGGCTCGGACCCGGCTTCGGTAGCGGCGACATCCTCGTGGACTTCCGAGCGGGGACTACCGCTGCGCAGCAAGCCGAAGCGATTCGCGGCGCCCGAGCCGCGTCCAACACCGACGACGTGATCATCAGTCGCGTCCAAGAGCCCTCAGACGTCGTCGCCTACAAGGACGTGCGGTCGACGCCGATCGTGCTCTCCATCGTGCTCGCACTCCTCGCGACGATGACACTGGCTCATGGGCTGGTCAGCTCCGTGCGGCGGCGGCGGCGTGAGCTCTCGTTGCTGAAGACTCTTGGTTTCACGCGACGGCAGGTGAGCTCCGCGGTCGCCTGGCACGCGTCGACCGTGGTCGCGATTGCACTCCTGCTGGGAATCCCGCTCGGGATCATCGCCGGTCGTTGGGCGTGGAGCGCGCTGGCGACCGACCTCGGCGCGGTGATCGTCCCTGTGATCCCCTGGCTCGTCCTCGCGATCGGTATCCCTGCACTGCTGCTGCTTGCCAACCTGGTCGCCTTCGTCCCCGGCCGCATCGCGGCTCGCCTGCGGCCCGCCGTCGCACTGAGGAGCGAGTGATGGGCGGGATCCTCTTTGCCGCTCGCGCCGACCTCCGCCATCGGTGGCGCAACATCCTTGTGGTGGGCTTGGTCATCGGGCTCGCGGGCGGTGTGGTGCTCGCATCGCTCGCTGGCTCGCGGCGTACCCGGAGCGCGTTCGACCGGTTTCGCACCGAAACCCGAGCCGGCGACCTCAGCATCAGCATCTCCCCGGTCAGCACGCGGTTCGCAGCTCGCATCGGGAATCTGCCCGGGGTCGAGACGTGGGCGCAGGTCACCCCACTCGCGGCTGTCCCAGAACAACAGGGGTACACCCCGATTGCGGTCCCCCTCGACGGCCGGTTCGGCCGCGACATCGACCGCGCCCGCCTCATTGCCGGTCGACCCGCGCGTGGGATCCGCGAGATCGTGTTGAGTCAGAGCAGTGCACGCATCCTCCGTCTCGGCGTCGGCGACAACTTGAAGGTACGCACCTTCACCCCGGCACAGACCGTGCTCATCCGCGACTCGTCGACGAGCGTGGATCCGAAGCCGGGTGGGCCCCAGTTGGATTTTCGCGTCGTCGGCATCAATCAACGGACGCTCGATCTGACCCCGACCGGCGAGCGCAGCGGCATCATCTTCGCCCCGAGGGCCGTGTACCGGGCCTACCGCGGTCAGATCGGGAACTTTGGTGGCATCGTGCGCGTCCGGCTCGAACCCGACGCGTCAAAGCGAGACTTCGCGCGTCGCGTTCGCTCCATCGCCGGTGATCGATTCGTCGACTTCGACACCACCACCGCCGACGAAGGCGTCAACGAATCATTGGCGGTGCTGGCGGGCGGCCTCATCGTATTCGGCGCCATCGGGGTACTCGGCCTGCTCGCCGCGATCTCCGTGCTGACCGCCCGCGTCAACGCCGCCAGTCTTCCCCATCAGTCGGTGTGGCGGGGGCTCGGCATGACCGGCGCTCAACGCGTGCTCGCGACGGTGTTCCCGGGCGTGCCCGGACTCGCGGGCGGGGCGGTGCTCGCGGTGATCGTGGCCGCCGCGGCCTCGTGGTTCATGCCTATCGGGCTCGGCCGGCGGGTCGAGCCGATGCCCGGATTCGCAGTGGACGGGTGGGCCCTCGGAATCGGCGGTGTCGTGCTCTTCGTGGTGAGCGGCGCGATCGCAGTCGTAGGTGCATGGCGCGTCTCGAGGCGGTCGAGTTGGGACCCGTCCCGCCAACGGCTTGCCGTCCACACGTCGCGGTTGGCGCGGGCGTTGGCCCGCACCGGGGTATCCGTGCCGACCGTGGTTGGCGTGCGCATGGCGCTGGAGCGGGGCCGGGGCCGTACGGCGGTACCGGTTCGGCCCGCGTTGTTCGGCGCCATCTTCGGAGTCGTCGGAGTCGTCGCCGCGCTGGTCGTCGGGACGAGCCTCGACCGCCTCGCGACGGAGCCGTCACGATTCGGCTGGACCTTCGATGCCGTGGTGGTTGGCGGCGGCGGTGAGTCCGGATCCGAAGGGGCATGCGGACCGCGCCGCAGTGTCGTCGAGCGTGACCCCGACATCGCCGCGCTCGCCAACCTGTGCACCACCACCGTGACGGTCGAGGGCCGGCCCCTGGCCGCGGTCGGCATCCGAGACATGCGAGGCACCATTCCGTTGAGCGTCGTGCGGGGCCGCGCGCCTCGTACCGACCGGGAGATCGCACTCGGGGAACGGACGCTCGACCGCATCGGCGCCCAGGTCGGCGATCGCGTCAGCGTGACGGGCAACCACGGCAAGACCACCGCGCGAGTGGTCGGGACCGCACTGTTCCCGTCGGTCGACGACCCGGCCCTCCTCGCCGACGGCGCCGTGATGGTGCCCGACGGATTGGCCCGTATCTCGATCGGCAATGACAATTCGAACAGCCATCTCGTCGTCCGCTGGCGGCCGGGCATCGACACCCAGGAGGCACGGCATCGCCTCGAACAGATCTCCGGACAGCCACCCAACCGGCCCATCCGTCCGGCCGAGGTCGATCGCCTCACGCAACTCAACCGGCTGCCGTGGATCCTCGCGGGCTTCCTGGCGATCCTCGCCCTCATAGCCGTCGGCCACGCGATCGTGACCAACACCCGGCGGCGCCGGCGCGACTTCGCGCTGCTCGAGACCCTGGGTCTGCGCACTCGCCAGATCCGAGCGACGGTCGCGACGCAGGCCACCACCTTGGCCGTGATCGGCCTGGTCTTCGGCATCCCCCTCGGCGTGGTCGTCGGCCGGTTCGCGTGGGCCGCGATCGCGGGCCAGATCGGCGTCGCGACCGACGCTGCCCTCCCGAGCTTGGCCCTCGCGGTCCTCGTCCCCCTCACGATCCTCGCGGTCCTGTTGATCGCGTACCTTCCGGCACGCGCAGTGAGCCGGATTCGACCGGCCGTTGCCCTGAGGAGCGAGTGATGCCGTCGTCCCTGTCTGTGACCCTGCCTTGGGAGCAACCATGACCCGAATCGACGCGCCGCTCGAGATCACGAGTCTCCGCGACGGCCCTTCGGATACGCCCCGATCGGCCCGGGTGGCGCTCCCGGCGCGTCTGGGAGCAGTCGTGGCGGCCGCCGGAGCGATCGCGGCCACCGTCGCCGCCGACAGCACCCGGCTCGGCCCGGGGCGCTTCGTGCTGCTCGCGGTCTCACTCACGTGGTGCGTGGGCGCGTTCGTGACCAGCCTCGAACGACCCGACGAGCCACTGCCCGGGCTGATGACCCTCATCGGCGGCGCCATCGCGCTCGCCATGCTCGGGTCGGCCGAACTCGCGCACCATCCGTATGACGACCTCGTCGCACTGGCGCGCGGCGTGGGAATTGCGGCGCTCCCGCCGTTCGGCCTCCACCTCTTGCTCGGTCTCCCGGATGGGCGCCTCGACAGTCGGACACGACGAGCTTGGGTCATCGCGATCGATGTGGCCGCGATCGGACTCGCAGCCTGGCTCTTCATCGAACGGCCCGCACTCCCGCTCGCCGGAATCCTCACGCTTTCAGGCGCCGCCCTCGTGATCGGAGTGGTCGGCTACGTCGGCCGCTGTCAGCGTGCTCGCACCCAGGCGGCCCGGGCGCGATTGCAGTGGCCGGCCTGGGGTGTCATCAGCGCCGCGGGCATCACGATTGGGGCAATCGTGTTCAGCGCGCTTGTGCATTGGCCATCGTCGCTGCTCGCAATCGCGGTCGCCTCGACCGCGCTGGTCCCCTTCTCCTTGACCCTGGGCGCCAACCGCGCGGTTGCGGTGCGCATCGACCACCTCCTTGTCCTCACGATCACGTTCGGCGGACTCGCCGCGTTGATCGGCGCAGTTTCACTGGCGGTGCTGGTGTCGTTCGGGCGGTCACTCGATGCGGGCGAGCGCAATGTCCTCGGGCTTTCGATCGCGGGTGCCACCACCGCTGCCCTGCTCTGGGTGCCGGCGCGCGAACGGCTCCAGAGTTACGCCAACCGCCGCGTGTACGGCGAGCAGCACGCTCCCGACGAGGTCATCCGTACCTTCGGCAGTCGGCTCACCCGCGCGCTTCCCCTCGACGAGTTGCTCTTGCAGCTCGCGGAATCGCTGAAAAAGACCATGGATCTCGAGCTCGCTGAGGTATGGACCCGCAGTGGCGGCCAGCTCGAGCGCGCAGTCGCGGTCCCCGATCGCGGTCGGGCCACCGTCGACATCGCCACCGAAGAGGAAATCGTGCTCGGTCGCGCCGGGGTATCGGGTCCGGCGTGGATCCGGGTATGGCTCCCGTCGTTCCTCGGCGCCAGCGAACCCGGCGATGAACCGCCCATCCGGGTCGCGCCGATCACCAACGCGGGCGAGTTGCTCGGAGTCATCGTCGTTCGGCGGGCCCACGGCGACACCGCGTTCCACGAAGAGGACGACCAAGCCCTCACCGAGTTGGCCCGCCAGGTCGGCCTTGCGCTGCACAATCTCAAGCTCGACTCCGCCCTCCAGGACTCGCTCGACGAAGTCCGGCGCCAAGCCGACGAGCTGCGTCGCTCCCGGGCCCGCATCGTTGCCGCCACCGACCATGAACGGCGGCGCATCGAGCGCGATCTGCACGACGGGGCGCAACAACACCTCGTCGCCCTCGCGGTCAGTACGCGCCTCGCCCGCCAACTCGCCGACTCGGATCCCGACGCCACCAAGGAGATGCTCGACCAAATCGCGTCAGACCTCCAGGACGCCGTGCAGGAGCTGCGAAACCTCGCTCACGGCATCTACCCACCGTTGCTCATGGACCGCGGTCTGCTCGATGCCCTGCGCGCCGCGGCCACCCGCGCCGTGCTCCCCACCGAGGTGGACGCCGAAGGCATCGGCCGCTACCCCCAGCAGGTGGAGGCGGCGATCTACTTCTGCTGCCTCGAGGCCCTCCAGAACGCGGGCAAGCACGCGGGTGAAGGCGCGACGATTACGATCCGACTCCGCGAGGATCAGGGTGCCTTGCTGTTCGAGGTCAGCGATACCGGCGCCGGATTCGATCCCGCGAGCGGCGCGGCATCCGGCCACGGATTCGTGAACATGGCCGACCGGGTCGGGGCCTTCGGTGGGTCGGTGCGAGTCGACTCGACGCTGGGGCGGGGCACCAGCATCGTCGGTCGCGTTCCGCTCGACGAGTGATGCGCCGAATCCGTCGAGCGGGTCAATCGAGCGAGCGGTTGGCCCAGAGGTCGATGACGGTCGCCGGCTCGAACTGTTCTTTGTTCACGTACCCGGCCGCGCCACAGGATCCCGCGGAGGCGGGCAGGTCGTCGGCCCGATACGTAGAGAGCAACAGCACAATGGCACCAGGATGGGCCTCGGTGATCTGGCGCGTCGCCTCGATCCCGCTGATCCCTGGGAGGTTGATGTCCATGAGCACCAAACCCGGCGCGAGCGCCTCAAACTGCTCGACGGCTTCTTCGCCAGTGATCGCCTCGCCCACGACTTCAAACCCGGGAGTGGCAGTCACGACCATACGCGCGGCTCGTCGGAACGGGACCTGGTCGTCGACGATGAGTACGGGGACTGCGGACACCCCGCCATGTTCGCGCTCATCACTCACCGTGGGAACCCTGGGAGCCGGTAGTCACCGGGGGGTGCCAGCACCCCCACCACCATCCTCATTGAGGTCACGACCGTTCCGAAAGGTGCAACAGGACCGCCTTGACCCGGCGGTGGACGTCGGGCTCTTCCGACACTCCCAGTTTCGCGAAGAGCGAGTTGATGTGCTTCTCGACGGCCCGCTCCGAAAGGCCGAGGGCGACCGCAATCCCGGAGTTGTTGCGACCAAGGGCCATCTCGCCGAGCACCTCACCTTCACGCGGTGTGAGGAAATCGAGCGGCGATTGGTGGCGAGCACGCGCGGCCACGAGCGCGTCCACCACCCGCGGGTCAATCACAGATCCACCACCAGCCACCGCCTCGATCGCGTGCATCAACACGTCGATGTCTCCGACCCGCTCTTTCAGCAAGTACGCGCGCCGATCCGATCCTGCCTCCAGCAGTGCCAGTGCATACCCGGGTTCCACGTATTGGCTCAGCACGACCACGCCAATGTCGGGGTATTCCTCCCGCAACCGGTTGGCCGCCCGGACGCCCTCGTCGGTCCCGGTCGGAGGCATGCGAATGTCGGTCACCACCACGTCGGGGCGCTCGGACTCGACCCCGGCCAACAGTGCGTCGTAGTCCTCGAAGGCGCCGACGACCTCGACCTGGGGCTGGGCCTCCAGCAGTCGGACCACCGCCTCCCGAACGAGATAGTTGTCCTCGGCCACCACGACCCTGATCACCATGGCCGCGACACTACGACGGACCAGAATGCGGGAGTGGCAATCACCGCACCCGGCACCCCTGGGACAATCCGATGAGTTCACCCGAGTACGACGGGGTCGTCGTCGGTGCCGGACCGAATGGGCTCATGAGCGCGATCACGCTCGCCCGGGCGGGGCAGCGAGTCCTGCTCGTCGAAGCCGCAGCGACGATCGGGGGTGGCCTGCGATCGGCCGCGCTCACCGAGCCGGGGTACGTCCACGATGTGTGCTCGACCGTGCAGGCATTGGCCATGGCATCACCGGCCTTCCTCGACGTCGGCCTCGCGGGGATCGGAGTGGAGTGGTGCCACCCCGAGATCCCCTTCGCGCATCCACTCGACGACGGACGGGCCGCGATCGCGCACGCGGATGTCACCACGACTGCGTCGGCGTTCACCGGCCGCGACCGCGCCCGGTACGAAGGGCTCATGCAACCCCTGGTGGACCACGCCGCGGGTCTCGTTGCGACCTTCCTCGCTCCACTTGCCGTCCCGGCCGCGCCCCTGACCGCCGCCCGGTTCGGCCGGCACGCAATCCGCAGCGCGCAATCATTGGCCCGGACCCGGTTTCGTGAGGACGAGCCGCGCGCACTGCTTGCCGGTACCGCCGCGCACTCGATCCAGCCCCTCGATTCTCTCGGCACCGCCGGCTACGGCCTGTTCCTCACCCTGCTCGCGCACTCGACCGGCTGGCCCGTCGTTCGGGGAGGAAGCCAGCAGTTCGCCGACGCACTCGCCGCGCAATTCGTCAGCCTCGGCGGCGAGATCGTCACCGAGCTTCCCGTGACCGACCTCGATCAACTCCCGGGCGCACCGATCCGCATCCTCGACGTCACACCGCGACAGTTCCTCGCGATCGCGGGCCCGCACCTTCCTGCTCGTTATCGCCGGCGGCTCGAGCGGTTCCGCTACGGGCCGGGTGTCTTCAAAATCGACTGGGCGCTCGACGGCCCGATCCCGTGGACGAACGTCGAGGTGCGCCGCGCCGGCACTGTTCACGTCGGTGGCACCTTGGCGCAGATCACCGCCGCGGAAGCGAAGGTCGCGGGTGGGGTGCATCCCGACGCGCCGTTTGTGATCGTCGTGCAACCGACCGTGATGGATCCGAGTCGCGCCCCCGCCGGCAAGCACGTCGGCTGGGCGTACTGCCATGTCCCCAACGGGTCGACCGTCGACCAGACCGAGGCCATCGAGCGCCAGATCGAACGCTTCGCGCCCGGGTTTCGCGATCTCGTGCGCGCCCGCCACACGATGAACACCTCGGCGCTGGAACTGCACAACGCGAACTACGTCGGCGGCGACATCAACGGCGGGGCCGGTGACCTCCGGCAGTTGTTCACCCGCCCGATCGCTTCCTTCCACCCGTGGGCCACCCCGATCGCCGGCGTCTACCTCTGCTCGTCATCGACTCCACCGGGCGGTGGGGTCCACGGTATGGGCGGCCTCCATGCCGCGACCCTCGCATTGGCGCGACAAGGCTGAACCCGGGCGCCTCGGGTGTGGCGAGGCACCACGACCCAGGTCCCGAGCCGGAGTCCCAAGTCCCGGCGGTGCGCGAGCCCCACCAGACGCCGGGGTGCCTCGGGTGTGACGTGACCAAGAGCACGATGACGCGTCGCGGCAGGTTCCGTAACCTCAACCTGTCCCGCCCTCGCCCGAAGGAACCTCTGTGCGCCGCCTCGCGCAAACGTGTTACCACCGCCGCCGTTCGGTCCTTGCGATCTGGCTGATCCTGCTCGTCGGCCTTTCGTTCCTGGCATCGACTGCCGGCGGCGTGTTCAAGGTGCAGTTCGGACTGCCCGGATCCGAGAGCGAGCGCGCCTTCGAGATCCTCAAGGAAGACGGCTTC
>JANLRZ010000240.1:0-1602 GCA_031362155.1 Acidimicrobiia bacterium | reverse complement strand
CGCGGTCTGGAACCGCATGCAGGATCTGGGCGACGGCGAGGTGTACCAGGCCATCAACTGGTCCCGGCTCGACTACGCGGGCAACAACCAGTGGTCCTACGAGGAAGACATCTACAACGTCGACGAGTTCGCGGTGATGGTCGGCGCGTATCTACGCGCACGCAGTGTGCAGAAGGCGGGCGCCCCCACGGCACCACCATCTTGACCGGCGCGCGGCGACGGCCGACCGGAGTGAAAGCGCGAAAAACCGCGACCCGGTAACGTCCGGTCAGATTCGTCATCGAAGGAGTATTTCCATGCGAGCCGCCATCTTCACCGGGTCCCCGGAACTGTCCGTCGAGGACGTCACTGCCATCGAACCCGGCCCGTCCGACGTTGTGGTCCGCATCGGCGCGAGTGGCGTCTGCCACTCCGATGTCTCCGCGAGCAACGGCACCCTGCCGATACCGGCACCGTGCATCCTCGGCCACGAGGGCGCCGGCGTGATCGAGTGGGCGGGCGCCGAAGTCACCCGAGTCAAGGTCGGCGACCAAGTCATCGCGTCTTTCGTCCCGGCGTGTGGCAACTGCTTCTTCTGTCTCCACGGCCAGAGCAACCTTTGCACCATGAGTGGCGACGTCATGTTCGCCCCCCGAGCCACCCGCGCCGACGGCTCGACTCCGAACGGGTTCACCGGTCTCGGCACGTTCACCGACCAGATGACCTGCAACCAGGCGAGCGTGGTCAAAGTCGACACCGACCTCCCCGACACGCAACTCGCGCTAATCGGGTGCGGCGTGACCACCGGCGTCGGTGCGGCCCTGAACACTGCCCAGATCCGACCCGGCTCGACGGTCGCAGTGATCGGCTGCGGTGGCGTGGGCCAGGCAGTCATCCAAGGCGCCCGCATCGCAGGGGCCGGCCGCATTTTCGCGATCGACCCGGTCGAGATGAAGCGCACGACCGCCGCCACCTTCGGTGCCACCGACCTCATCGACCCCGGTGCGGGCGACGCGACTGCGCAGCTGATGGAACTCACCGGCGGGATCGGCGTCGACTACTCGTTCGAAGTGATCGGCCTACCCGAGACCATCGCGCAGGCCTACGCGATGGCCCGGCGCGGCGGAACCGCCGTGGTCGTCGGCATGCCCAAGTGGGACTCAGAGGTCACCCTCCCCGGCTTCCAACTCTTCTACGACGAGAAGAAGCTGCTCGGCTGCGTCTACGGCTCGGCGCAAGTGCGCTCGGACTTCCAGCGCTTCGTCGACCTCGTGGAGACCGGTCGCCTGGATCTGGGCGCGATGGTGTCGGCCGAAATCGGTCTCGATGACGTGAACGACGCCTTCCGCGCCATGCAGTCCGGCGAAGTGATTCGCTCCGTCATTACCCACGTCTGACCGATACAGCACCGGCACGCCCGAGCCTGGGCCCGAGCGGCCCGCGACGAAGTCGCAGGAGCGGACTAACTCGTGATGTCCTTGCGGCGGAACCACCAGAAGCCGATACCAATGAACACGATGACGTAGGGAATCTGCACCAGCAGATTGCGCCACTACCGCCCCGACCGCGCCGGAGAGCACACCCGCGTCCTTGACGTTGAACCGTTCGGAGATGAACGCCGCG
>JANLRZ010000175.1:0-13706 GCA_031362155.1 Acidimicrobiia bacterium | reverse complement strand
CTCTAAGGCGGCGGCATGGGAGGCCTCACGCTGGCGCTGTAGTGCAGCGGTTGCGGCTCGGTGTTCTCGCTTGCGTTCCTCTCCACTTCTAAACCTGCCCGGAGTCCCAAGATCCTGGATCGTGACCGACCAGCCTTACGTGTCGTGTCTTTGAGCTTCGTCCGCCAGTCCCGTGCGGACGAGGAACTCGGCTGCTTTGGCTGTCACGACGGCGAACGTGCTGATGCCGACGAGCATCGTGATTCCACCGACAACGCGCCCGGCGAAGGTCACTGGGTAGACGTCGCCATATCCGACTGTCGTCATTGTGGTGAGTGACCACCACAGGGCATCGCCGACCGAGTGGACGCGGCCGTGTTTGCCTACGTCTTCGTGCAGATCGCCTTCCACCGCGACGGATACTCGTGCTGATTCTCGAAGACCATCCGCCAACCCCACTCCCGCAACTCCGGCGGGTAACGCTCCGACCTGTCTGACATGACTCCGTCCTCTCAAGGATTAGAGCCTGAGACTTCCCGGGGCGGTTCAGTCGGTAGGGCCTGACCCTCGTGCAGGAATCGGTTCGCCATGCCAGCCAGCCGCAGGTAGTGGTCGGGAGAGGCACCGTCCTCACCGGTGTCCACGGTGAGGAGGGCAGGGCCCACCGGCACTCGGGCGCGATCCTCGGTGAACTTAAGCATGGCCGTGCCTTCGTTGAGCTCGTCGAACATCGCGCCATAGATGAAGGGCGCCCCGAGCCGTTGGAAGCTCTGCACCTGGGACCACCAAAACTGGCCGCGTCGCCTGGGCACCGAATTGAGCGATGGCGGTGGCTCGTTCGGGTCCTCGACCTTCCGCACGTTGTGATTGGAATACCCGGGATAGACCACCGGCGCGACCGCTGCCCCGAAGTTGGCGGCGGCGGCGACGTCGGCGCGGAGGATGTCCCGCTCGTAGCGGCGCATTTGTGCGAGGTTGTGATACCGATCGACCGTCCATGGGCTGATTAGGTCGAATCGACGGTAGACAGCCGACCACTCGGGACCGGACTGCGAGTCCACGACGCCGAGGCGCCATCGAGCGGGCACCCCACCCATGACAACGACGTCTTGAGCGGAGAAGAAGTCGAGCATTTGGTTGGCGTGGTCCGGTGTCCCAGGGCGGCCGACAAAGCCGAAGCCCCAGATGCCAACCACGGGTCGACCGCGGTGCTGGAGGTATTGCCTGCTCGACCATTGCTGCCGGCTGGCCAGCCAATGGTGCTGAACGCTTTGCACCAACTCGGATGGATCGGCCCCGGTGATGTCGTACATCAGGGCGAAGCGCCGTCCCGTGTCCTCGGCCGACTGGGTGACGTTCGCGGTCACACCGTCCCGGAACTGCCGCTGGGGTGACTGCGGCGCCAACTCGACCGCGAAGTGGTTGAGGAAGACGCCGTCGATTCCATACGTGGCCATCCATTGGAAGTGGGTGGCCACAACCTCGGGGCGGTAGGAGCTGAACAGCAGCGCCGGACGCCCATCCGGCAGCTTCAGCCCCGTGTCCGCCAACAGCCGGGATGGGTAGTCGGAGACGTCGGGCCAATGATCGATCGCCAGGGTGCCGGCACTGGGGCCCTGCGCCGTGGACCAGTGCTGCCAGCGGTCGAGCGTCGAGCCATCGCCGGGTGTGCCGAACCAACCCTGGTACCCGAAGATGAGCCGCGACGGTGAAATGGCAGGACCGTTGCCTTTCGGGCCAGATCGGCACCCCGCCGCCAGCGACGCGGAGAGCAGCAGACCGGCCGTCCCGAGTGCGAACTCGCGTCGAGTCAGGATTTCGGCCACGGCCGGCGACGCTAGTGGTAGGTGACGCGCCGGGCCCTGCGGTGGTCGCGCCTTCTAGTTTGCTGAGTCGGTCGCAACCTCCTTCTGCGGTTGCCGGCTCCCCGAAACTTCTCGTAGTGTGCCAACTCGCAACAAGGCGCACCTGTGGGGCAGGGTCGGCGGGCGGGGTGGATCGCTTCGCACTGATCCTTTCTTCCGGGGGTGCGGAGATCAGGCAGCCCCGAGTGCTCGTGCCCAAAGGATTGTGACGATGCGGAAATCACGTCGGCGTAGGCCGATCTACTGGTCGATTGCGGCACTCGGTGCGACGCTTGCTCTGGGCTTTCAGACGCTCGGGCCCGCGAATCCATTATCTGCAGCTGCGTCCAGCGGGACAAGGAATGCTGCGGCGGCAGCGCTGCCGGCACCGACGGTTTCACCCACGACTGTCGCACCCGGGGCGGCTGTGATCGTCTCCGGTACCGGGTGCAGAGCGCGGGTCCTCGTCGCCCTGCAGAAGTCCTCCGGCGAGCAACTCGCGACGCAGCTCGGGACGCCGAACACGAGCGGAGCTTGGACGATTTCAATCGTCGTCCCGTCGAACACACCGTCGGGCGCGTACCTGGTGGCGTCAAGCTGCTTCACGTACGGCGGGGAAACGGCGTACCCGGCCGTAGCACTTACGGTGAGCGGTTGCTCGACTGATTCCAACGGGGGCCAGGCTCACTACTACCTGACCACGGTGACCCAACAGGCCGGCGATCCGATCAGGTTCCCAGAGCTCTTTTCCGACAAGGCCGTGGTGTTCTGGTGTGCATCGAATGGCGTCGTCGAAATCACTGCTGCAACTCAGGAACCGGCCGTCGAAACCGCTGGCTTCAGCTACTCCGGCGCCAATATTTTCCTCGTGGGTCTCTACGGAGTCACGTTCGGCGTCGACGGCACCAAAGCGAAAGCGACGATCAGCAACGACGGCGGGTCGGCCACAGTCACCCTTTCCGGCATGTCGTTCTACCAGACCACCAACATCGCAACAGCGCTTTCGATCCTTGCGGCTCCGCTTCTCGAAGCGCTGACCGTGAGCGTCGTTCCTGCCATTCGCAGCGGCCAGCTTGGATCATGGGCCATCAAGGCCAAGAACATGTGGGGGGCACTCGTCGGCAAGCTCAGGGCACACGGGCTTCCCAAGTGGATCGCGGAATATCTCGGGACGTCTGTGTTCGAGATCGACGTCATGGACAAGCTCGAGCGTCTCGGGGGAGACTTCGCGACGCTTGCCGAGTCCTACCTTGCCTCACAACAGAATCCGACCGCCGAAAGTGTCAGAGACTCTCTACGTCTGGCGTTCGAACGAGTGGTCGCGCGCCTGAACCCGAAGACCGTCCTCTGGACACCGACGATCAAAGTGACCGTCCTGGATACGCCCTCGGCGAACCCTTCGGCCACAGGAGCGACGGGCTGGCCAATCCGGACGCAGCCGATCCAATCTCCGATGACGAAGGAGCTCCGCTAGCCGAGGGGCTGGGCAACCGCGCGACGCGTCGGACATGGATTCCACTGACGAGACGAACCATGGTCGCCGCGACCAGCGCTCGCTGGGGCGTCCACCAAAGGTACGGAAGCCAGCGGTGAACAGACGGTGGCCGCGGACGAAATCGGGCAAGATCGCTGCGGTTCTCGGAGTGACGGTTCTTGTCGTCGCAGTGCTCGCCGGTAGCGACCTGTGGCTGATGTCTCAAAGAATCCGCCACGTCGAAGTGAATCTTCCATCGTCCGAAAACGGCGCGACATGGCTGCTCGTGGGTTCCGATTCCCGCCGCTCATTACCGGCGGGGCCCCACGATGTCTACGGGACGGTCGCCGAGGCACCGGGCTCGCACGCGGACGCGGTCATCGTCGTGCACGTCGACCGATCGAAGACGAGCGTCATCTCGATCCCTCGCGACATCATCGTCAGTCCCGCGCCGGGAACAGTGAGCCGGTTGGCCCTCACGCTCAATCAGGACCCTCAGCAGCTAATCGACGGACTCTGTCGCACACTGCACATCCCCGTCACACATCTCGTCATCGTGAAGATGAAGACCTTCGCCGCTGCAGTCGATTCCCTCGGTGGCATCTCGCTCGACAATCCGGCCGCCGTTCGCGACACATACACCGGACTGAATTTACGCAAGGGCACCGTCCGGCTCAACGGAGTCCAGCTGCTCGCATTGGTTCGCTCCCGCCATCCTCAAACAATGATCGGCGGCAGATGGGTTCACGCAACTCCTTCGCAAGGTGCCCAGGAGCGGGCCACGAGCGTCGGGATTGCCTTTCGAGCGCTCGCCGAGCGCGCCCACAGCACACTGTCGAGACCCTTCCAGCTTCACTCTCTGGCCTGGGCCATGACGGAAGGGCTGACGACCAATGAAGACACCGGGCTCTTCAGCCTCATCCGCTTTCCGCTCAGTGCGGGCCGCGTCACGGTGCTGCCCGTGGACGTACTTGGATCTGATGGACTTCACTCAGTGCCGAACGCAGCGACCAGAACCGTGCTGGAACAGGCTGGCTACACCAAGCCCTGTCAAGTCAGCCTGCGGCGATGAGCGACCGACCGGGCACGGGAGAGTCAAACGCCGCCCGGGCGATGCCTACGTCGCCAGCCGAGCCGCGTAACTCACATCAACCCATGTCCGAGATAGCGGGTCAACTCCACGCTGAACTAGCAAGGTCCCTAGGCGTGAGACGACCCCCAACCACTGGCTGGGGGTCGTCTCACGTTGTCTGGGTGCCGCCCGGAGCCGCTCATCACGGCCTCAAAGTTTCACCCATGTGAGGGATCAACCAATGATCAATCCACAGCTTGCGGGCACGGTCGCTTCTTCGGGCAGGGACGGATCGAGGTCCGATGGTCCCTTGCTGAAGTCGTACTCACCGTTGTGGTTGGTGTCGATGCCATGGACGACGATATGGAAGTGATCGACTTCCTTGGCGATCGACTTCGGGATGTCGCGTCCAACCCTGAGGGTGCGGGTGTAGGTGTAGCTGCCGCTACTGTCCGCGACCGGGAACCGGTCGACTGCGAGGGTGCTCGCTGCCGTGGTGTCACCCGATGTGGTCAACGCGACCACGACGGGCCCGTAGTCGGCCGAGCCCTCCTTGGTGGCGATCAGGCCATCGCCGTTCAGGTCACGGCTGATCTTCGGGCATCGGTTGCGGCCCTCGCCGTGAATGTGCTGAGCGTGGACCAATCCAGGCGCTGCGCCCGTGACGCGAACCTCGACAGTGACGTTGTCGCCCTTGCGGGTGATAGTCGCCGTGTGCCTGGTCTGCGAGTTGCCGGAGGCGGACGGCTGGTGGGGTACGGGGTTTCCCGTCGATGTGGTGTTGTGGTCGGCGAGTGCGATCGAGGGCACCGCCAACGCCAGGATGGTGAGTCCTCCGATGACAGCGGTACGAGACTTCAAACTCTTGAGCATTTCGACCTTTCGAGGGTTTGCGACGAAGACAGCAGATTGCTGTCTGCCGGTCCTACCCCCGCGCAAAACCGACCAAACGACACGGTCGGGCCGTCTGTCGGTCCGAGGCGAAGATGGTCACACCCTCGCGCGACCATCTGGTTGTGACGTGTCCGACTGCGACGGCAACCTCGAGCAGCTCGAGTCTTGGTGCGAGAGCCTCGTCTGAGCCGGCGGACCGGTGGCAGTGCTCAGACTGTGGTGCGCGGTGGGTGAGGGACACAGCGGGCATCTCAACGATGAGAATCGACGAAGCTGGCCGGAGGACACGCTGGGGGTTTGGGGCGGAGAGCCCTCGACGGCCCAGCCTCGTCAACTTGGGGTCTACCCGCCGACCACCAGCCCAAACCTGCGACGCGCAATTCCCCGACGCCGGCACACGTGGGTTACGTGACCCGCCCGCGTCCCCGACTCACGCCAGTACCCCTACGGGGCCGCCACACCCACCCCGTTCCCGTCTCCGCGTCGGACATCGTGACGCTGACGTGCGAGTGTCAACTCGGTGCGCGCCTGACTAGATCGCCAAGCGAAGGCGACGACCAACGCGGGCCAACCACCGACCGCATAACCGATGCTGACCGCCCTAATCCAAGTGTCGCGGCTGCCGTAGCCGACCCAGAGCGGACGATGAAAGCCGCGAAGGTCGTTGCGGCACCACCAGAACGCTGGAAGCGCAACGAGATACCCAGCGACCATGACAGATAGGACCTTCACGATTCCCCCCAGCAACCGTCAGCTCCGCCCGAACGCAGTCTGGCGCACAGGAACGAGTCTCACAGGCACTGTTGCGTTGATTTGGATCAGCGGTCGCCGACCGCGTGCCGGCACGGTCCGGCCGCGTCCGCGAGGAGCGTGGTGAAGCGCTGGATCCACCGGTAGATCGTGACGTGGTCGACCTCGATCCCACGCTCACCAGAAGCTCTTCGACGTCGCGATAGGAGAGGCCATATCGCAGATACCACCGGACGGCGAGGACGATGATCTCCGGTGGGAACCGAAAGCGCTTGAACGCTGAACTGGGAACTACCGGGACCGGACGTGAACGGCGAGGCCTCATCCCGCCACCCTCACAGGCCGACGCGACCTTGCGCCAATGCAACAGCGCCTCCGGCCTCACCCGACCCGGCGCATGCACCCCCGTGAGTCTGTTGGCGTCGGGCACGATCGGCGCCGAGATGTGCGGGTCTGACGTCGGGTCTCGGAATGCCGCGGAGCGATCAGGGCCGGCCCGCGGCGGTGAAGTAGATCATTGCATCATCATCTGCCCAACTGAGGAGGAACTCCTCGGATGGCGTGGTGGTGACGCGGGAGACGTCCGAAGAGTCGTCGGGGTCGATCGTAAAGATGTCGCCAAATCGTATGAAGGCGAGCGTGCCGTCTGCCGCCCATGCCGGGCCGGACTCGAGAACATGAGTGTCGGTGATCGCGCGCAGATTGGCGCCGTCGACGTCGACCACGTAGATCTCGGAGTCGGTGCCGTCGCAACCGGAGAACGCGAGGCGCCGGAGGTCCGGCGCCCATGTGGGGTGGCCCGTGAAGCGCGCACAGTCTTCTCTTCGCGAGACGACTCGATCGTCACGCCCATCGGCGCGGACTGTGTGGATCTCGAGACGCCGTTCGGTGTGGATCGCGTATGCGATCCGCGCGCCGTCGGGGGACCAGGCCGGATCCTCCTCGAGCCCTCGGCGTCGGGTCAGCCGTACCACCGCGCTTCCGTCCGGCTTTATCGTGTAGATATCACCGCCGCCGGTTCGGTCGCTGACGAACGCGAGGTGCGCGCCGTCGGGGGACCAGGTCGGGTGGCTGTCGTTCGCTCCGTCGTGGGTCAGCGTTCGCGGATGCGACCCGTCGGGTGCGCTAGCAACGATGTCCCGAGTTCCGTTGCGCCGTATCGCCGCGTAGGCGAGTTCGCCGCCGTGGGGTGAAGCAGCGGGCGCGATTGCCTTGGTACGGGTGCCGACGCTGCGGCGACTGCCCGGCTGGTGCAGGTTGCGGGACCAGATGTGAGTCGAGGGATCGATTCCGGGTGTTGCCGCCGCGAGGATCTCCATCGTGGTGAACGGATCCTGCGGGCCACCGGGGACACCGTTCGTCAGTACGGCGATGCTGATGTGCTGGTACGGAAAGTACGCAAGCAGTGTCCCGGTCGATCCGGAATGTCCGTAGGCGCGCCAACCGGCGAAGGACATCGATTCCGTTCCGATCCCGTACGGCACTCCGCAACGGGCTTGGGGCACGCACGGCAGCACCGCAGTGCGTTCGGTGTCGTGCATCAGCTTCAACGACCGGTCAGTCAGGACGTGCCCGCCGTACAACGCCCGACCCCACCTTGCGAGATCGAGCGCGGTCGCCGCGCCCGAACCGGAGAAACCGAAATGCGCGAAGGGGCGAGCGTTCGGGACGCGTCGGTGTCCATGATGCGCAGCCGCAAGCGGTGCTCGTGCGGCTTCGGTCTGCTGGAACCAGGTTCGGTCGAGGCCCAGCGGTTCGAGAAACTGCCGGCGGATGAGTTTGGAGAGCGGTTCGCCGGAGGCGCCCTCGATGACGTCGGCTGCGATCTCGTAGTTCGAGTCCGCGTAGTTGAAGCATGTTCCTGGATCGCACACCCGTTGCGCGCCGGGGTTGCCGAGCCCGCTCGTGTGGCTCAAGAGGTGGCGAAGTGTGACCTGGTCGGCGCGGTCGACCTGGGGCGCCCATCGTGCGATTGGGTCGTCGAGATCGACCGCACCGTGTTCTGCGACGCGGAGCGCAGCGGCCGCGACGAAGGACTTCGAGATGCTCGCGATCGAGAATGCGGTGGAGTTCGTGACCGGCTGGTGGTGCTCGACGTCGGCCGTGCCTGCGCTTCCTGACCAGGTCGAGCCGTCGGCGAACACGATCGCCGCGGCGATGCCCGGAGGTTGGCCCTCGCGCAGGCTGGAGGAGAGCGCGGCATCGAGCGCATCGACTCGAAGCTGCGTCAAGGGGGGCGCCCTCCCAAGTGGCTTTGCCGCGCCGGGGCTGGTCGAGCAACTCGCGGCGAGCAACAGAGTAACGACAAACATGACGAGTAGTCCTCGCCCTTGCGACACGAGGAATCGTATCCAGCGCTGCACTGCCTCGAACCGGGCCGGATTACCCCGCAGCGACCGGACCGAAGCCGAGGTAGACGTCGGCGCTTGTATTCGTTGACCAAGGACCAACTCTCGCGGTATTCGACTGGGACTGGTCATTCGACGAAGCAGACGCGGAATGGCATGTGCATCGCGTCGAAGTCGTTCTGTGCTCGAGCCTCGAGATTCCAGAGCGCCTCGCCCGGTGCGTCGGGGTCGCCGGCTTCCGCGTCGTCGAGCTTGTCGGCCGCCCGGTCGAGAAGGTCCAGGCCTGCCTCCCAGCCGTGGGCGAGACGCCGCCGCGGCTTCGGTCCGCGGAGCTTCGCCGTCCAGGCGCGCATGAAGGTTCCGAGCCCGACGGGTTTCGCGCCGCCTACAGGATCGGGAAGCTCGTCGAAGTGACGGCTTGCCCCGAGACGGATTCGGTCCGCGCGATCCACGAACTCCGCTGCCGACAGCGGGTTCGTGTCACCGCCGGTCGAAGCGTCGCCTTTTTCCACGGCGATGGTGATGACGACGGCCACGAGATGCCATGTCCTGAACTGGGTCTCGAAGCGAGGTGTGTGCACGGGGACCGCCTCCATCGCGCTGGGATCATGTGTCCTTGATACGGACGATCCTTGAGGCCCCGCGGGTGACATCCCGGGCGAAGGCCCCATGCAACAGTACCGCAACTCGGGGCTCTGTTGCCTTGATCCGAACCGTGAGGCGCGGGACCGAGTTGCCGTTCCGTTTCGCGGTCAGATCGTGCAGGCGAGTTCGGTGAACGCGGCCTCGACACGCCGGTGGTGGCGCGCGTCGACTCCGAGTTCGTAGTGGCCGCGGCGGATGTTCTGCATCAGGGCGTGACCGCGGATGATCACTCGGGCGGTGTGGTCGCGATCAAGTCCGCGCATGGGACGGAGTCGGGCTTTGAGCCGGCCGTGGTCGCATTCGACCCGGTTGTTCGCGTACTGGTCGGTGTTGTGGAACGCCGCGGGGATGAGCCCTTTGATCGCAGCTCGCAATGCTGGGGCGCGGTCGGTGACGACCTCGACGGGGTCGCCGTGCACACCCAGCGCGGTCGCGAAGAACCGGCGTGCTGCCCGGAGATCGCGTCGGGCGGAGACGAGCACGTCGATGATCTGCCCGTACTGATTAATGGCCCGATACACGTAGCGCCATTCGCCGGCGACTTTCACGTGGGTCTCGTCCACGTCCCAACGGTCGCCGACCAAGTGGCGGCACGGTCCGGCCGCGTCCGCGAGGAGCGTGGTGAAGCGCTGCACCCACCGGAATACGGTGACGTGATCGACCTCGATCCCACGCTCACTCAGGAGTTCTTCGACGTCGCGGTAGGACAGTCCGTACCGCAGATACCACCGCACGGCGAGGACGATGATCTCCGGTGGGAACCGAAAGCCCTTGAACGCCGAGCTCGGAACCACGGGGATCGGATGGGAACGATTGACCATCATCCGGTCACGCTCACCGGCCGGCGCGACCTTGCGCCAATGCAACAGTGCCGTCTCACAAGAGGGTAGTGGCGCAGTTTGAAATTGCACGGGGCTTGGTTCCTGCGCCCGGTCCCGTACCTTGGGCGTATGCGCCCCTGCGAGGTATGCGGTGACCCCCTGACCGCGGAGTACACGACCATCGAGACCGATCAGAGTTCGGTCGAGAAAGTCCGTTGGTCATGCACGAACCGCGAGTGCCCGAACGTCGGACGGGAGGTCTAGGCATGGCCAAGACAGGTGGGATGAGCAGCAGACGCTGCAGAACCTGACGGCCGGGCGACCGTAACCCAGGTTACGACCGCGGCTCGCACGGCGGGTTCGTGTTCGGCTGCTGAAAGATCGTCGGGGCCGGAAGCCAAGTCCGGGCAGGGTGGACTCGGCCTCAACGACCCCGACGAAGCGGGTGACATTAGGCGGTCGGCGGGTAGGGCTGGTGCAATGTGCCCGGAGAGCGGTTGCACCGCCACACGGGGCGCGCCACACTTCCCCGCGCCGGTGCGGGCGTTTCCGACCATCACTTCTTGGGGAGTGTCTACGGACAGGGTGGGCCGAAACGTCCTGCACCAGCACCTTGGTCACACCCCGGCGCGACCATCGCCGGATGACGTGCCCCGACTGCGACGGCAACCTCGAGCAGGTCGGGGAGTGGACCGAGTCTCGGCTGCGGCCCGCGGACCGGTGGCGGTGTCCCGACTGCGGGACCCGGTGGCTACGGGACGCGACCGGGATGCTCGGGGAGGCTTGAAGGTGGGAGAGTTCTACCGGAGTTCTACCGAGAACCCGCCGACCGCTAGTTCGCGTCGTGTCAGTCCGTTGGGCTTCATCCCGTCTGACCTGCGGTTTCGCAACGCGTCGGCACAGAGTCGGACGGCCGATTACCCCCGGAAGAAGTTTGAGGGGCTAGTGCCCTAACGGGCGTGGGGGTTCAAGTCCCCCCTCCGACACCAGCGTCACCGCAGGTCCTTCGGTTGACCTCGCCGTTCGCCCATGGCCCGGCGAGATGGTTGCAGAATATTCCAGGCCGTGTTTGACTCCTGCGATCGCCAGGCGGAGGAGACACACATGGTGATTCGGCGAAGCAATCGCATGTGTATCGCAGCAACGATCGGCTTGTTGCTCGGCGCGATCTCCATCGCGAACACGCCCGCAGTGGCAGCCGCTGGGCCCGGTCCGCAGGACCTCGGGTCACTAGGGGGTGGGAGCGCCCAAGCGTTCGCGGTGAACGGGCTCGGCGACGTGGCCGGGATCGCATCCACAGGTTCGGCATTCCATGCATTCCTGTGGTCCTCGGGGAGCGGCATGACCGACCTTGGCGCGCTCGCGGGCGGAACCGAAAGCACGGCACGAGACGTCAATGACGCCGGTGTAGTCGTCGGCGAGTCGTATCTGACCGGGGCGACGTCGCATGCGTTCCTCTGGGATTCAGTCGGTGGGATGACGGATCTCGGAACGCTCGGCGGCACGAACTCCATTGCCTGGGGAATCAATGACGCCGGTGTAGTCGTCGGAGAGTCGAACATCACGGGCGACACCGAGACGCATGCATTCCTCTGGGATTCAGTCGGTGGGATGACGGATCTCGGAACGCTCGGCGGGACCTACGCCGCCGCCGAGGACATCAACAACGCGGGAGTGGTGGTTGGCACGTCGGCGACCGGCGAAGGTTCGGACTGGCACGCGTTCGTGTGGAACGACACCGACGGCATGACCGACATAGGTGCACTCGGCGGCCACTTTGCCGACGCGCACGCAATCAACGACCGCGGCCAGGTGGTCGGCGAGACCGATCGCGCTACAGGCACCGGCGTGATTGCGTTCATCTGGGACGAGGTGAACGGGATGCGCGGCGTCGGCACCCTCGGTGGGCTCAATTCGTCCGCGCACGACGTCAGTGATCTGGGCCAGGTTGCTGGCGAATCACAGACCGGCGACTGCTGCACCAACCATGCGTTCGTCTGGGATGCGGTCCGAGGCATGAGCGACATTGGCGACTCATTCGCCGGGAATTCGGCGGCGTTCGGCGTCAACGAGCGAGGTGATGTCGCGGGCTACGGGCTTGCGACCGGACAAAACGCGCTGCTCTGGTCGGTGACGCCGCCTCCGAGAGTCTCTGTCGCGGACACGTCCGTCGCGGAGAGCAAAGCCGGGTCACACAGGCTCGCGGTGCTGACCGTGGCGTTGTCCGAACCGCTGTCCAAGGCCCTCACCGTCAACTACGAGACTGCAGACGACACCGCGCATGCCAGTGCTGATTACCTCGCGAAATCCGGGCACATCCGCATTCCCGCGGGTGGAACGTCGGCGCGTATCGTGATCTCCATCCTCAGGGACAACGCGTACGAAGGTGATGAGACGTTCGACTTCACCCTCACGAGCACGTCGAATCCCGCTGTACCGATCGATCGCGGGACGGCAGTCGTGACCATTCTCGACGACGACGCGGGCCCCGGAACGGTGTCAGTCGATGACGTCTCGTCGCCGGAGCGAGACACGACCTCTCATGGCCTGATGTTCCCCGTTCGTCTCTCCGCTCCGCAAGCGTTCCCCGTGTCGGTTGCGTACACGACCGTCGACGGGACCGCGATGGCGGGAAGCGACTACCGCGCGCACTCGGGCACGTTGAAATTCGCGGCCGGCGTGACTGAACTTCCCGTACGAGTCCCGATCAAGGGTGACCGACTCATCGAAGACGACGAGACCTTCACAGTACATCTGGTCTCCACGAACAGCACGGGGATCACCATTGCACACGACGGCACGGGAACGATCGTCAACGACGATGTGCTCGGTGTCGGCGTCGGGCCCCTCGCGCTCGCATTCGACGGGAGCAACCTCTGGGTCGCGAATTCGGGAAGCAACACTGTCTCGAGAGCCGATCCGACCAGCGGGACAGTGACGACAACAGTCGGTGTCGGCGACAGCCCGCAAGGAGTCACGACGGGCGGCGGCTCCGTGTGGGTGACGAATTGGAACTCCTCCACGGTCACGCGTATCAACGCGACGACCGGGGCCGTCATCGCGACCATCCCCGTCGGCAATGGGCCAGTCGGTGTGCTGTTCACCGGGCCAGACGTCTGGGTGGCGAACCGTGCCGACGCAACGGTCTCGCGCATCGACGTCGCGAGCGGCACCGTCGTCGCAACGATTCCCGTCGGGCTGGACCCTGCTGGGTTGGCATTCGACGGTACGGAGGTGTGGGTCACTGACGTAGGCAGCGGGAGCGTGTGGACGATCGCCCCCGCGACGAACGCGGTATCGAGCCCGCTCGCCGTCGGTTCCGATCCGATCGGAATCTTGTTCGACGGCACATCGATGTGGGTTGCCAACTCCGGCGATGGGACGTTGTCGAAGATCGACGTGGCGACGCACGCAGCGTCGACGATTACCGTGGGTCCGCACCCTTGGGCAATGGCGTCCGACGGCACGAACATCTGGGTCACTGACGCCAGCTCCTGGACGCTCACGCGAGTCGACGGAGTGACGAACGCTGCGTCGACCGCGACGTCGTACGGCGGTGGCGCCTACGGGATCGTGTTCGACGGCGTACACCTCTGGATCGCCAACGGCAACAGCGGGGTCGTATCGAGGTTTACGCCGTATTAGGTGGGCACGCCCGGATCCGCTGACGCGTCCCTCCGACACGACAAAGCGTGTGCTGTCCACCGGGCAACGGCGCCAAGGAAAACCGCTCAGGCGCTGGCCTGGGCGCGATCAGAACATGTGCACGGGAAGGCGGCTCGGCCCGCGGAACACGATCGAGGTGACGCTCTCCATGGGGCCGGCCGCCTCCAGCCACGTGGACCGCGCCATGAGCTCCTCGATCGCAGTCGTCGCTTC
>JANLRZ010000173.1:0-2090 GCA_031362155.1 Acidimicrobiia bacterium | reverse complement strand
GAAGCGACGACTGCGATCGAGGAGCTCATGGCGCGGTCCACGTGGCTGGAGGCGGCCGGCCCCATGGAGAGCGTCACCTCGATCGTGTTCCGCGGGCCGAGCCGCCTTCCCGTGCACATGTTCTGATCGCGCCCAGGCCAGGGACTGTCAGAAACTTTGTGTAAACGGCGTGATCTGATGGTCCGCGGCTGAGTGCTGCGGGCTGGGAAGGATCATGCTCATGACGAAGCGAACAGAACGAGAGTCGGCGGGGTTGGTGCCGGCACGAGGCGTCCCGGATCTTGATGGTCCGGAGATGCGGGAGTGGGCGACCGAGCTGGTCGACCGGGCCCGTGCGCAGGGTGTGGATCTCACCGGCGAGGGCGGCCTGTTGACCACGATGGTCCGGCAGGTGCTCCAGACCGGGTTGGAGGTCGAACTCGAGGATCATCTCGGTTACGAACCCTACGACCCGGCCGGCCGCAACTCTGGGAACTCGCGGAACGGGTCGACACCCAAGACCGTGAGCACCGAGGTTGGCGATGTCGAGTTGCGGATGCCTCGCGATCGGAACGGGACGTTCGAACCGGTCACGGTGCCGAAGCATCAACGCCGCCTCGATGGCTTGGCGGGGAATGTGATCTCGCTCTACGCGAAGGGCATGACGACCGGCGACATTCAGGCCCACTTGGGCGAGATCTACGACACCGAGATCAGTCGAGAAACGATTTCGAAGATCACAGACCGGATCGTGGAAGACATGCTTGCCTGGCAGCACCGGCCCCTCGACCGGCTCTACCCGGTCTTGTTGATCGACGCGATCGTGATCAAGGTCCGCGACGCGCAAGTCGCGAACCGGCCCGTGTATGTGGCGATCGGTGTGAACCTCGACGGTGAACGCGACGTCCTCGGCCTCTGGCTCGGTCCGACCGGTGGTGAAGGCGCGAAGCAGTGGATGAGCATGCTCACCGATCTGCGCAACCGGGGCATCGCCGACGCGTTGATCGTCTGCTGCGACGGACTCAAAGGCCTGCCGGATGCGATTCGGGTCGTGTGGCCCGACGCAACGGTCCAGACCTGTGTCGTGCACATGGTCCGCAACAGCCTGCGTTACGCGTCGAAGAAACACTGGCCCCAGATCGCGAAGCAGATGCGACGGATCTACGAATCGTCGACCGTCGCCGGCGCCGAGGCCGAGTTCGCGGACTTCGCCGAGCAGTGGCGGGACCTCTACCCGGCGATGATCCGATCGTGGGAAAACGCGTGGGCAGAGTTCGTGCCGTTCCTCGAGTTCCCCGTCGAGCTCCGCAAGATCGTCTACACCACGAACGCGATCGAGTCGCTCAACGCGAAGTTCCGTCGGGCTGTGCGTCACCGCGGGCACTTCCCCAACGAGCAAGCCGCCCTCAAAGTCCTCTACCTTGTCGCAACACAACGACGCAAGAACCGACAAGACCTCACCGGCCAGATCCACGGCTGGAAACAGATCCTGAACACCCTGTCAGTGCACTACGGCGACCGCATCGCAGCCGCCGGCTACTAATGACCATCACGACCGTTTACACAGAAAATCTGACAGACCCGGGCCGACACCAAAAACTCCCGGTTGTTGCTCGCCACATTCTCCGAGAACACAACGAAGACTGACGTGTCCCGTGTGGTCGGCCTCGTCGCGAAAAGAAATGCCGCTGAGTTTCCGGGGCCCGATGTATCGGTCCACGGCGGGGTGTACGGCGAGCCGGCCGTGCCGAAAAGCTCGGTCCGCACCTGCGCGATCACGCTTTCTCGTAGGGGGCCGTTGCGACCATGACCCCGCTCACTCGCTTCTGGAATGCCTGCGAAGGTGACCCAGGAACAACTCGGCCATTCGACCATCGCCACGACGTTGGACCTCTACAGCCACGCTGTGCCAGGACTCCAAGAGGAAGCGGCGGAGACCGTCGCTGTGCGCATGATCGGCGGCGGTTGACGAACCTCGGGCAGAAGTCCGGGCAGAAGTCCGGCAGGAACGCGCCGAACGCGCAACGGCTGACCGTACGTTTCCGCAGGTCAGCCGTGGTGTCGGAGGGGGGACTTGAACCCCCACGCCCGTTAGGGCACTAGCCCCTCAA
>JANLRZ010000155.1:0-2248 GCA_031362155.1 Acidimicrobiia bacterium | reverse complement strand
CGTATGCGCGGTTTCACCCGATTTCGCGGATCCGACACCACGATCTCCACGGCGATCAGGATTCGTCGTCGGACACGCCAGGGACGGCCGCGACGAAGACGTGGAAACCGTCGCTCTCGGTGGCCGCGCCACCGTGGTAGCGGGACGAGCTCGGCTGTGGAGTCTCGTCCGTCGGTTGGGGTCGCCAGGTTCGCCAGCGGTCGTCGTCGAACTCGCCGACCTCGTAGTCGAGGACCAGCACGCCGCCGGGGAGCAAGTGGTCGCGGAGGCATCGCAGGCCCTCGGCGTCGTCAGCGCGGCTGCCACCGAGGCCGAAGGAACCGCAACTCACGATGGTCCGGTAGCGCCGCGCCAGATCGAGCCGATGAGTTGGTTGCATGTACAAGGCGGGCTCACAACCGGCGGCGTATCGGCTTCGACGTAGGACCGGTAGAAGTCGATCTCGGGTCCGCCGAGGTTGAAGTTGGCCCACCACCGGGCGATCAAACCGTGGTGCCAGGTCGTCGCCGTGGCCAAATCGCGGCCGGGAACGTCGATCATCGAGACCACGCTCACGGCGAACGGTCTGACCGTTCATGCCTCGTGCCACTGCTGCGTGGGAATCCGAGGGTGACGAAGGACAACGCGACTCGCACGGGCACCATCGGAACGATCAACCCAGTTGGCGTTCGAACTGAAGCGGCGGCCGGTGATCCGGCGCGCCGCAACGGGGCCGAAACCGCGCCGATAACCTCGGCGCATGGGACTCCTGACCTTCTCCATCAACGTCACGCTGGACGGTTGCGTCGACCACATGGAGGGAATCGCCGACGATGAGACCCACGCCTACTTCACGCGACTCATGGACGAGTTCGAGGCAATGCTTTGGGGTCGCGTCACCTACGAGATGATGGAGAGTCACTGGCCCGCCGTCGCCCGAGGCGACGAGGAAGCGCCGCCGGCGATACGCGAGTGGGCCGTCAAGCTGGAGACCAAACCGAAGTACGTCGTGTCCTCGACGCGAAGTGACTTCCCGTGGACCAACAGCCACCACATCTCGGGCGACGTACGCACGGGCGTCCTGGAACTCAAGGATGCAACCCCGGGCCAGATCGGCCTCGGGAGCGGCAAGCTCGCACACGAGTTGGATCGACAGGACCTGATCGATGAGTACCACTTTCTCATCCACCCCCGGATCGCAGGTCACGGCCCGACCCTCTACCAGGGCGGGTTGCCCAGCACGCGGCGGCTCGAGCTTGTCTCGGCGAAGCCGCTCCGCAACGGTGCAGTCGCCATGCACTATCGACGCGCGACCAATTGACAGGCGGGACGTCGTCCGACCGCACGCAGTCGAGTTTGGTCAGGGCAGGGCGTACACGCTGACGGTGCCGTCGGCGACGGGCACGTAGACGCGGCCGTTGTCGACCTCGATCGCACCGGCTGCGGCCCCCACGTTGGTGTCCCACAATGCCGAACAGACCCGGGTGGTGGCCGAGCACTGCGCGATCCCCGCCGCGTCGATCGCCTCGACCGTGCCATCTGATGACGAGACGTACACCAGACCATTCGCGACCGCCGGGGCCGAGACATTCGGACCGACGAATGCTTTCCACAGAGGGAAGCACACCTTCGGGGTACCGGAACAGTTGGTCACGCCGTGCGCGTCGTACGCGCGGAGCTGCGAACCCACCGACCGATAGAGCACCCCGTTGGCCAGTGCTGGTGCCGCGCTGGTGGCGCCCGACACGGCGTCGGTCGACCACAACGGTGTGCAGACCTTCGGCGATCCGCCACATCCGACCGAACCGGTCGCGTCGAATCCAACCATGTGCTCGCCATCGGGCGCGTTGTAGCCGGTCACGACGACACCACGGCTCACCACCACACTTCGGGTCGGGGGCCCCGGCAGCGCCGCGCTCCACAGCTGGGGGGCGGCGGCATTCGTACCGTCGAACGCGAACAGCGAACCACCATTCACGCCGACTGGGCCATAGATCGCGTAGACCGCTCCACCCGCCACCGCGGGAACCGCAGTCGTGCCTCCGCTCGACCCTCCGCCGAGGTAGGTCTGCCAGCCCGCCGGGCACGCGGCGCCGGAAACCGCGGCGATGCACGCCGGCGTCTCCGGGCTCGGATGACCCAAGAGGTAGACCTGCTCGTTGTTGCGGAAGCTGTAGCCCCCGTAGCTGAAGTGCAACGATCCGGCATCCACGGGTCCGGTCGGAATCCCTGAGTTGTTATCGATCCATCGGGGGGTGCACGACTTCGG
>JANLRZ010000129.1:0-3765 GCA_031362155.1 Acidimicrobiia bacterium | reverse complement strand
CCGGTGACGACCATGACCCGGCGTGCCCCCAGCTCGGCCACGATCGCCGGAACCTCGCCGATCGCACCGGCGCCGTGCACCACGCGATCGATGGCAGGGAAACGGAACGTGCGATTCACGACCAGAGCGCCAGCCGTTGGGCCAGCGGATCCGGACGCGCACCGACGTCGCGGCCGAACTCCATGACCAGGCCCGAATCGTGAGGGAGCCAGCCCGGATCACCCGTACGGGCAAACTCGCACCAGGCACCTTGCATGGCATCGACCAGGGCGTCGGCGCGATCCGAGTCACCTTCGGCCGCGCACCAGCGCCGCCAGTCGAGAACATCGAGCGCAGCGAACGGGAACGGAAGGTCGGCCGCGTGACAGGCCCGCAGGGGTAGGCCGTCCGAGCGAGGCGCGACCTCCCACGTGAACAGGTAGCGGTAGGTCGCGCCCTGGTGTGCGTCGGCAACTGCGAGCGCGGGGAGCTGCATCTCCCGGTCCGAGAAGATCGCCGACCACACGTCCATCGGATCCTCACCCACGATCGCCTGGTAGGCCGCGACGAGTTCCGTGGCGTCCCGGCCGAGGTACCGGTCGACGCGTTTGCGCATCTGAGTGTCGGCCAGACTCGCTTCCATCAGGAACAGCCGCATCTCATCGGCGGTGGTTCCCACGACGAGATCGACGTTCCGACCGACGCCCGCCGCCAGTGCATCGACGGGACGAGCGAGCAAGAAGTCGTCGTCCACACAGGGATGGAAGGGCATACGGGCCATCTCCATCATCATCGGCATCAGTGCCTGTCCCTGCGCCTCGATGATCCGATTCCACGAAACCGCGCTCGGATCGTCACCGTCGAGCGCGGCGAGGTACATCTCGGTCACGCGCTCGACTTCCGCGCGGGTACGGGTGTACTCGGTGGCACCGCTCTGGACGATCGCGTGATGGAACAGACCTTGGGTCCCCGGTGACGCGAGTAGGTGGAGCACCGATCCTCCACCCGCGGACTCGCCCGCGATCGTGACCTGCGCCGGGTCGCCCCCGAACGCGGCGATGTGGTCCCGCACCCACTCGAGCCCACACTGCTGATCGCGCAACCCGCAATTGGTGTCGCCCACACCCAGGAATCCCAAGGCACCGACCCGATACGCGATCGACACGACGACCATGTCGCCGCAGGCCGAGAGGCGAGCGCCATTGATCGTCGGATCGCTCGTTGCGCCACTCAGGAACCCGCCGCCGTAGAACCAGACGAACACCGGGCGTGGGCCCGGACTGCTCGGTGCCCACACGTTGAGGAAGAGGCAATCTTCGTCCATGCGGTCCGGGGTCGCGTCGCCCGGCACCGTCATGGAACCGGGCAACTGGGGCGCCGCGGGACCGAACTCGGTTGCGCCGATCATGCCGTGCGCCGTCGACGCCACGGGTGCCCGGAAGCGGCGCGCACCCGTCGGCGGTTCGGCGTAGCGGATGCCGAGGTACTCCTCGACTCCGTCAACATGAGAGTGCCGACCCTGAATTGTGGCGCGATCAAGTTCACGCTGAGGTGCGGTCACGCCCCGAACAGTACCGGCGCAGTCCTTCCCCGTCACCTCTACACTCGCTCGCCATGACGCTGTCTGAACACGGACTCACCACCGAGGAGATCATCGCCACGCTGACGGCCAAACGCGCCAAGGATGTGCGCTGGCAGGACGGCCGGACCTTCGGGATGGTGTACGACGCGGGCCCCGCCGCGAACGAAGCGATCGAAGCCGCGGCGCTCATGTACCTGCACGAGAACGCACTCAACACGATCGCCTTCCCGAGTCTCGGTGAGATCCAATCCGAGGTCGTCGGCATCACCGCCGACCTCCTCCACGGTTCGCCCGACGCCGCCGGGTTCCTCACGTCCGGCGGCACCGAGTCGATCCTGATGGGAGTGCGGGCGGCGGTGGAGCGGGCCGCGGCCGAGCGCGGCATTACCGAACCCGAAATGGTGTTGCCCATCAGTGCCCACGCTGCGTTCCACAAGGCGGCGCACTACTTCGGCGTGAAAGTCAACCGGGTTCCGGTCGACTCCGACTGGCGGGCCGACGTGAACGCGGCCGCCGACCTGGTGAACACCAACACCGCACTCGTGGTCGGCTCCGCACCGCAGTATCCCCAAGGCATCATCGATCCCATTCCCGAGTTGGCCGCGCTGGCCCTCAGCGTTGGCGCCAGCTTCCACACCGACGCGTGCATGGGTGGGTTCGTCCTCCCGTTCATGGAACAACTCGGCATGGATGTTGCGCCGTGGGACTTCCGCGTCGAGGGAGTGACCACCATCTCGGCTGACATCCACAAGCTCGGGTACGCGCCCAAGGGCGCCTCGGTCATCCTCCATCGCACCAAGGCGCTGCGCAGATACCAGACCTTCGTCTTCGAGGACTGGCTCGGCGGCTTCTACGCGTCGCCCAACATGCAGGGCACCCGATCCGGTCTCCCGATGGCCACGGCCTGGGCCGTGATGCATCACCTCGGACTCGCGGGCTACCAGCGCCTGACCCGCACCACGATCGAGACCGCCGACCGGATGCGTGCCGGCGTACGGGCGATTCCGGGGCTCACGATCCTGGGTGACCCCCACGCCCACCTCCTCGCCATCGTGGCCGACGATCCGGCGGTTGACGTGTTCGCGGTCGGCGATGCGTTGCAGGCGCGCGGTTGGTTCCATGACCGGCAGAAACCACCGGATGCGTTGCACTCGACCGTGAGTGCGGGCAACGCGCCGGTGATCGACGAGTACCTGACCGACCTGCGAGAGTGCGTCATCGCGGTCGCGGGTGACCGTCTCGACGATCGGTCGACCAACTACGCCACCCTCGATTAGCTAGTCCGCGTCCGCCGCGGTGCTGGTGGCGAACTCGGCCCGCGCGTTGTGCAGAACCGAGGGATCGGACCACGCGTCGATCGCGGTCATCGCGAGCATCTTGGCGCCATCGACTACTGCCCGATCACCGTCCTCCGAGATCGCACACTCACGGAATCGCTCCGAGTGACCGGGCACGTCCAGGTCGGCAATGCGAATCATCGCGTGAATCGACGGCACCACCTTCGACACATTGCCCATGTCGGTGCTACCTGCCACCGACATCGGGATGATGTCGGGGTCGATGAACGGCCGGCCCAGCATCTCGCCATTCGCTCGATAGGTTTCGGCCAACGTCCGGTTGTGCCACAACTCTTGGTACGTGCTGGTGCGACGGTCGTGCATCGTGCACCCAGTCTGAATGGCGGCGCCCCGAAAACAATTCAGGACTTTCTCGTTCAAGCCTTCGAGCAACCGTTCCTTCACGGTCCGGACTTGGAATGCCGCGGCGGCTCGATCGGGCACGACGTTCTCCGCGTCGCCACCGTGGGTGATGATGCCGTGGACTTTCTCGGTGCCGGGCCGCAGGTGTTGCCGGAGCGCCGCGACCCCGGTGTAGCCGAGCACGATGGCATCGAGCGCGTTGATGCCGTCCCACGGGGCAGCCGCCGCGTGCGCGGCTTTGCCCCGCATCTCGATCTCGAGATGGGTGGTGGCGATGTGGGGCGCCCAACCGACGTCGGCCACCGACGGGTGAACCATCATGGCGACGTCGGCGCCATCGAACGCGCCACGTTCGAGCAGAGCGATCTTCCCACCCCTGCCCAGCTCTTCGGCCGGCGTGCCCAGCACGGTGAGGTGGCCACCAAGGTCCTCGACGAGCGGCGCGAGTGCCAGTCCCGCTCCGAGCCCCGCGGCCGCGATGATGTTGTGTCCGCAGCCGTGCCC
>JANLRZ010000111.1:0-29731 GCA_031362155.1 Acidimicrobiia bacterium | reverse complement strand
GAGATCGTCCAAGACGCCTTCGTTCGGATGCACTCCAACCTGAATCGCGTCCGAGACGTCGACGCGGCCCCGGCCTACCTGCGGTCCATCGTGCTGAACCTGGCCCGCTCACGGCTCCGGCGCCGACGCGTGGCCAAGCGCCACCAGGAGGCGCCGGGGGAGTGCAGTGCTTCCCTCGAAGACCTTGCCGCGCTACGAGAGGACCGGCGAGAGGTCATCTCGGCGCTTCGGTCGCTTCCGGAGCGTCAGCAGCAATGCCTCGTCCTGCGGTACTACGCGGAGCTTTCGGAGGCCGAGATCGCGACCGCGCTGGGTATTTCGACGGGGTCAGTGAAAACCCACACGAGCCGCGGTCGCGCCACGCTCGCCAACCGATTGGAGGCGCTTCAATGAACGACATGGACAGCCCGGTCGACGCCCGCTTGCGTGACGCCATCGGCGCACTCGCAGTCGGAATCGAACCATCCGAACGGGCTTGGTCCGAGATCGACGGTCGCCTCGGGGACTCGCCCCGCCGTCGCAAGCCCACAACCTGGCGGGTCGCCATCCTCGGACTCGCGTGCGTCGCGCTCGCGGTGTCGGTGACGGCCGCGCTGCTCCTGATGCGGGACGATGCACCATCGAAGCGGAGAGCCGCTCACCCGCGAGAGCGGTCAGTCGTCTGGCAGCGCCAGTTTGCCTCGCCGGTCACACCGAGCTTCCGGCGCTCGGTAGTGCTCGACAGGTCAACAGTCTTCGTGTCGGAGGGTTACGCCAAACCGAGCACGGTGCGGGCGCTCGACCGCGGGACCGGTGCGACCCGATGGAGCCGGACGTTCCCCTCATCCGTCTTCATCCAGGGATCAGCCAGCGGTGTCGTGATCGTCGGGGGCTACGACGCCCTCGCCGGCCTCGACGTCGCGACCGGTGCCGTCCGTTGGACGGTCGACCTGCCTGGGGAAGGGCTCGGCGGATACGAGCCGGTCGTGAGCTCCGTTCGGTCTGAGACATCTGCGATCGGGCTCTCTGCCGACAGCGAAGGTGATACGCGCCCGCCCGTAGTCCTCGGCCTGAACCCGGTATCCGGAAAGATCCGCTGGCGCACCCCACTTGCCGATGGAACCGACTTGACCTTTGCACAACCGCTTGTCGCCAACGACGCCGCCGTATTTCTGACGACGTTGAGCCATCCCGGTAGTGCTCCAGGTAGTGGCGCGTACGCCGTCGATATCGGCGATGGTTCGATCCAATGGGATGTACCCCTCGGCGGGAACCAGGGGTTCGGCGCGGCAAGCGCCGTCGCAACGCCGGGCGCCGTCCACATTCCATCGCAGCTCGGGATCGTCACGGTCGCTTCGAACGACGGCACCATCGAGTGGCGGTTCCCGGGCACGGGGGCCGCCGCGGTTGCCCGCGTCGGCGACGCCCTCGTCGCGCTCGACGGTGGCGCGATCGTCACTCTGGATTCATACGACGGCCGCGAGGTCGCGCGCACCGCCACGTCCGTGTCAGGCCCACAGCTGCTCGACTCGCTCTCCGGCGGACGCGGCTTGCTCGTGCTCGGGCTGGGCAGCGCTCAGGGTATCGACCTCGGGAGAAACCATCCGCTGTGGTCGATCACCTGGCCAGGTCGCCTGGCAACTATTCCCGTGGAGTCTGACGGGATGGTGATCAGCTCGACGATGGACGGGCGGATCACAGCATTCAGCATCCCTCGAACATGAGGGACGGGTCAGCCGTGCCGAAACTGGGCTGGTGACCCCGCCTGAACTCGGCCGCCAGCGCCACCAGATGTGCTGAACCCCATATGTGGTACAGTGCATTCTGTGGAGATCCGATACCACCCGCTGTTCGAGCGGTGGCTCGTCGAACTCGCTGAGGCCGACGAGGAGATCTTCGGAGAGGTGATGGCCTTGCTGACCGCACTCGAAGAGCACGGCCGCGATCTGGATGATGAGACCCGCGAGGAGTCCCACCCGGTCGTGACCTCCCGCTACGACATGCATGCACTGCGTCGAACGCCGCCGTCGGAGGCGACGCCGTATGCAGTCGGTCCGCCGGTGCTCCGCATCCTGTATTCGATCTGCCGGACAGCCACAGGCGCCGAGCTCGCAGTCGTGTTACTCGGTGGCGACAAGACCGCACTCGGCAACCCGTGGTACCCGGTCAATGTGAACGAAGCGCAAGCTCGACTCGACAACTACTGCCGCCAGCACGCCGACACTTCCCCGATCGTGAAACGAGGCAACCGATGAGCACACGCACCATCCCCACCGACAACGCCAAGGTCGTCGAGTCCGCTATTACCGACGAAGAGTGGGCGCAGGCCGAGACGGCACACGAGCGCTTCAAGACGCTCTTGGAGACGAAGCCGCGGGCCAAGGCCCGCTACGACGCGGTGCTGGCGGAGATCAACAGCCGGCAGGCGACGCTCCGTCGACTTCGCGAGGCGCGGGCACTTACGCAGTCGACGGTCGGCGAGCTGCTCGACATGGACCAGTCCGAGGTCTCGCGACTTGAACGCCGAAGCGACATGCTCCTGTCGACGCTTCGACGCTTCGTCGAGGCCACCGGCGGCGAGATGCACATCGTCGTTAGCTACCCCAACGGCGGACCAGTCGAACTGCTGGTGTCAGATGATTGACCAAGGCGCAGGTGCGGCAGGCGGCGCAGAGCGGCCGGCAACACCGGCACTGTGCACATGGCTAGTTCCGGCATTGAACGGTTCGCTACCGCCCGTAGAGCTCGTCGCGCCGGCCGGCCGGATCACGGCAATTGTTGGGGCAAACGGATCCGGCAAGTCGGCTCTCGGCTACTGGCTCTCACGCAATGCCGCCGACGCGCCGGTACGACGCGTGATCGCTCATCGCCGCCTCTGGTTTGAGTACGCGGGTCCGGACATCACCTCTGCCCAGCGCGAGCAGCTGGAAACGAATATCGCGTCGTGGGGTGCGCAGGTCGACTCTCGCTGGCGCGATCACGCCCAGACACAACGCACGGGCCTGGTGCTGTTCGAACTTCTAGCGAAGATCAACGACGACAACGGCCAGGTCGTGGACCTCGTCAAGCAGGGCAAAGACATCGCCGAGGTCCGCGACGCAGTCGATGGGTCACTGTTGGACCGCATCAACGCGATCCTTACCGACGCGCATCTCCCAATCACGCTCACGATGACCGACCGGGCGAGCTTCGAAGCTATGGCCGCCCCGGCGGACGCGCCGTACCCCATCTCGGAGATGTCAGATGGCGAGAAGAGCGCGCTCCTGCTGGCCGCCGAGGTAATGACAGTTCCACAAGGGACGATCGTGATCATCGACGAGCCCGAACGTCACCTTCATCGCATGATCTCGGCAGCTTTGATCGAGTCGATCGTCGCCGACCGGCCCGACTGTCACTTCGTTGTCCTGACTCACGATCTCGACCTCGCATCATCCCTCCCTCGAAATGCAACGACCCTCGCCGTCACTCTGGGAACCGCTTGGGATGAGTCGAGGGTGCCCGTCGGCTGGGACCTTCGGGTGCTGGACGCGACCGACGATATTCCGGAGAGTGTTCGCGTGGGGATCCTCGGAGGAAGGCATCGTCTGCTGTTCCTGGAGGGGGAGCGCCACAGCCTTGATCTACGGCTCTACTTGGCACTGTTCCCGAACTGGACCCTCGTGCCGGTCGGCGGATGCGACCAGGTGATCCGCGCTGTGGGTGGTCTCCGTTCGAGTCGGTCACATCATTGGGTTCACGGATGCGGAGTCGTTGACGGCGACGGCCGGAACGCCACCGAGCGCGAAACCTTGGCCACCAAGGGCATCCTTTCACTACCCGTTGACGAAGTGGAGAGCTTGTACTACTCGGATGTTGTCCGCCGTGCGCTGGCTGAGCGACAGGCCGAGACTCTGGGCAGGAGCCCCGCCGAGGTGTCTTCGAACGCAACGGCTATGGCGCTGGAGGCGATCGCTGCGGGAGACACAGGGCGGCGGCTGGCTGCGTCGGTAGCCGAGAAGGTTGTGGCGCGCACCATCTGCGATCGCTCGCCAAGCCGGCAAGAAATCGCCTCCGGCGTCGACCCGATCACCGTTTCGACGGCGTCCCCGTTTCCCGCCCTGCTCGCCACGCTTGAGAAATACCTCGCGGAGTCGGACCTTGAAGGCATCATCCGGGAATACCCCATCCGCGACTCCTCTCTGCCGACGGCAGTCGCTTCGGCTTCCGGATTCAAGACAGTCGCCGATTACGAGGCCTCAGCGCTGGCGATCATCCGGCGCGACGCTGAAATACGCGACTCTCTCCTGGAGCTCGTCGGCCGCCTGCCAGACAACGCCAACAACCCGGGACACAGTTGAAGACCGATGTGCCAGAAGACGATGGATAGGCAGCTCTAGCAGACCGTGCCCGCGCTCCCCTCCCGCGACCCGGTCGCGAAGAAGTGCGCTTCACATCGAGCCACCGGTCGAGCACTCGCCGAAGCGCAGCGCCGCGGTCGCGACGTAGCTGCTTTCGTCAACCTCGACCACCGCCCGCGCGACCTCCCGCTCGGCCTCCCGTCGCGTGCCCCGCACGGTCCGCTCGACATACCGGCGAACGCCCGCGGCATCACGACCGATGAAGACCTTGATCCGCCACCTGTCCTTGCCGCGCTGCTGGATGTGCCCTCGCATTGGCGAGCCTCCTGAGGTGAGGTAGGCCCTTCGGATTGCCAAGGGATTGCCAAGCCGAGGCAAGCACTTCGAAGCGATGAGTCCGCAGGTCGCTGAACTGGGACTTGGTGCGCTCGGAGAGAATCGAACTCCCAACCTTCTGATCCGTAGTCAGATGCTCTATCCGTTGAGCTACGAGCGCAGGCTGACCAGTGTAGGGGAAGACCCCCACACTGGCCCGAGCCCTAGTGAATGACGATCGAACCGCCCGAGATCGTGGTCGTTGCCGAGGCGTTGTCGGGTGCGCCGACGAGGTTGTCGTAGACGACGGCACCGTTCGAGGTCCTCCAGACCTTGATACGGAAACGGTCAGCCGTCGAAGTGCTCTTACCGTCGATGACCGACACCAACACCTCGTACCCGGCGACACCGTTGAGCGTTCCGGTACCTCGGTAGTACGCCTTCGACTGAGCATCGGTCACGACGAGCCACAGTTGCCCGTCGGAGTGGAAGTTCAGGCCGCCCGACTTGAGCTGGAACTCGGTACTGCCCTCCGGAATCGGGTCGTTCTGCTGGTATTTCGACACGAACCCGTAGTTGGCCTTACCGGTGGCATCGGTATCACTCGCGTTGTTCGGGGTATACGCGCCGGACGGCGACGTGATCCAACCGCCACCCGTGACGAAGCCGGCGCTGGGGTCGTAGACGACGACATAACCGGACGCCGTCCCGATGACCGCTCCGGAGTCGTCGTCGGTGACGGTAATGGTGATGGTGTAGGTCCCCGCCGCCACGTAGGCGTGGGATCCCGACACCGAACCCGCTCCGCCGGATTCACTCACCGCGCCGGCCGACGTCGTGGTATCACCCCAGGCGACGCTTGCGGTGTGCGTGTCATTCGTGCCGGCATCGGCCAAGGTGGTCAGGGCGCTGATCGTCGTACCAACGGGCACCGGGCTCACCGGTGCCGTCACGACACCGATCGTCGGCGATGCATTCGAGATGCCGAGCGTCGCAGTGTCGGTCGCGGGCGCGTTGACGCCGTCGTCGACGGTCAACGTCGCCGTCACGACCGCGTCATCGGTACAGGTCACCGACGGTGCGAGGGTCGTGATGCCCGTCGTGTTGCACGCGGTGCCGGAATCGGCGACCCAGGTGAACGTCCAGGAAATGCCAAGCGGATCACCGTCGGGATCCACCGCCGACGCGTCGAGCGCCACCGGGGATCCTTCGGTGCCCGAGTACGGGCCGCCGGCATCGACATTGGGCGCACCGTTGACCACGACGGTCGTGGTCGCACTCGTCTGGCCCCCGTCCTTGTCGTTGATCTTGAGCGTCACCGTGAACACACCCGCGGTCGTATACGTGTGCGATCCACTCGCGGTGCCGCTTCCCGGTACCTCCGAGATCGCAGCACTCGACGAGAGTGAATCACCCCAATTGATGGTTCCCGTGTGGTTGTCGTTGACCCCCGGGTCGGTGAACGAGCCGGACAGCACGACGGCTGTACCGACGGCGACCGGGTTGGGTGCAACCGTCGGCGCCGCGACCGACGGCACTGCGTTCTGGATGCTCACCGTCGCGTTGTCGTGCACCGCGGGGTTGACGCCGTCGCTGACCGCGACGGTGACCGACACCGTCGCGTCGTCATCACACGTCAGCGTCGGTGTGAGCGTCGCCGCATCCGCCAGCGAGCACGTCGTCCCGGCATCGGCCGAGGTGATGCTGTACGACCACGCCGTGGTGAGCACGTCGGCGTCCGGATCCGCGGCGGTGGCGTTGAGCGTGACCGGTGTTCCCTCGACCCCCGAATACGGACCGCCGGCGCCAGCCGTCGGCGCGCCGTTGACGACCACTTGGCTCGTGTCCGTCGCCGTACCGCCATTGTCATCGGTGAGTGTGACCGTGATCGTGTACGTGCCGGGCGCCGCGTAGACATGTGACCCGGCAATGCTGCCCGCGCCACCGGACTCCGTGATGCTCGCCGCCGTGGTTGCGGCGTCACCCCAACTGATCGAGCCGAGGTGCGTGTCATTCGTGCCGGCGTCGCCGAAGGTCGAACTGACCGACACGGTGCTTCCGGTTGGCGCCGGCGAAGCCGACGGAACCACCGCGCCGAGCAGTGGCGGCGCGTTCCCGATCGAGACCAGCGTAGCGGACACCACCGGCGCGTTGACCCCGTCCGACACCGTCATCGTCGCCGTCACCACGGCATTGTCGGTGCAGGAAATCGTCGGCGTCAGTGTGCCCGTACCCGTCGTCACGCACGTCGTGCCGGGGTCGGCAGTCCAGGTGAAGCCCCAACTGATCGCGAGTGGGTCCCCGTCGACGTCGGTCGCGGTCGCGCTCAGCCCCAGGACGTCACCTTCGAGCCCCGCATACGGCCCGCCAGCATCGGCGGTCGGCGGGCTATTGACGGCGACGGTGGTGGACACGGTGTCGGTCCCCAGATCGTCGTCGGTCAAGGTGACCGTGATCGTGTAGACGCCCGGGCTCGAATACGTGTGACCCGCCGACAGCGAGCCGGAGCCGGCGGACTCACTGATCGAGGCACCGGAGGCCGAGAGATCTCCCCAGCTCACGGTGGCAGTGTGGGTGTCGTTGACGCCGCCGTCGGTGAACGGCGCCAGGACGGCGACGGCCGCGCCAACCGGCACCGGACCCGAGGTCGCGCCGAGTGCGCCCAGGGTCGGCGCCTCATTGGCGAGGGTCACCGTTGTTGCAGAGTGCACCGCGGGATTGATCCCATCGGTCACAGCGAGGTCCGCGCCGACCACCGCATCATCGGTGCAGGTCAGACTGGGAACGACCGTCGTGGTCCCGGTCGTCGAGCAGACCCCGCCCGCGTCGAGCGCGCTCGGCGTGAACGACCACGACGTCGTCAACGGATCCCCTTCGGGATCTACTGCGGTGCCCACCAGTCCCACCGGGGTGCCTTCGCTCCCGGCGTAGGGCCCGCCGGCATCGGCATTCGGCGGGCCGTTGACCGCGATCTGGGCGGAGGTCTGCGCCGTTCCCAGGTTGTCATCGGTCACCGTCATCGTCACCGTGTAGAGGCCCGGCGCGGCGTAGACGTGCGAACCCGACGCCGTGCCGGCGCCCGCGCTCTCACTGACGAATGCGACGCTCGTCGTCGTATCGCCCCATGCGACCGTCGCCGTGTGGGTGTCGTGCTGTCCGACATCGCTGAATGGGAGCGAGGCGGTCGCCGACGTGCCGAAGGCCACCGGTGCGCCGGGCACGACAAGTGCTCCGATCGCCGGGGCCACGTTTCCGATCGTCACCGTCGCCGTCGACACCACCGGAACATTGCGCCCATCCGAAACCGACACGGTCGCCACCACGAGTGCATCGTCGTTGCAGGTGATCGTCGGGTTCAGCGAGTTCGTCCCGGTCGTCGAACACGCGGTGCCGGGAGCGGCCGTCGTCGAGAAACTCCACGAGGAGGTGAGCGCGTCACTGTCGGTATCCGTTGCGTTCGCGCTCAGCGGCACCGCCGAGCCTTCGACTCCCGCGTACGGTCCGCCAGCATTCGCGATGGGTGGCGAGTTATGGCGCGTCACGACCCGGATGTCGTCGACCGCACCACTCGTTCCCAGATTGAACTGAATCGTGTGCAGATCCGGGAGCACGACGATGTCGGCCGCCAACCCACTTCCGGTTCCGAACTCGAGTTCGCGGTTCGGGACGAGGCCTGGGTACACGGTTCCGGGGGCTCCGAGGAAGTCGGACCCCGCGAGCTTGGCGCGCGTCACGATGACGCCAACGATCGCGCCGCCGAAGGTCACCTGGCCGCTCCGGAAGATGTTCCCGCCGGTCGGGACGTCGCTGTGGAGCAGGTGGCTGTCGACCTTCGTCCCCGCGAGGACATTCGCTGCGACCAGGTCAGTGGCCTGGTCGTAGGTCCCGGCGGCGATGATGTCGACGCGGAGGTTCGCGCCCAGGGTGAGGCCTTGTTGCTCGTCGAAGGCGAGGACCTTCGTCGGATCCTGCGATTGATTCTCGACGACCGACGCCGGTGGTGAGATCCAACTCACCTGGCCAGAGGTCGAAGTGATCAGCGCGTCGGCCGCCATCGCCGGCACCAGACCGACGAGTGCCAATACCGTGCTGAGGACAAACCCTGTCCGTGCCTTGCCCATGATGAACTCCCCTACTCAGGAGCTTCCCGGACCTGCCGTTCCGAACCGAACACCGGCATCGGAAACGTGGTGTGAAGCCCCGCCCGGGGCCATCTTGACTCCTCGGGCCCCGCCGGTCAATCGGTCGACTGCGGCGGGCGAGGGCGATTGGCGGCACCCCCCGAACCTGCCGCCGTGCGACGATGGCAGGAATGTCCACCGAGCGTGCCGCGCCGAAGCCGCCGACCCGCGCCGCCCACATGATGGGTGCGGCCACCTTGGCCTCGCGCGGCATCGGATTCGTACGTATCTGGGTCATCTCGGTGGTCCTGGGCACCACCTACCTCGGCAATACCTACCAGTCCTCCAGCGCGGTCTCGAACGTCCTGTTCGAACTTCTGGCCGCCGGCGCGCTCTCGGCGGTGCTCGTCCCGACGTTCGTGCGCCACCTCGAACGTGAGGACGAAGCCGAAGCCGAGCGGCTCGCCTCCGGAGTGCTCGGTCTCGCCCTGGCGGTGCTCGGGGCCGTCGCGGTCATCGGGTTCTTCCTGGCGCCCCAGATCGGTCGGTTGATCGCGAGCGACGCGCCCAACGCGCTCGTCCGGCATCGCCAGGAGTTGCTCGCCACCTACCTCACCCGATTCTTCGTCTTCCAGGTCCTGCTCTACGCGATCGGGACGGTCGCGACCGCGGTGTTGTTCGCGAAGCGTCATTTCGTGGCCACCGCCATGGCACCGATCGCGAACACCGTCGCGGTCGTGGGATCCCTGATGGTCTTCCGCTCACTCACCGGGTCGCAGCCCTCGCTCCACCTCGACGACACCGAGCGCTTCGTCCTGGCCATGGGTGGGATGCTGGGCGTGATCGGATTCGTCGGCGTCCCCGCGATCGCGTTGGCACGGACCGGCTTCAAGCTCCGACCTCGCCTCGGCCGGATCGACGCCGAGCTCCGCAAGTTGTTGAAACTCTCCACGTGGGCCGTGTTCCAACACGGCGGGATCGGCATCCTGCTCCTCGCTGCGATCGTGATGGGCAACCGGGTCGAGGGCGGCGTCATCGCCTACCAGTTCGCCTTCGTGGCGATCATGGCGCCCTACGCGATCCTCGCCCAGCCCGTCCACACCACGATCCTCCCCGAGCTGAGCAACGACGCCACCGACAACAACCTCACCGGCTTCGCCCGTCAACTCCGTTGGGCGCTCGACAACATGGCGCTGCTCATCGTGCCGGTCTCGGCCGCGATGGTCGCCCTGGCCCTGCCGGCCATGCGCGTGATCGCCGTGGGCGCGAGCAAGGGAGGGGCGGGAGTCCTCGCCACGGCCCTCGCATCACTGGCGCTCGGCCTTTTTCCTTACAGCGCGTTCCTCCTCTTCGCGCGCGCGTCCTACGCGCTCGGCGACAGTAAGACTCCGGCGCTCATCGCCCTCGGGACGGCCGTCGTCGGTGCCGGCGCAATGTTCGGCATCGGCGCGTTCGTACACGGCACCGCGATCGTCGCCGCGATCGGGATCGGGCACACCATCGCCTACACGATCGGCGCCGTCATGATGGGCGTGGTCCTGCGCCGCCGGCTCGGCGAACCCATCTTCCCGCACGCGCTTCCCCGCACCGCCGTCATCGCCGGTGCGTTCGCGTTCGCGGCATGGTTCGCCCACCAGGAGATCGAACCGCACGCGCGGACCGACGCGCTCGCGTTCCTCGCGGTCGTCGGCGTCGTGGGTTGCGCGTTGTACCTCTCAGTGGTCCGGGCCACTCGGCGCCGATTACGCGAGCTGCCGACGCCGGTCGACCTCGCCGAAACGCCCGACCTCGCCTTCGACGAATAGTCAGCCGACCAACCAGGACGGCCGCACCAACCCCGCGCCGTCGAGCAACCGCGCGAGCCGGGCGTTCGGCTCGATGAATTGCTCGGCCAACTCCGTCCGCACCGAATCAGACACCGCGTCGGATTCTTTCGATCGACCATTGACTGCGAAGTACAGCGACCGGAGCCGACGCTTGACCGCCGGCATCCTGCGCAGGAGCCGCTCGGACCCGTCGTTGAAGGTCAGGGCCAGTCGCTGGAGCCGAGCGTTGCGGAACGGTGTCGTGCGATTCTCGGACCGCAGGCCCGCATCGGAGAGCCGGTCGGGGTCGAGCCCGAGCCAGACCGCGACGTCCGCCAACACCGCGTCGCCATCACGGATCAGGTCCTCGAACCAGACGATCTTCACCGCGTCCGGTCCGAGCACCTCCCACCAATCGGGCAGCCAGTCGGCGTAGCGGCCGCCCCGCACTGCCATGTACTTCTCGTTGTCGGGATCGTCGAAGTCCGCCGGAGCCAACGCATCTGCGGTCTCGAGGTACGACTCAATCCCGAGGTCTTGCGGGATCCGCAGCCGCACCTTCTGATACTCGAAGAACGAGATCGCACGGTCCACGGGTTCGCGCAACACCAGCACGACCTTGGGGTTCGTGAGCGTGGAGCGCATGGCCATCGCCACGTCGGCACCACCGTAGAAGTACGACGGCGTGGCTTCGAGGCGGACCGGTCGATCGGCGGCGCCGAAGAGGTCGTTCCACTCATCGACGGATCCGAGCGGCTCGCCGTAGCGGGCGGGGAGAAAGTAGCGAGACTCCTTGATCGCCGACGCCACCACATCGGGATGCTCACTCAACGACACGAACAACGAGGTCGTACCCGCCTTGTTGACTCCGGCGATGATCGCGTCGACTCGCTCCACCGGGGGCAGTGTACGGGGCGCACCGGGGAACCCTCGCCGTCAGATCACGTTGGTCGCGAGGAGCACCAGTGCGATGGCGGCCGCCGCGATCCGGTACCAGCCGAAGATGGCGAGGCTGTGCTTCTGGAGATAGGTGACCATCCACCGCACTGAGACCACCGCGGCGAAGAACGCAACCACCAGGCCGATCAGGGGCGTGAGCACACCGAAGGAGTCGACCATGGCCGAGCCGTCCTTCACCACCGAATAGGCGGTCGCGGCGCCGAGGGTGAGCACGCCGAGCAAGAACGAGAACTCGATCGCCGCCGCCATCGACAATCCGAGCAACAACGCGGCGACGATGGTCACCAGGCTGCGGCTGGTTCCGGGCCAGAGGGCGGCGATCTGCGCGACGCCGATGATCGCGGCCTCGCGTGACGTCAGGCCCTCCAACGGGCGACCGCCGGGCTTGGTGAGCACCCCTCGAGCAACGAGGACCAGGATCAGGACCCCGCCGACGGCCCACGCACCGATGACCGGCCCCACGCCGAACAGGTACTTCTTGATCACCTTCTCGCCGATCAGACCGACCACGGCCGCGGGCACGAACGCGATCACCAACCCGGTGAGGAGCTGGCGGCCTTCGGCGCTGCGCTTCGTGATGCCGTGGATCATCGTCGTGAACCGGTGCCGGTAGAGCCCGAGCACCGCGACGATCGCCCCCGATTGGATCGCGATCTCGTACGACTTCAACGCGTCGCCCGCGGCACCCGAGTGGGGAAGGTCGAGCAGGCGAGACGTGACGAGGAGATGGCCGGTCGACGAGATCGGGAGGTACTCGGTGAAGCCTTCCACGAGGCCCAGCACGATCGCCTGCCCCACGCTCAAGCCGGTGTTCACCACCGCGACGATCGGCGCGGCCGCCGCCGGCACTGCGCTCACGAGCACCACCAGCACCGCGAGCACGGCGGCGAGTCCGAACTGGCCGGACCGGGTGCCGCCGACGCGCGCGGGGACCGCCATCACACTCGGCTCACGCATCGATCTCGAACCGCGCGTCGAGTCGCGGACCCAGCTCCGCACAACGGTTGTCTTCGGCATAGCGCTTCCCTTGCACATTCCAGAGGTGGACGGGCCGATCTCCGAGCGGGAACGGCCCCCAGTGCCACGTGCCCCGCGCCAACGCGAACCCGTCGAGTGGTTGCAACCGAAACGCCCGTACGCGATCGAGGTCGTCGAGCGTGGCGAACTCGATCTCGGCCGGTGCCACCGCGATCACCGACGGCACGTCGAGCGGCAACAGCGTCTGCGTGTGCGTGTCGTGGCGGTAGAAGCGGTCACAGATCACGCGACCGTCAACGCGGGCCACTTCGTCGGGCGCATGGGCGATCACGTTGACGTGCACATCGGCCCACTCGAACTCGTAGGTGAACCCGGCGTCGGCCGGGTCCGTGTCGGCGACCGGGATCCAGCCGAACGGCGCGAACGCGTCGGCCGTCAGTGGTTGCGCACTCAGCCGCCGCTGCGAACCTGTCACTCCGTGCGCCCCGTCTCGTTGTTCTACGCTGCCCCCGAACGGTCCATTCTACGGGCCGAAACCCCACTCCGATTCCACTGGGAGAGCCCATGGACGTTCGCTCCATCGAAGCCGTCGCGCCGGTCGTCGAGCACAACGGGACCGTTCCGGTGTGGTGGCTCGTCAACCCGCGGGAGATGCAGGCGATCACCCAAGGCGGCCACCTCGAACTCGTGAGTGAGTTCGAAGTCGCTGGTGGCGGCTTCGTCGACCCGCACTCGCACCCGACGCATGAGTTCTATTACGTCACCGCGGGCAAGGGGCTCATGACGATCGGTGACGAAACGCGTGAGATCAGTCAAGGCGACCTCGTCCACATCCCACCCGATGCTGTGCACAGCCTGAGGCCCATCAGCGACCACGCCCCGATCCATTGCTTCTGTTTCGCGGTCGGCGTGCCCGACGCGCCACCGGTCGATTACACGAACCACTGATGGCGCGCGTGCTCGTCACCCGTCGGTTGCCCGACGGAGGCCTCGACCCACTCGTCGCCGCGGGTCACGACATCGTGCAACGGGACGACGATGTGGCCTTCACGCCGACCGAGCTGGCCGCCGCGATCACCGACGTCGACGCGGTGGTCTGTCTGCTCACCGACCGCATCGATGCCGATCTCCTCGACGCGGCGTGCGAACGGCTCCGGGTCGTCGCCAACGTCGCGGTCGGGTACGACAACATCGACGTCGCGGCGGCGCGTGCACGCGGGGTCACCGTGTGCAACACACCCGGAGTGCTCGACGACACCACCGCCGATCTTGCGTTCCTGTTGATGCTCACCGCGGCCCGCCGGGCCAGCGAGGCCGAGGCCGACCTCCGCGGCGGCCGGTGGGCGGGCTGGGGCATCAACCAGTACCTCGGCGTCGACGTGCACGGCGCGTGCCTCGGGCTCGTGGGCTACGGCCGGATCGGGCAGGCCGTAGCGCGACGCGCGAGCGGGTTCGGGATGCGCGTGCTCCACCACACGCGGACCGACACCGGCGCGAGCGGATGGGTCGCATCGCTCGATACGTTGTTGGCCGATGCTGATTTCGTCTCGCTCCACGTGCCGCTGACCGACGCGACCCGCCATCTCATCGGACCGGCCCAGCTCGCCGCAATGAAGCCGACCGGTGTCCTCGTGAACACCGCCCGCGGGCCCGTGGTCGACGAGGCGGCCTTGGTCGACGCGCTGGAGCAGCGCACGATCTTCGCCGCAGGGATCGACGTGTTCGAGCAGGAACCCGCAGTCCACCCCGGCCTCCTCCGATCCCCGCACGTGACGGTGCTGCCCCATATCGGTTCGGCGTCGACGGCGACCCGCACCCGCATGGCTCAGGTCGCGTGCGCAGGGGTGGTCGAGGTCCTGGCCGGTCGCGTCCCCGCAACCACCGTCGACTGAGTCAGCCGAGTTCGTCGCGCAGGATTGCGGCGAAGTGCGCGATGTCATCGTCGGTGGTGTCGAACGCGGTCATCCACCGCACTTCGCTCGTGGCGTCGTCCCACACCCAGAAGAACGAGCGAGCTTGTAACCGCCCGATCGCGTCGGCCGGGAGCCGGGCGAACACACTGTTGACCACGGGTTCGCGGGTGAGTTCCACCCCGGGGAGGTCGCGCACGGCCTCGGCGAGGCGTACCGCCATCGCGTTGGCATGCGTCGCGTTGGCGATCCAGCGGCCGCCGGCGAGCAGGGCCTCGAACTGCGCGGCGACGAAGCGCATCTTCGACGGCAACTGGGTCGCCTGCTTCCGGATGAACCGCGCATTCACCCCGAGCGCCGGATCGAGGAAGACCACGGCCTCGCCGTACATCATGCCGTTCTTGGTGCCGCCGAAACTCACGACATCGATTCCGGCACCGATCGTCATCTCCCGCACGTCACACCCGAGTGCCGCGACGGCGTTCGCGATGCGCGCACCGTCGAGATGGACCTTCATGCCGTGCCCGTGCGCGACCTCGGCAATGGCGGCGATCTCGGCCGGCGTATAGAGCGTGCCGCACTCGGTCGACTGTGTGATCGACACGACCGTGGCCTGCGAATGGTGCTCGTCACCGCGGCCGACCTGGCTCTCGACGACGTGTTCGGGACGCAGCTTGCCGTCGACGACGGGAACGCTCAGCAACTTCGCGCCGGTGAACCGCTCGGGCGCGCCGCATTCATCGACCGCGATGTGAGCGTTGGCCGTGCACACCACCGCGTCCCACGGCGCGACGAGCGACTGCAAGGACACGACGTTGGCCCCGGTCCCACCCCACACGAAACACACCTCGACCGGTGCGCCGAACAGTTCGCGGAAGCTCGCAGTGGCTCGGGCCGTCCACGGATCCGACCCGTAGGCCAGCGCATGATCGACATTCGCCGCGACCAGCGCGTCCATCACCGCGGGATCGACGCCCGCCGCATTGTCGGACGCGAAGCTGCGCACGACTACTCGGATTCGCCGAAGCGGACCACCGACGTATCGAGCTTCAACAACTTGATGGTGGTCTTGCCGCCGCGCAGCGCGTCGAGCATCGCGGCTTCCTTCTGCGCGCGCGTCGCCGCTTCCTGAATCACCGCATCGAGGTGTTCGCCGGGAACGATGACCACACCATCGGCGTCGCCGACCACCCAATCACCGCGCACGATCGACGCGCCACCGCACCGGATCGGGATGTTGACCGCGCCGGGCTGATTCTTCGACGCCCCGCGGAGCGCAATGGTCGCGGCGAACACCGGGAACCCGAGCGTCTCGATGGCAAGGATGTCTCGCACCCCGCCGTCGATCACGAGGCCGGCGATCCCTCGGGCCTGCGCACCGGTGGTGAGGATCTCCCCCCAGTACCCGAAGTCGGACAACTCACCGACATCGACGACCAGCACACTGCCCGCCGGGGCCTCGGCCGCGGCGACGTGGATGGCGAGGTTGTCGCCCGAGGTACACCGCACCGGAAACACCGGCGCCGCCACCCGCGCCCCCGGCCACGCCGGCGCGATACGCGGCGCCATCAGACGGGCACCGGATTCGCCGAGGGTCGCCGAGCCGAAGTCGCTCAGCCAGGTTCTGATCTCCGCCTGCGTAGGCACGGGGGCTCGATTCGGTCGGTCGGTCCTGCTCTTCGATGGCGGAGGGAGAGGGATTTGAACCCTCGAGGAGGCTTAACACCCCCTACTCGCTTAGCAGGCGAGCACTTTCGGCCGCTCAGTCATCCCTCCGAGTGGCACGGAAGTATACGGAACGTGGCCCTGGGTCTTGGCCTGGAGCCGTCCTCAGACAGTGCGGTCACCGAGATGACCACCGATATGACCGATCACCACGCGGCGATGAGCCGTATCCAGGTAGCAGTAGATGCGCAGGATCTGTCGACCCGCTCGGCGGATGTGCGGTCCGAGTTGCACGGTGTGACCGTCGTAGCGGCGCAGATACTCGTCGCCGAACTTCGATTTCGCGTCCTCGGAAATGTCGCGCGCCCAGTCGAGTCCTCGCCGGCGCGCCTCGGCGGAAAAATCCCCGGCCAGCGCGTCGGCCGCCCAATCTGCCGCCACCGCCTCCAACCGGAGCAGATCCGCCCACACCAGGTCGGCGCGGTCGTAGTGCCACGCCCGGGCCGAACGTTCGGCCTCCGGCAGGATCACGAGATGTTCGAGCCGTGACTTCGCTAGCCGCACGGCCTCGATGAGCGTCCGCACTTCGTCGGCCCGGCTGGGCGCGTCCTCGGGTCGCGTCGCGAGTTGGAGATACGCGTTCTCCGCTCGCACCCTGAGTTCGTGCTCACGCTCCATGGCCTGCTCGAGTCGATACACCTCGTCATCAGCGCGTTGCAGCTCACTCTGGTACTCGTCGACCAACTCGTGGGCCACCGCGCGGTCCTCGGCCACCGCCCGTTCGAGCCGGGCCAGATCGGCCCGTCGTTCTCCGAGCTCGGAGGCACTCTCGGCCCGGGCGATCCGAGCGACCGCGGGATCGTCGTCGATGCGCAGGACCGCGGCATCGATGATGAGCACACGGAGCATGTTCCGCACCCCGGGCCGCGGGCCGTCAGGGCCGCTCACGTCCTCGGCCCGCCAGACCCGGTGGCGCTCGGGTGGGTCCACCGATCGCCAGTCCGGCCAGAGCAGCCGCACCCCGCCCGGCCCCACCGCGCGTCCGGCGCCGAGCTCACGAGCAACGGCCGAGACGCTGGCCACGTCGACGAGCACCACCACGTGCGCCAGCCCGACGAGTTCGGTCGCGCACCGGTCGGCATCGGCACTGACTCGGCCGTTGGTGTCGGCGCCAACGAGCACGACCGGGAGCCGGCGACCGCCGCGCACGAATGCGTCGACTTCCATCGCGCGGTCCGCATTCATCCGGTGCGGTGCAGCCTGCACCCGCCAGCCGCCGTCGACGCAGTGCACAGCATCGGCCAGTTCGCGGGCCAGGCCCGGCCCGCTCGGAGTGTCGGGCGAACGGCCACGAATCGTGCGGTCTTGGGATTCCAACCCTTCGATGATCACGATCCGACCGTCGCCATCCGCCGTGGTCACCACCTGCACCTGGAGGCGCCGCCAGAGACTTGCATCGGTGTCGTGAGGCCGAGTCCACACCAGCTCGAAGGCGGTGTCACCGAGGTGTTCCACGATCCGCCAGCGCACCTGCGCGTGGGGCTCGGGCACCCATTCGCTCTCACCCTCCGCAGCCCACCCGCCGTAGGTCGCGCCGAGCCACCGTTTGGTGATCGCCCGGGCGTTCACCGGATCCCTCCCCGCCGGGTCGGCGAGTTCGAGCGCACACGCGTAGGTCCGCCGCACATTCCTCCTCGGCTGGGGCGCGCCAGTGCGCGCGGGTCGGTCTAGTGGCTGACGATCTCCTCGATCCGGGCAAGGGTCTTTTCCATCGCCTCCCGCGTCTTCTTCGCCCCCGGTCGCACGATGGCTTTCACGACTTCCTGCGAAATGTCCCACGATTCCCGCACCAGCGTTCCGCCCTCGGCGGGTTCCAGCTCGTACCGCCAGATCCGTCCGCCCGCGAACTTCGCGAAGACGCCCGGTGGTCGCGTCTGCCACGCGATGCGCCGGTTCGGTTCGAACTCGATGATCGTGCTCTCCATCGAATACGGAATCCCGAGCTTCATGTTCATCCCGAACTTCGTGCCCAACCCGACCGGCTCCGACGGCACGTTCTTCGCGGCGCGAACCGTGCCCGAGCCGTCGAAATCCTGGTGTTTGGTCGGGTCGGCGATCAGGGCGAAGATCCGCTCCGGCAGGGCCGGAACGAGCCGTTCGACGGAAACGACGTCTGCTGAGTTGGCCATGGGCGCAGGGTAGCGGCCGACCCGCGTGGCCTCGTCGTCGGGCGTACCAGTGAGGGCAAAGGGGTACGGTTCGAGGCGTATGGAACCGCTCATCGCCCTGGAACGCATCGCCTACCTGCTCGAACTCAAGGGGGATCCGCGGTACAAGGTCGAAGCCTTCCGGAAGGCAGCCGATGTGGTGGCGACCACCCCCGAGGACGAGATCGCGGCCGGCGCCGCCGCCGGGACGCTCAAGTCGCTGGCCGGCATCGGTGACACCAGCGCCCGCGTGATCACCGAAGCGCTCGCCGGAGCCGTCCCGAGCTATCTCGAACGACTCGAACTCGATGCGGCAACCGACGACGACCTCAAAGGTGGCGACGAGGTGCGCGGCTGGCTCCGCGGCGACCTGCACCTCCACACCAAGTGGTCCGACGGTGGCGCCGAGATCGAGATGATGGCGCGCACCGCCGCTGAGCTCGGGCACGAGTACCTCGCCGTCACCGATCACTCGCCGCACCTTTCGATCGCACGCGGCCTCGAACCGGAACGCCTCCGCGAACAACTCGACCTCATCGAGGAACTCAACGAGGACCTCGCGCCGTTCCGCATCCTTACCGGCATCGAAGCCGACATCCTCGACGACGGCTCGCTCGATCAGGACGAAGACCTCCTCGCCCGGCTCGACGTCGTGGTGGCGAGCGTCCACTCCGCACTCAAGATGGAGGAGCGCGCGATGACCGTGCGGATGGTCACCGCGATCGCGAATCCGCACATGGATGTACTCGGGCACTGCACCGGCCGACTGATCAAGGGTCGCGGTCGCGCCGAGAGCACCTTCGATGCCGAGCTGGTGTTCGCGGCCTGTCGGGAGTTGGACAAGGCCGTCGAAGTCAACTGCCGCCCCGAACGCCTCGACCCGCCCCGTCGGCTGCTCGCCATGGTCGACGACATGGGCGTGAAGGTCGCGATCGACACCGACGCCCACGCCCGCGGGCAGCTCGCGTGGCACGGATACGGCTGTGCCCGGGTCGCCGAGACCGACATCGGCCCCGACCGCATCGTCAACGCGTGGCCAGTCGACGACCTCCTCGCCTGGACCGCCTCCCACTAAATCCCCGTTCCACCCCAACTTTTTGTCTGTAGGGGGGTGCATTCACCCCCCTACAGACAAAAAGTCGCGGCAGAGGGTGGATGTGGGCCTCTTGGCTAGGTCGAGAGGACTACGCCTTCGGCGGGGGTGAGGGTGATCGAACCGGTGACGGCCTCGCCGTCGCGGGCACGGTTCGTCCCGACGAGGATCGACCCGTCCACGTCCGACACCACCGCCGGAGTGTCGCCGAGGTTCAGCACGACCACGGTTGCGTCACCTCGGCGGTAGGCCATCACATCATCGGGCGCGTCGATGCGAGTCCATGCGCCGAGACGCAGGTCCGGGGTCGAGTGCCGGAGCGCGATGAGATCGCGCGTGAGCGCCAACATCGAATCGGGATCGCCGTCCTGATCGGCCACGTTGCAGGTCAGGTCGCCAAACCGCAACCACGGTTCCGCCTCCGGCGTCGTGAACCCACCACCTGGTTCGTTGGCCCATTGCATCGGGGTCCGCACCGGGTCGCGTCCGGCATACGGATAGAACCGGATGCCGACGGGGTCCACCAACTCCTCCCGGGGGACATCGGTGTCGACCATGCCGATCTCGTCGCCCTCGTACAGGACGGTCGTGCCGCGCAAGGTGAGCAGCATCATCAGCGCGGCGCGGGCCCGATCGGGGTCGCCGCCCGCCCAACGGGTCGGGAACCGCGAGATGTCGTGGTTGCTGCCGGTCCACACCGGCGTCCCGGCCGCGGGCATCGCCGTCTCCGTACGCTCGATCATGTCGGCCAGCGCGGAGGCAGTGAACGGCGCGTGGGCGAACGGAATGTTGAAGTCGAGGTGGAGTTCGTCGCCCTCACCGAAGAACGGAAAGAGATCGTCGAGTTGTTCCACGAAGGTCTCGCCGATGAGGAGTCTCGGGGGATCGTAGGAGTCGGCGAGTTCCCGCCACCGGCGATGGACCTCGTGCACTTCGGGACGGTTCGAGTTGAACTCCTGCACCTGGCCGCGGATCTGAGCCATCGCCGAATCGGTGGTGGTGGCCGGCGGGTTGTCGCGCAGGTCCCGATCCTTGATCACCATGTGGGCCACGTCGATGCGGAATCCCGACACCCCGGCATCGAACCAGTACCGGAAGATCCGATCGAACTGCTCGCGCACCTCCTCGTTCCACCAGTTGAGGTCGGGTTGCATGTCGAGGAAGTTGTGCAGGTAGTACTGACCGGTCGGCTCGTCGAGAGTCCAAGCCGGACCACCGAACACACTCACCCAGTTGTTGGGCGGTCCTCCATCGGGCGCCGGATCAGCCCAGACGTACCAATCCCGCTTGGGGTCGTCGCGTGAGGATCGAGACGCGGCAAACCACGGATGCTCGATGCTCGTGTGGTTCGGGACGAGATCCATGATGACGCCGATGCCCCGGGCGTCGGCCGCCTTCACCAAGGCATCGAGATCCCGCAGCGTGCCGAGGCTCGGATCGATGTCGTAGTAGTCGGCCACGTCGTAGCCGAAGTCGGCGTTGGGCGAGACGGTGATCGGGCTCAACCACAGGCCGCGGATCCCGAGGCCGGCGAGATGGTCCAGGCGGTCGATCACCCCGCGGAGGTCGCCGACGCCGTCACCGTCACTGTCCATGAACGAACGGGGGTAGGCCTGGTAGAGGACCTCACCCACCCACCAATGCTTCGAGTCGTACACCGGCTGCGTCATGGACGCGCAGGCTAGGTGGGACGGGCCACTACCGTCGTCGACGCGTGCCGATCAAGTATCTGGGGTCCAAGCGACGCCTCGTCGGAGTGTTGGGCACACTCTTCTCGGCCACCGGCGGTGGCCGCGCGCTCGACCTCTTCACCGGAACGACGCGGGTCGCGCAGGAACTCAAACGCCGTGGCGGTCTCGTCACTGCGGTCGACCGGGCCCGCTATGCCCACGTGTTCGCCCAGTCGGCGATCGCCACCGACGCTCGCACCATTGACCGTGACGCGCTCGATGCCGAGCTCACGGCCCTCGATGCGCTCCCGCCCGAACCGGGGTACGTGACGAAGACCTTCTGCGAGGACGCTCGCTTCTTCCGACCCGAGAACGGTGCCCGCATCGACGCGATCCGCGGTGCGATCGATGCCCGGCGCGATCACCCGCACTACCCGATCCTGCTCACGAGCCTCATCGAGGCCGCCGATCGGGTCGATTCCACGACCGGGGTACAGATGGCGTACCTGAAGGAATGGGCCCCGCGTGCCCACCAACGGTTGACCCTGCGCGCGCCCGACCTGCTCGACGGTCCCGGCCACGCGGTACGCGGCGATGCCGTCGAACTGGTCCCGACCCTCGGCTCGTTCGACTTCGCCTACCTCGACCCGCCGTACAACCAACACCGGTACGAGGCGAACTATCACGTGTGGGAGACGCTCGTGGCGTGGGACGCGCCCGAGCCCTACGGAGTGGCCCGCAAACGACTCGAACTCAGCGACCGCGGGCTCACCAGCGCGTTCAACCGGCGGCGGCTGATGCCCGAGGCACTGCGCGAGTGTGTCGACGGGGTGGACGCGCGCGTCGTGGTCATCTCGTACAACGACGAGTCCTGGATCGAGATCGACGAGTTGATCGCCATGGGTCGCACGCGGGGAGCGGTCGAGATCTTCGGATTCGACTCGAAGCGCTACGTCGGCGCGCAGATCGGTATCCACGGTCCGAAGGGCGGGCGCGTCGGTGAGGTCTCGCACCTGCGCAACACCGAGTACGTGATGGTGTGCGGCGAGACCACCGCCGTCGAGACCGCGTCTCGCGCCCTCACCGCCCTCGCCGAATCCGGCGCCTCGGGCGTGATGACAAGAGGCGGCGCCAAGAACTCCCGACCCGGACCCTGAGCCCCGACACCGCGGCGTCGCCGTGGCCCGAGCGGCCCGGCCCGAAGGGCCAAGAGCGGATCAGGAGGACGCGATGAGACGGCCCAGATCGCGGAGTTGTTCGGTCTCGGAACCGAGGGTGAACTCGAGCTGCTTGATCCACTGGAAGTAGCGGTGGATCGGGTAGTCGAGGTCGATGCAGATCCCTCCGTGTACATGCAGCGCGGCGTGACCCACTCGGCTCCCGGCTTCGGACGCCCAGAACTTCGCGGTGGCGACTTCCATGCCTGCGTCTTCACCCGCGGCCAGCTTGGTGGCGGCCTGCAGCATCGTGAGTTCGATGGCTTGCGTGTCGATGTATGCGTCGGCGAGACGCTGGCCGACGGCCTGGAAGGTGCCGATCGCCCGATCGAACTGCTTGCGCTCGGTGGTGTAGTGGGCGGTGATGCGCAGGGCCTCTTGGCAGGCACCGGTGACAATGGCGCAGATACCGACGATGGTGTGCTGCACTGCGAACCGCAGGATCTCGCGACCCTGCGCGAGCTCGCCGATCCGGTACTCGTCCTCGACAGTCGCGCCGTCGAGATGCATCACGAACTGCGGCTCGTGGTTCGTGGTGTCCTGGCGTTCCAGGCTCACACCGGGCTGATCGACCTTCACGAAGAACATCCCGATGTCGTCGCCGGCGCGCGCGGGCACGAGCACCCGGTCGCAAAGGTGAGCCATCGGCACGCACACCTTCTTGCCCTCCAGCCGCCACTCCGACCCTTGCGGCGTCGCACTCGTCATGGGCTCATACGGTGACGTGCCGAGTTCGCTCAATGCCGCGGTGACCACCATCTCGCCGGCAACGATCGGCGCGATTCCGGCCCGCTGCTCGTCGTTGCCGTACTTCGCCACCGTCGCCGCACACGAGACCAGCGTGTGGAGCAGCGGCATCGGCGTGACCGCCCGACCCTGCTCCTCCAAGATCAGGCAGGTTTCGAGAAAGCCGAACCCGAGACCACCCACCGACTCGGGCAGCGCCGCGCCGAGCAGGTTCGCCTTCGCGAACTCAGCCCACGTGTCACGGTCGAACCAGTCGGTGCTCTCGTCGAACGCGCGGAGACCGCCCAACGTCGTGCGGTCGGTCAGGATCTGGCGGGCCAGACCCCGCAGCTCTTCTTGCTCGTCAGTGAGGGTGAAGTCCATCGTCGGTGTCCTGTCTCTACGTCGGGTCGGCGCAGTCGTCGGTCGGTCGGCTCAGCGGGGCGATCCGGGCATGCCCAGACCGAAGATCGCGATGAGGTCCCGTTGCATCTCGTTGGTGCCCCCACCGAAGGTGAGGATGTGCATGCTTCGGGTACGAGCTTCGAGCCGGCCCCGCAGCACCGACTCCGGCGAGTTGCCCTTGACCGCGGCGACGGGTCCGAAGATCTCCATCAGCAGCCGGAAGGCTTCGAGGTAGAACTCGGTGCCGAACACCTTGATCGCCGATGCCGCTGCCGGGTTGAGCGGGTCGCCGCGGGTGGCGCCGTCGGCGATCTTCCAGTTGGCGAGGCGCAGATAGTCGAGCCGGGCGTGGACGCGAGCAATGTTGAGTTGCACCCATTCCTGATCCATGACCCGCCGACCGTCGGCCAGCTTCGTGAGCTTCGCCCAGTCGATCACGTCTTCGAGCTGGCGCTCCACGATCCCGCTCGCGCACAGCGTGACCCGCTCGTGGTTGAGCTGGTTGGTGATGAGGTTCCAGCCCTGGTTCTCTTCGCCGACGAGGTTGGTCACCGGTACGCGCACGTCTTCGTAGAACGTGGCGTTGGTGTTGAAGCCACCCATGTTGGAGATCGGCTCGGCCTTGAATCCCGGCGTGTCGGTCGGGACGATGATCATCGAGATGCCCTTGTGCTTCTTCACGTTGGGATCCGTGCGCACCGCCAGCCAGACGTAATCGGCATCGGTCGCAAGGCTGGTGAAGATCTTCTGCCCGTTGATCACGTACTCGTCACCGTCGCGCTCGGCCTTGGTGCGCAACGACGCCAGGTCGGTGCCGGAGTCGGGCTCGGTGTAGCCGATGCAGAAGTGGATCTCACCGGCGAGGATCTTCGGAAGGAAGAAATCCTTCTGCTCTTGCGTGCCGTACTTCATGATCGTCGGAGCGACCGAGTTGATCGTGAGCATCGGCACCGGCGCACCGGCTCGCATCGACTCGTCGAAGAAGATGAACTGCTCGATCTCGGTACGGCCCTGACCGCCGTACTCCTTGGGCCAGCCGATGCCGGCCCAACCGTCGGCGGCCATCTGCTTCCAGATGCCGCGGGCCACGGGCCCCACGCCTTCGCTGTGGGAAAGCTGGTCTTCGACCTCGGGCGTGAGCAACTGCGCGTAGTAGTCACGCAGTTCGTCGCGAAGGTTTTGCAGCTCGGGAGTCAGACCGATGTACATGAGCGTCCCCTGATCCGGAAGTGGCCTCGGACTGTAGCCAAGCCAACGAGAACGCGTTCTCGCGCGACGGCTGCCTGCCACACTGGCACCGTGGCGCCGCCGGATCCGGAGACCGATTCCTTCGAATTCTCGGCCACGATCTGGGAACACGACGGTGATGCGGCCTGGCACTTTCTCAGCCTGCCCGAACCCGTCGCCGACGACATCGAGGCCCGTTATGGCGGGCAGGCCCGTGGGTTCGGCAGCGTCCGGGTCGAGGTGACGATCGGCTCGACCACCTGGCGCACCTCGGTGTTCCCGGATCGGGCGAACCGGACCTACGTGCTCCCGGTGAAGAAAGCCGTACGCGCGGCCGAAGACCTGCGCGACGGTTCCGTCACCGACGTTCGCCTCGTCGTCATCATGTGAGCGCGTCGGGTGCGAAGGTGTCGCAGCGTTGCGGGTTTCCGGTTCGGAATCCGATGGAGAACCACTTCTGGCGCTGGGTGGCCGACCCGTGAGTCCACGACTCCTTGTTCACCGCGCCGGTCGCCGCTTGCTGAATCCGATCGTCGCCGACGGCTGCCGCCGCGTCGAGACCGTCGGCGATGTCCTGGTCGCTCAACTGTTCGATGAAGCCGGTGTCGATCGCGTTGGCGGCCCACACCCCCGCGTAGCAATCGGCTTGGAGTTCGAGCCGCACCGACGCCGACTTCGGACCTTCGCGATCGTCACCGACCCGAGCGTTGGTACCGAGCAAGTCCTGCACGTGGTGGCCGTACTCGTGCGCGAGCACGTACGCCTCGGCGAACGGACCGCCCTTCGCGCCGAACCGGCTCGAGAGATCGTCGAAGAAGCCGAGGTCGATGTACACGAGCTGGTCGCCCGGGCAGTAGAACGGCCCCGAGGCGGACGACGCCGCACCGCACGCCGTGTTGGTCTGGCCGGTGAACAGGACCGTCTTGGTGTCGGTGTATCCCTTGATGGTTCCTCGCCAGTACTTCTGCACCGAGTTGACCACGCCCACGAGGCGACAGTCTTGGCGCTGATTCGCGTCGGCTCCCGTCCGGCAGGTCTGCGCGATGTCGGTGTTGTCGCCCGCCACTCGCGGCGCGTTCGACGGTCCTCCACCTCCTCGGTTCGCGAAGAAGACGATCGCGACCAGGACGAGGACGCCGAGAATCCCTCCGCCGCCCAGCGTCTTGCCCCGGCCACCACGCCCGCCCCCACCGAGGGCGCCGCCGAGCACATCGTCGAGGCCGCCCGATCCCGAACCACCCAACATGCCGCCGAGGCCGCCGAGACCCCCGGACGCGCCACCGGCCCCGCGCTCGTCGTCGACCTGGCCGGTGTCGAGATCGGCACCCTTGCGGAACTTCATGCGCTCTCCAACTCGATTCCAAGGTCGATGGGCTCCCACGAGCGTTGGCGCCGAGGAAAGAGGCCGATGAGTCTGGCCGCCGAACTTGGGAGTGTCCACCCTCTGGGAGCGGATTCGTCCTGCCCGAGCACCGTCGGGGGCGTCCGGTCCACGGTCGGTTCAAGAATCCTGGCCGGATGCCGATCTCTTCAGGGTGCGGTGATCTGTCAGCACCTGCAATCGCTCGGCACCGAAAGGGAAATTCGCAATGCGACGTATCTTCGCGGCGCTCATGTTGATCATGAGTGCAACGGCCGTTGGGCCCCTCGTCCCAGCCGCGCACGCGGCGGATCCCGGCGCGGAGGCCGACTACACCAACCGCATCAACGCCTTGCGCGCCTCGCGCGGCCTGGGTGGTCTTTCGCCCCATTCCGTGCTGACCGCCAAAGCCCAAGCCTGGGCCCAGCACATGGCCGACACCGGATGCCTGTGTCACTCGAACCTTCCGGATGGCGTCACCGTCGGTTGGCGGGCACTCGCCGAGAACATCGGTCGCGGCCCGAGCGTCGACTCGATCCACACCGCGCTCGTGAACTCCCCCTCGCACTACCAGAACATGACCGGCGCGTACGGCTGGATCGGCGTGGGCGTGGCGTACCGCAACGGCCAGATGTACGTGGCGGAGGTCTTCATGGACGGCAACCCGCCGCCCGGACCGAGTCCGCTGCTGGCCCTGGACGCTCGCGGTCGCGCGATTGCGGCACGCGCCCAAGGTGGGTTCTGGATCATGAACGGCAACGGCACCGTCATCTCCGTCGAAGGCGCGCCGGCCTACGGCTCGCCCCGTTTCGCCGGCGACATCGCTCGTGACATCGCGGTCATGCCCGACGGCAACGGGTACGTCATCCTCGACGGGCTCGGCGGTGTGCATCGCTACGGCAGTGCACTCTTTACGCTCGCCGGTGTCGGTGGACCGTGGTTCGGCTACGACATCGCACGGAGCATCGCCGTCACTCCCGACGGGAGGGGCTTCACCGTGCTCGATGGATACGGTGGTCGCCACGCCTTCGGCACCGCCGCGCGGTTGTCGGGCGGGCCGTACTGGCTCGGCTGGGACATCGCGAAGTCGCTTGCGTACACACCCAGTGGATCGCTCTACGAACTCGATGGGTTCGGCGGGGTCTGGACCTTGGGCGGGGCCAAGAACTACGGCGCGGCGTTCTTCGGGTGGAACATCGCTCGCGACATCACGGTCTGGCCCGACGGCAAGGGGTACGCGATCATCGACGGCTTCGGTGGGCTCCACCGTTTCGGTTCGGCCAAGACCCCGGCCCCGTTGCCCTATCAGCCCATCGACCGGTGGCGTTCGGTGGTGGCCCAGGGCGGGACGTTCCTCGCGGTGCGCAACGACGGTTTCCCGGTCCGGGTCTGAGCGGGTTTCGCTCAAGAACCTCGACAGCGATCTGGTCGGACAGCTGGTAGTCGATCCCGGCCAAGTGTCGGTCCGCGACTCCTGGAACCTCGTCTGGTCGCTCCTGCCCCTGCTGCCGGTCGCGTGGCTCGTGTCGGCGCTGCTGAGAAGCCTGCGCCGGGCCGACGAGTACCAACGGATGGTGCAACTCGAAGCCCTGGCGATCGGATTCGCCACGGTCATGATCGTCGCGCTGGCGGGCAGCCTGCTCGATGTTGCCAGTGTCGGCGACGCCCGCCAGTCCCTCCAGATCACTTTATCGCCGGGGTGCTGAGCTGGATCAGCGCGCTAGCCGCGCTTTCCGCCCGCGCCCGGTGAGGAACCGGCTCCGCGAGTTGCGGGCCGAGCGGCGCTGGAGTCAAGCCGACCTCGCCGACCGCCTCGACGTGTCGCGCCAGACCGTCAACGCGATCGAGACCGGCCGGTACGACCCCAGCCTGCCACTCGCGTTCAAGATCGCTTCGGTGTTCGAAGCGGGGATCGAGTCCCTATTCTTCCCGGACAAGCAGGCCGACCACTCCTCATAAGCGCTCGCCCAGAATGCCGGCTCTGGACGCGAGATACGCATCGACTTCGTCGCCGGTGTCCCCGGCAGCATCGGCGGTCATCAGGTCTCGCTCTCGGTAGGCACGAGGTACCCGATGTCGGGGTCGGAGTGGTCGCCGGGCGGTGGTTCGTCGATGAGGCGGGCCAGGGCGGCGCCGACGGTGAGGTCGTCGGCGTGACCGAAGGCGTTGAGGCGGATCCGGCCGGCGCGGTCGATCAGGATCAGGCTGGGCGTGCCGCGCAGCTGGTACCGCGCCATCGTGATCGGGGTGCCGCCCGGCTGGTCATGGGCATCGACCCCGACGGGGAACCCGATCCGGTACTCGCAAAGGAACGCCTCCAGCGACACGGGGCCCATCGCCTCGTGATGCTCGAACACGGTGTGCAACCCCAGCACCGTCACCTCACCGCCGAAGCTGTCGGCGATCCGCTGGGCTTGAGGAAGGCCGTGGCTTACACACCCCGGGCACAACATCTGGAACGCTTCGATCGCGACGACCCGCCCGGCGAGGTCACCGAGGCTGATCGGGGTGTCGGTATTGAACCACTGCGATACCTGCAGCGGCGGAGCAGCGAGGAACTCTTGGGCACCATCGATGGAACAACCATAGGTAGGACACCTAGAGATATGAAATGACTACCTCTGCTCCTAACTGGGTCGGTGTTCTCGGCCCGCGACGATCGGCGGCGCGTATCCTCCAGTCAATGTCCGCAACTGTCGACCCGGCAGAGTTTCCGCCGGCAGCGTTGCGCCACGCCTACCTCTCCGGGCTCTACGAACCCCAGGAGCTTCACGTCGAACTCATGGTTGCGTCCGGCCAGACGTACCTCGTCGGTAACGCTGACCGACCCGTCGGGTACGCCGTCGTCAACTCCGGCGTCGTCGTCGAGTTCTTCCTCTCCGCCGATCACCTTCCCACGATGCCGGCGATGTTCCAGGCCGTCCTCGACACGACCGGGGCGCGCCGCGCGGTTTGCAAGACGTTCGATCCGTCGATGCTCACCGCGGCAGCGAGCCGACCAGCAACGATCAGTACGACCGGATTTCTGTTCCGCCGTGTGGACAAGTCCCTCGCCTTGAAGCATGGGGTGCATGCAAGGCTCGCAACCCGCGACGACGTCGACTCCGTGCTCCGAATGCACGACGGGTTCTTTACCGATCGCGACGAAATCGAGAGGTACGTTCGGAACTCCTACCTGTTCGTGTATGAGTCGTCAATCGGAGACCTACTCGGCTGTGGGATCTTGACCAGAGTCATTGACGGGCTCGACGGCATCGATGTCGGCATGGTCGTCGCTGCCGAGCACCGGCGCCGTGGACTCGGCGTGCACATACTTTCGGACCTGAAGCGCCGCTGTCTTGACGCCGGCCTGCGGCCAATCGCCGGCTGCCGCGCCGACAACGTCGCCTCCCGGCGTTCGCTCGAACGAGCCGGCTTCACCAGCGCCCACAGCTTGGTCGAGTTCCGCTACGGCTGACCACCAACGGACACCGCGCATCTCCACTGGCACGCATCAACATCTCCAGCCCTGCGACCGGAAAATGTGAGCACGCTGAGCCCTGAATCGACGCGCAATCGGCTTCGAACCACGCTGACCATTGGCGGCGCACCGGTTGTCGAATCGGCCGCGAGTTTGCGGAGGGAGTGGGATTCGAACCCACGGAGCTTGCGCTCAACGGTTTTCAAGACCGTCCCGTTCGTCCACTCCGGCACCCCTCCCGAAGTCCTCGCAGGCTACGGGATCAGAGCGTCAGCGGCAGCACTTCCGACGGGGTG
>JANLRZ010000098.1:0-5973 GCA_031362155.1 Acidimicrobiia bacterium | reverse complement strand
ACGCCCGCGCCCGCTTCGACGAGTGGTCGCAGCCGCCGGAACCCGAGACCGCCGATACACCGGTGAGTGCGACCGCGCTGTCGAACCGGGCCACGCGGGCACAGGACGCGTACAACGCAGCGTTCGCCGCCCGGGACTGGGATGCGATGGCCGCGTCGTACACCGATGAGATCGTCAATGATGACCGGCGCACGGGTGTGAGCTCGGGCGTCACCGTCGGGCGCGAGCAGATCCTGGAACTCGTGCGCGGGCTCGTCGACGTGGGCTTCACGACGGTCACGACCGTTCCCATCGCGGTCCGCGGTGAGCGGCTTGCGTTATTGCGGCGCACTTGGCACCAGGAGGACGGGTTCGACCTGCCGCTGTTCGCGGTCGGGGAGGTCGACGCCGACGGTCGGACGACGGCGAACGTCATGTTCGACGTCGAGGACATGTCTGGCGCGCTCGCCGAGCTCGAACGTCGGTACCGCGACGCTGAAGCAGGCAACGGTTCGGGGTGATCCGGCTCCCCACGCATCGGCGCGCGATGCTGACGCCCCACGACGAAAGGGTTTGACGATGTCGCGACTCCGCACGGTGAGAACTGCACTCCTGGTCGCCGATGTGGCCGCGCACCTCGTCGCTTTCCGTCAGGCGCAGCAGGCCGACGCCCCAGCGCGGGATCGCGTGGGCATGCTCGGTGGCGCTGCGATGTATGCGCTGCTCGCCGCGGGTGTCGCCGGCGGGAACTCGATTGCCGAGCGCGAGGCCGCTCGCGCGCCGGTCGGCGGTATTGCGGCGCTGGTCGTCACGTGGAAGCAGTCGGCGATCCCCGCCGCGACTCGCCAGGCGATCATCGGTATCGACGTGGCCCTGATCGCAACCGGAATCGCAGCACGCCGCGCGTCGGCCGCCCTCGCGTAGACGCTTCCTCAGCGCGTTCCCATCAGCACTGGCTGCACCCCTCGGGGTCACCCAGCCCCGAAACGCGTGGCGCCGGCGATCGGTACGATCGGGGCGAGTTTCTTCGACGGGGGTAGGACCACGGTGGATTGTGACCTGTGCGGCACTCAGAACCGCGCCAGCGCGCGATTCTGTGGTGGATGCGGCTCGGCGCTTGCCCGGCGCTGCCCCAGCTGCAAGGCCGAACTCGACGCGGGGCTCTCGTTCTGTGACCAGTGCGGTACGACCCTGGAACCGCTCGCCACGTCGACCCCTCGACCGACAGCTGCGACCCCCGCTCCCGCGGGCGCGGTCCGCAAGACGGTCACCGTGCTCTTCGCTGATCTCGGAGGGTCCACGGGCTTCGGTGAGCGGACGGATCCGGAGATCTCCCGGCAGGTCCTCGCCCAATATCACGCGCTGCTCCAGGAGACAATCGACGCGCACCGCGGCACCGTTGCCAAGTTCATGGGCGACGGCATGATGGCCACGTTCGGCATCCCGGAGGTGGCCGAGGACGACGCGCGGCGCGCGGTGCTCGCCGGACTCGACATCCAAACCCGCTTCGAGTACTTCGCCCACGACGTGCTCGCGCGCTACGGCGAGACACTCACCTTGCGGGTCGGCGTCAACACAGGTGAGGTGGTGATCGCGGCCGGAGACGCCGACATGGTCGGTGACGCGCTCAACGTTGCCGCGCGGCTCGAGAAAGCGTGCCGTCCCGGTCACGTGCTCGTCGGCGACGAGACGTGGCGCATCACGCGCGGCGAGCTGGCGTACGAGCCGCTGGGGGCAGTGACCGTTGCCGGGCGCGAGCAACCCGTCGGCACCTACGAGGTCGCGGCGAGCGAGGTGACCGCGGCCGAGCCGGTCGCCCCCTTCGTCGGTCGCGACGAAGAGCTGCATCGTCTCCTGCGCGCCCTTGCCCGCGCCCAGGCCGAGCGCACGGCGGTATTGGTCACCGTGTTGGGCTCGCCGGGTGTCGGCAAGACCCGGCTCTCGCGCGAGCTCGGAATCCAGGCCGAAGCGGCCGAGGGGGCACGAACCTTTGAGATCCGCTGCGACCGCGCGGGCACGGCCACCTTTGCCCCGATCGCCGATCTGCTGCGCGCCGCCGCGGATCTCGACGACGAGAATGAGTCCGATCTCGACGGCACTCGTACCCGCGAGCGCGTGACGCTGCTGGTGGGTGCTGATGATCCCGATGCGATCCGCGTGGTCGACGTGCTGGCAGGGGTACTCGGCGCCGCGCCCGCGCGATCGGTGGAGGAGACGTTCTGGGCAATCCGGCGGTTGTTCGAATCTCTCGCCGGGGAGCACCCACTGGTCGTCGTGATCGACGACATCCAGTGGGCCGAGCCGAAGCTGCTCGACCTGCTCGAACACCTCGCGGAGTGGGTGACGAACGCGCCGGTGCTGCTCGTCGGTCTGGCCCGACCCGAGCTGCGCGAGTTGCGCGCTTCACTCACCGAACCGGGCCGACGGGTCGCCGACGTGCTCGCGCTCGACGGTCTGGACCGCGCCGCCACCGAGGCGCTCGCGGCCGGTCTGCTCGGCAGCGCGTTGCCGCGTGAACTCGTCGAACGGTTGCCGGCCTCGACCGACGGCAACCCGCTCTTCGTGCGGGAACTGGTACGCATGCTCGTCGACGACCAGGTGATCCAACGTCGCGAGGACGGCACGTGGATGCTCGCGATCGACGCCGAGGCCGTCGACGTGCCGCCGACGATTCAGTCGCTGTTGGGTGCCCGCGTGGAACGGCTTCCCGCCAACGAACGGCGGGTGCTCGAACTCGCCTCGGTGATCGGCGCCGAGTTCAGCGTCGGAGCATTGGACCACCTCATCGAGGGTGACCTCAGGGTCGGCGTGCTGCTCGAGGCGATGCGCCGCAAGGAGCTCGTCGAGCCGACCGGCACGTACTGGGGAGACGACCCCGTACACCGGTTCCACCACGTGCTGATCCGCGACGCGGCCTACCGTCGATTACTCAAGACGTCGAGGGCGGAATTGCACCGTCAAGTCGGGGAGTGGACCGACGCCAGTGCGGCGACGCTTATCGGCGAGCACGAAGCCGCGATCGCGTTCCACTATGAGCAGGCCCATCGCTACCGGACGGAGCTGGGCTCACGCGACGAGGAGACCGATGCCATCGGCCAGCGCGCGGCCGATCTGCTCGCGGTCGCGTCGAACCGCGCGCTGGATCGAGACGACCTCGCCGCCGCGGGGGCATTGGCGCGTCGGGCGCTGGCCGTATTGCCCGACTCCGAGGCCGAAGCCCGCGCCGAGCTCTTGCTCGTCGCGTGCGAGTGTTCCCTCGCGTCTGGTGACGTCAGTGGTGCCACGCCACTCGTCGACGAACTCCGGGCGATTGCGGGACCGAACGAGCAGCTCGCGGCATGGGGCGAATGCTTCCGCGCCCAGCTCGTTGGCCTCACCGATCCGCAGGGTCTGATCGATGCCGACGCGCTCGCCACCGCAGCCGCGGCCACCCTGGCCCGCCTCGGTGACGGCGCCGGTGAGGCGAAGGCGCACCAAGTTCGGGCTGGGCTCCTCGCTCGCCTCGGCCGGGTCGGCGAAGCCGAGGCGGTGCTCGACCTCGCGCTCGGCGCGGCTCGTGCGGTCGACGACCGCCGCCGCGTGACCGCCGTGCTCGGCGCCGCGCCGGTCGCCGCACTCTTCGGCCCGAGCCCAGTCGCTCGGGCGGGCGGTCGGTGTCTCGACGTCGTGCGGCTGCTGCGGATCACGACCGCATCGCCCTCGGTCGAGGCGACCTCCATGCGGTGCCAAGCCGTCCTCGAAGCATTGCGCGGTCGGTTCGACGTGTCCCGTTCGATGCTCGCATCGGCCCGGGAGGCGCTGGAAGAGTTGGGCATCACCCACGGCCTGCTCGAGACCGACCTGTTTGCCGGGATGGTCGAGGTGATTGCAGGTGACTCGGCCGCGGCCGTGGTGCCGCTGCGCTCTGCCTACGAGGGGCTCGGCGCGCTCGGGGTCGGGGCCGACGCCGGTCAGGCGGGCGCGCTGCTCGCGCAGGCCCTCCTCGAGGAGGGCCACATCGACGAAGCCGACCTCGCGGCTCGGGAGAGCGAGGCGGTGGCCGGCCAGAACCTGAAGACGGCAATCGCGTGGCGCGTCGCCCGGGCTCGCGTCCACGCGGCCCGAGGCGACGCCGATGCGGGCGTCGCGCTGGCGGAGGAGGCGGTCGGGATCGCGGCCGCGACGGACCTGGTCCTCGATCACGCCGACGCGTGCGTGGCGCTCGCCGATCTGCGCGACGCGGCCGGCGATGCCGGGGGAGCCGGCGCGGCTCGGGCCGACGCCCTGCGGCTCTACGAGGCCAAGGGTGCGACCGTCCCCGCGGCCCGGTTGTCGGACGCGGCGTCGACGAGTGAGGATCCCGTCCGCGCATCCATGCGCGCCTCAGAACCGGAAGCGCCAAGCCGTGCCGGGGACACGCGCACCGCGCTCGCAGTGAACGCAGCGTCGCGGTTCCTGGAACAGCTCCGGGTGGCGCTCAACGCCGGGGACTACGAGGCGGCCGGCCGGCTCACGGCGGACGGATATGTCTTCGAAGACCGGCGTTCTATCGTCGCGGTGCCCGATGTCGAGGCGCTCACGAGCGATACGCAGGCTGCAACCGCGCAGGGTTTCGTCATCCTCGAACCCGAGGTAATTGCAGTGCGGGGGGCGCGGCTCTGCCTTCGGCGGTTGGTGTACCGCACGCCGGAAGGTGACGAGAGCCCGCGCCTCGTCGTGGACGGGCTCGGCCCGGACGGCCGGCTGGCCCGCTCAGTGTTCTTCGACGAGGACGACCTGACTGTCGCGCTCGCTGAGCTCGATCGGTCGTACTACTTCGGCGAGGGCGCGCCTTTCCAACGGGTACTCGGGGCCGTGGGCCGGTACGCCGCGGCGATGGACGGTGGCGACGTAGGCGAATTCCGCGAGCGGATGGCTCCCGACTTCGTGGTCGTCGACCACAAGCCGCTCGGCTTCGGTGCGGGTGATCGGGCTTACTTCCTGGAGATGACCAGCGTGAGCCAGACCGACGGCTGGGGCATTAACCGCGTCGTGTACGTCAACGAGCACGCGCTGCTCACCGTGAACTCGCAGACCCCAATGAGCGCGGAAGGCAGTCAATACGAACGCTCGGGTTGTGTCGTCATGGGCATCGACGATTCGGACCGGGTCAACCGCTTGGAGTTGTACGGGGACGACGACTTCGCGGCCGCGCTCGCCCGCTTCGACGAGCTCGATGCCGGGGTGACGGCCGACCCCCGTACCCCGTTCGCCGACAACCTCGCGTCCCGATTCATGGAGCAGTTGCGGGTCGCGTTCAACTCCAAGGACCGTGCCGCACTCGGGCGGTTGATCGCACCCGGTTCCGTCCACGACGACCGGCGTTCCATCGTGGCGACCGTCGATCTCGACCCGATTGCGAGGATGGCCGACCTCGAGGCGACGATCGATCAAGGGTTCTCTTTCGCCGAACCGGTCATCATCGCGGTGCGGGGCGAGCGGCTTGCGTTGAGCCGGATGGTGACCCACACGGCGGCGGGGGACGAGAGCGCCCGTCTCTCGGTCAACGAGTTGGATGCCGAGGGCCGCATGGTCAGATCAGTGCTCTTCGACGACGATGACCTTCCGGCGGCGCTCCGAGCGCTCGACGCGGCGTACTTCGTCGGTGAGGGCGAGCCGTTCCAGCGGCTGCTGACGGTCTGCGGGAAATTCGGCTCGGTGTCGCTGCGAGACGACACCGCCGAGCTTGCTTGCCTTGTCGCCCCTGGTTTCGTGTTCGTTGACCGTCGACTCCTCGGATACGGCGACGGGGATCTGCAGTATCTCCTCGATGCCGGATACACCGGGCTCGATCGGGTCGAGGGATCCGTCGTGGACCGAGTCCTGCACCTGGCTGGGAGCGCCCTGCTCACGGTTCAGCGCTGGCTCGCGATCTCCGACACGGGATCCGAGTTCGAACAGGTCACGTGCTACGTCATGCACGTCGACGAATCGGGGTTGGTCGATCGGCTCGAGCTCTACGACGAAGCCGACTTC
>JANLRZ010000073.1:0-9787 GCA_031362155.1 Acidimicrobiia bacterium | reverse complement strand
AGGAGATCGGCAAGGACCTGTTTGGCCACGGTCTCGTCGAGTGTGGTCCGGTGCAAACTGGAGTAGGCGGCGATTCGGATCAGCGCGCCTTCGAGTTCACGGACGTTGTCGGAGATGTTCGACGCGATGAAGGCCAGCACTTCGTCGGGCATGTTCTCGAGCCCTTCCGACTCGGCCTTCATCCGAAGAATCGCGAGGCGGGTCTCGAACTCCGGCGGCTGAACGTCGGTGATGAGCCCCCATTCGAGGCGGGTGCGCAATCGATCCTCGAGCCGGGGAATCTGCTTCGGCGGGCGGTCCGAGGACAACACGATCTGTCCGCCGGCCCCGTGGAGTGAGTTGAACGTGTGGAAGAACTCCTCCTGGAGCTGCTGGGACCGCTCGAGGAACTGAATGTCGTCGACGAGGAGCACGTCGACCTCGCGGTAGCGCCGCCGGAAGGAGTTGGCGGCGTTGTTGCGGATCGCGTCCACGAACTCGTTCATGAGCGTTTCGGTCGATACGTACCGAACTCGGCTCAGTTGGTGGACGTCTTTGACGTAGTTGCCGATCGCGTGCAGGAGGTGGGTCTTGCCCAACCCGGCCGGCCCGTAGATGAAGAGCGGGTTGTAGGAACGCGCCGGGGTCTCGGCGACGGCCAGGGCCGCGGCGTGCGCGAACCGGTTTGACGCGCCGATGACGAAGTGTTCGAAGGTGTACCGGGGGTTCAGGGCCGTCCAGGAACTCGCCGGGTCGGGTGCCGGTGCGGTCGTGACCGGCCCCGGCCGATCGTCGTGCGCGGCCGCCGGGGCCTGCTGGCCGGGATACTCGACGAGCTCGTCGACCCTGGGCGCGGCTTCGACCACCAGATCGAGGGCGATGTCGTCGCCGGTGACCTCTTGGAGTACCGCGGTCATCAATCCGCTGTAACTCGCCCGAATCCGCTCACGGACCACGCCGTTGGGGATCGAAAGCCGCAGCCGGTCCCCTTCGAGGTCGACAGGGCGGACATCTCGAAACCAGGTGTTCCAGGTGGCTTCGGAAAGCTGGGCCTGCAACGCAGTGGTTGCCGACTCCCAGGCTTGGGTCGCCGCTGTGACTCGCCAGTCAGGAATTTCCACAGCCCCATCCACATGTGTGGAGAACTTCTTGACCCCACAGAATGGGGCCGATCTCCTCCGCCGTCGGTCTCAGCCTGGGTCAGATGACCCAGGAACCACCACCGAACCGCGACCGTGGACGGAGCGGTGGGAGGGGCGACCGTAGCAGCCGACCCCTACCCACTCAAGGGAGCAGTCCAGAACTTCATTGATGTAATTCGATCAGTCAGGTGGCGATATCCCCAAGTCGCTGACTCACGAATACGCCTCGTGGTGGAGTTGTCCCCACTTCGCGCGGACAGTGGGGATTTCCGGGCGAGCGCCAAAGGCCACAGATGGCGTTGGGCGCCGGCATTTTTCTCGGAGAAGTGGACGCCCACGTTGCGAGCACCGAGGCCACAACCCTAAGATCCCAAGTTCCCGCGCCCCCAGCTCAGCCCGGACATCCTTCGCCGGGTCTCATGGTGCGCCCTGTTCCTCTTCGAGGAGGCCATGCGTGAAGCGGACCTTCCAGCCCAACAACCGGAAGCGCAAGAAGAAACACGGGTTTCGCACCCGGATGAAGAATCGCGCGGGTCGCGCGGTCCTGAAGTCCCGGCGCGGCCGCGGTCGCGCCCGAATCTCGGCCTGATCCACCGCGTCCGCAGCCGTGCGATGTTCGCTGAGTTTGCCCGGGTCCGCCCGCGACGCGACGGAGCGCTGTGGGTTCGGCGAGTCACGCTCCCGGAGAGTTCACCGCCTCAGGTCGCATTCGCGATCGGTCGAACAGTGGGAAACGCAGTGACCCGGAACCGCCTTCGTCGTCGCCTTCGGGTGATGCTGTCCGACCATGCCGACCGGCTGCAACCGGGCGCGGCGTACCTGATCGGGGCGGACGCACGGGCGGTGACCGCCACCTCCGCGGAACTCGACCGGTCACTCGCGGTCTGTCTGCTGGGAACCTCGTGAATCCGGCGGTGCGGCCGGGATATGCAGCCCGTGTCGGGATGGCGGCGATCGGCGCCTACCAGCGCATCATGGCCGGGACCACCTCCCGGTGCCGGTTCGCACCGAGCTGCTCGCAGTATTCGAAAGACGCGATCGAGGTCTATGGCCTGACTCGCGGTGCGTGGATGGGAATCAAACGCATTGGTCGGTGCCACCCCTGGCACCCAGGCGGGTACGACCCCGTCACTTTACCGAACACACGTTCGGACCGGGAAGGTAGTCCGCAATGGTGATCTGGGACGGCATTCGCGACGGCATGGGCTCGATCCTTGCCTTCTTCTACTCCATCGTTCCCAACGCTGGGGTGGCCATCATCTTGCTCACGGTGGCGGTTCGGCTCGCGCTGTTCCCGCTGACGGCGAAGCAGGCGAAGTCGATGATCGCGATGCAGCGGGTGCAACCCGAGATCAAGAAGCTGCAGGCGAAATACAAGAACGACCGCCAGAAGCTCAACGAAGAGATGATGAAGTTCTACAAGGAGAACGAGATCAACCCGCTCGGAGGTTGTCTCCCGCTCATCTTGCAGATGCCGGTCTTCATTGCGCTGTTTCAGACGCTGCACAAGATCCAGGACTTCATTCCCACCGACTCCAAGATGTACACCGACATCTGTGGTGCGGGCGTCAAGGTCGCACAGTGCAAACCCAACATGAAGTTTCTCGGCATGGACCTGCAGAAGTCTGCATCGCAAGCGGCAAAGTCCGGCCTCGCCGACGCGTGGCCCTACTTGGTGCTGGTCGGCCTGGTGCTCATCACCGGGTATCTCCAGCAGCGCCAGACAATGCGGAACCAGACCACACCGAACCCGCAGATGGCCATCATCGCCAAGGTCTTTCCGATCGTCTTCGGATTCATCTCCTGGGGGATTCTCTCCGGGGTCGTCCTCTACTTCTTCACCTCGAACCTGTGGCAGATCGGCCAGCAGGAAGTGGTCCTCCGAACCATCGGCACCGCGGCCGGCCCACCACCGAAGAAGGGCAAGGGTGAACTGAACGGCGAGACATCCGGTGGATCGGGCAAGTCTGCGAGTACTGCCGTGGTCGACAGTCCGAAGTCGCGCGAGACCTCATCGAAACCGGTGAAGTCCGCGGGGCCTAAGAGTGGCGCCAAGAAACCGACGACCGGCGCCAAGGGTGCCGGCGAACCGAAACCGCCATCGTCCGGGAACGGCGCACGGAGTAACCGAAAGCGGAAACGCTGATGGAGTGGATCCAGACCACCGGTCGATCGGTCGCCGATGCCCTCGAGGCCGCGCTCGACGAGTTGGGCGTGCACGAGGACGACGTCGAGTACGAGGTGCTCGAAGAGCCCAAGACCGGGCTGCTCAGCCGGTTCACCAAGAGCGAGGCCCGGATCCGGGTGCGGCTCAAGCCGATCTCGCGCGAAAAGCCCCACGATCGCAAGCGCGGACGGGGCAAGGGCGGATCGCGGCGGAGTGAAGGCCCGCGGCGGGAAAAGAGCGCGGACGGCGGTCGCGAGAAGCGCGAGGGTGCCGGCCGTGGAAAGTCGGCCGACCGGCCGAAGCAGAAGCCCAAGTCAGCGCCACAGTCACAGTCGAAACAGCAGCAACCGAAGAACGAGGGGACGCCACCAGTGGACGAGAACGACGTATCGGTCGAAGAACAAGCAGAGGTGGCCGAAGACTTTGTCGCGGGCTTGATCGAGGCGATCGGGCTCGAGGCGAATGTGACCTCGGAGACCGGCGACGACTTGATCGAGGTCGAGGTCGAGGGTTCCGAGCTCGGACTGCTGGTCGGCCCGAAGGCGGCCACGCTGTCGGCAATCGAGGAACTCACTCGGGCTGTGGTGCAGCGCGAGGCCGGGGGTCACGCGGCGCGCGTCCGGGTCGACGTCGGTGGGTACCGAGCCAAGCGCCGCGCGGCGCTCGAGGTCTTTACCCGTTCGATCGTCGACGAGGTGCTGAGCAGCGGGGAAGCGCGGGCGCTCGAGCCGATGGGCTCGATCGACCGAAAGACGGTCCACGACACGGTGACCGACATCGATGGGGTCGAGACCTCCTCCGAAGGCGACGATCCCCGTCGGTACGTGGTGATCCGCCCCGCGTGACACCGAACGGCGCGCTGAGCGCCGTCTTGGAAGACGCGAAGCGCCTCGGTCACCTCGGCCCCGACCCAGTCCGTCGCCACATCGACCACGCGATGGCGTGGTCCGACGCGCTGGTGCCTGGACCGTTTCTCGACCTGGGTTCGGGCGGAGGTATCCCCGGGCTGGTGCTGGCACACCATTGGCCCGAATTTCCGGCCTGGCTGCTCGAGAGTCAACTCGGGAGGACCGCCTGGCTTCGTACGGCAATCGCTCGACTTGGAATCGCTGATCGAGTCACCGTGCTGGAGGGTCGAGCCGAGGTGTTCGGGCACGCACCAGAGTTCAGGGAGCGGTTCAGCCTGATCACCTCTCGTTCGTTTGGCTCACCCGCAGCGACCGCTGAGTGTGCATCCGGTCTGCTGGCAGTGGGCGGCGAACTCTCGGTGAGCGAACCTCCGGATTCGGACTCGACCCGATGGCCAGAACCGGATCTGGCGGCCCTGGGTCTCGGGATGTTGCGCCGAGTCGTGCACGGGTCATCGTCATTCGTTATCCTCACCAAAACCTCGTCGTTGCCGAGCGCACTGCCTCGGCCGCGCAACCTTCCCTCGAGGTCTCCCCTCTGGTGAACCCGATGTTCCACGTGAAACATCGATCGGGAGCCTTGGAACGTTTCACGTGAAACATCCGCCCGACTTCGATCCGGGAGGGACGTCCATGGATTCAGTGGACCCAAAGCGGCGAGGCCGCAAGTTGTTCGGCGCGCGACGCAAGCACGAGACTGCCTCGGAGGCTGAAATGGAAGAGCACGACTCCTCGGAGGCGCATCCCGCTGAGGGAACACCATCGACGGATCAGGTCCCCAACACCAGGGTCTTCGGAGGATCAGTCGACCCGGGCGCCTCGCCCGACGACGATTCCCAGCCGGGTTCGGACACAATTCGCCCCGCGACGCCCCTACCGGACGACGAGGCCGATCCGGTGACGGCCGAACCTGTGGCTGCATCGGCTGAGGCGGAGCCCGCTCCGGAGGCCGCCGGCACGGCCGAGGCCTCTGACGGGATCCCCGCGTCGGTGGCGGACACCGCCGAAGTCGATGCGCCCGAGGTTCTCAGCGAAGCCGAAGTCACGGACGGCGACAACGACGACGAGGCGGACGACGCGGACGACGCTGACGACGACAACAGGGATGAAGTAATCCCCTACGACCTTCCCCGGATTTTCGCGATCGCGAATCAGAAGGGCGGGGTCGGCAAGACCACGACGTCGGTCAACCTCGGAGCGTCACTCGCCGACCTGGGCTTCCGAGTCTTAGTGGTCGACCTCGACCCGCAGGGCAACGCCACCACGGGACTCGGAGTCAATGCTCGCGAGATCGAGGGTTCGATCTATGACGTGATCATGAGTGACACCAACATCGAAGACTGCATCGAGCCGACATCACTCAAGAACCTCTTCGTCGCCCCGGCCACGATCGACCTTGCCGGTGCTGAGATCGAGCTCGTGCCGGCGTTCAGTCGAGAGTTGAAACTGCGCCGGGCGCTTCACGAGATCCGCGAGGACTACGACTACATCCTCATCGACTGCCCGCCGTCGCTCGGACTGCTGACCGTCAACGGCCTCGCGGCGGCCGACGACGTGCTGGTGCCGATTCAGTGTGAGTACTACGCACTCGAGGGTCTGAGCCAGCTCATCAGGAACGTCACCTTGGTGAGAACCAACCTCAACCCGACGCTGGATGTCAGAGGCATCGTGCTCACGATGTACGACGCCCGGACCAAGTTGGCCGACCAAGTCGAGCAGGAAGTTCGGAATCATTTCGGGAGAACCGTGTATCTCACCGTGATCCCGCGTACTGTTCGATTGTCGGAGGCGCCGTCCTTTGGGCAGCCGATTATCTTGTTCGACCCAACCTCCCGCGGTGCGGTTGCCTACCGGGAGCTGGCCAAGGAGGTGAGCAGTGGCGCGACGAGGCGGACTGGGTAAGGGTCTGGGAGCTCTCATCCCCACCGGGACTGGAGCATCCACCGGCGGCCTGCGTGAGGTCGAGGTCTCCGCGATTCGTCCCAACCAATATCAGCCCCGGGAGCGCTTCGACGAGGAGATGCTCCAGGCGCTGACCGAGTCGATCCGAGAGGTCGGGATCCTTCAGCCGATCCTGGTGCGCCCGATCGGCGACGAGTTCGAACTCATCGCCGGCGAGCGGCGCTGGCGGGCGGCCCGCCGACTTGGCCTGGCGCGAATTCCGGCCTTGGTGCGCGAGAGCAACGACGCCGACGCGTTGGAAGAAGCCCTGGTCGAGAACATCCACCGGTCGGATCTCAACGCGTTGGAGGAGGCCGCGGCGTACCAACAACTCATCGAGGACTTCTCCCTGACCCACGATGACGTTGCCACGCGAGTGGGAAAGAGCCGGGCGTCGATCTCGAACACCCTCCGGTTGCTGCAACTGCCACCGACCGTGCAGAAACTGGTTCGCGACGGCGGCCTGACGATGGGCCATGCCCGCGCGTTGCTGGGCACACCGGATCGAGGTCTCCAGGAACGTCTGGCCCAAGCGGTCGTCAGCGAAGGCTGGTCGGTGCGTGCGGTCGAAGAAGCGGTCAAAGGCCCGACGGCCTCGCCCAAGGCGGGAGCGAAGGGTGGCGTCGATGCAGCGCGCGCGACGAACCCTCTGCGGCCGCCGGGTCTTGAAGAACTCGAGGGACTCCTCGGCGATCATCTCGATACGCGTGTGAGCATCGCGATGGGCTCGAAACGCGGCAAGGTCACCGTCGAGTTCTCGGACCTGGAAGATCTCGAACGGATCTACAAGGCGATCGTCGGCTGAGCCGTTACGACTCGGTCGAGGGTTCTTCGAACGCTCGCCGAACGGCTCCGGCCAGCGCGGAACCGACCTCGGCAGACCGGCCCATGATGGTCGCGACCGTCACCGCGTCGTCATCGCAGAGTTCACAGACCACGGCCGCCATCCGGGTCTCGCGAAGCACCGAATAGGCACACCCCGTCACTCCGTCGGGATGGGACGGCCCGAGCTGGTCGGTAAGTTCCTCCCCCATGACCGCGGCGGCGTGGTGCCCGCGCTCCGAGCGAAACGATCCGGAGGCGAAGTATCGGCACTGCCACGTTGGATGATCGCCACTGCGAATCGCGAGGAAGAGGTCGGCCCGCCAACGGTTGGCCCGGCTGGCCAGCTCGTGGTCGTCGGCGCCTGAGACATCGGGCATGACCTGAGCACCGGCCCGAGTCAGTTCCTGGAGCAACGGAGTTCCGATCTGGTCGAACCCTGGTTGCACCGCCAGGTAGATGCGACGATCGATGAGCTGGGGCGGCCGCCGCAGTTGATCTCGCTCGCGGACGCGGTTGACCGATCCCGCGGCCATCAAGGCCACGCGTGCGAACGCGTCGAGTGTGGCCGGCCCGGCAATACCATCGACGCTCAGACCCGAGTTGCGTTGGAACTCGGCTAACGCGCCGGCGGTGTCGGGTCCCAGAATGCCGTCCTCGCGACCGGCGTCGAACCCGAGGCGGTTGAGGGTGTGTTGGAGGGTGGCCACATCGTCGCCACGGAGATTCGGGGTGCGCAGGTACAGCAAGCGGTCACCCAGTTCGAAGCCCGATTCGACCAATGCCGACCAGGTTTCGCGACCGACCGCGCCGTCGACGCGAATGGAACGATGACGCTGGAACGCGCGAACGGCCGCGTCGGTGAGTGGACCGAAGGTCCCGAGTTCGGACGGGCTGACGCCGAATCCCGCGCCGGCCAGTCGATGCTGAAGATCCCGAACTGCGTCGCCGGAATCCCCAGGCCGGAGAACGACCGAGCCGCTCACGGGAGCCGCGTCGCGCGCTGGTGGATCACTCAGCCGATGTACTCGGAGAGGTCCTGGAGGAGCTGGCCCTTGCCTTTCGCACCGACGAGACGCTTCACCGGTTCGCCACCCTGGAAGACGAGCAGGGTGGGAATGCTCATGACGTCGAACCGCCGAGCAGTGTCGGGGTTTTCGTCGACATTGAGCTTTGCGACCGTCAGCCGGCCCGCCTGCTCGCTGGCAATTTCTTCCAGTGCCGGAGCGATCATCTTGCAGGGACCACACCACTCGGCCCAGAAGTCGACCACGATCGGAGTCTCGGATCCACTGACGCTCTCGTCAAAGGTTGCGTCCGACAGAGTGAGGATGTTCTCGGCCACGGCGAGATCCTTTCGAGGAAATGGTGCGAAGGGTGAGGATTCTAGTGATGGTGATCAACGGAACGGGGTTCTCGGTCATTCCCGAGGGTGGGGTGACACTTGGCGGAGTCGCCGACCACGCTGCGCGCGATGACGGGCGTCAGGCTTGGGCCAGGTGTTTGAGCGACTCCAGGTATCGCTCGGTCTCGATGGCCGACATGCAGCCACTCCCCGCCGCGGTGATCGCCTGGCGATAGGTGTGGTCCTGAACGTCGCCGCAGGCGAAGACGCCGGGGATCGATGTCTGGGTCGAATCCGGTGCCGTGTTGATGTAGCCCTCGTCGTCGAGGTCGAGCTGGCCGGCGAACAGGCCGGTGGTCGGGGTGTGTCCGATCGCCACGAACAGGCCGGTCACCGCGAGCTCGGACTCGTCGCCGGTCACGGTGTCTCGCAGGCGGATCCCTTCGAGCTTGGTGTCACCCATTACTTCGATGACCTCGGCGTTCCACCGGAACTCGATCTTGGGGTTGGCCAGCGCCCGGTCCTGCATGATCTTCGACGCCCGCAGTTCGTCACGCCGGTGAATCAGCGTGACCTTGCTCGCGAACTTCGTGAGGAAGTTGGCTTCCTCGATCGCGGAGTCGCCACCGCCGACGACCGCGATCTCGTGGTCGCGGAAGAAGAACCCGTCACAGGTCGCGCACGTCGAGACCCCGTGGCCAAGGAGTCGGCCCTCGCTCTCGAGGCCAAGCATGCGCGCCGTGGCGCCGGTCGAGATGATCAGGGCATCCGCAGTCAGCTCGAGATCGCCCACCGTCACGCGGAAGGGCCGCGACGAGAGATCGACGCGGTCGGCGTCGGCGGTGATGAATCGGGTGCCGAAGCGCTCGGCCTGGTCCCGGAACTGCATCATGAGCTCGGGACCCATAATCCCCTCGGGAAACCCCGGGTAATTCTCGACTTCGGTGGTCAACATCAGTTGGCCACCTGCGGCTAGCCCCTCGACGACGACGGGCTCGAGATTCGCCCGGGCGGTGTACACCGCCGCGGTCAGCCCGGCCGGGCCAGACCCGACGATGACGACTTCATGGTGCTCAGACACTGCTTCCTCCAGTACGACGGGACCAGAGGAACAACCCGGCACCGATGAAGATTCCGCCGAGCACGACCCACGATGCCCAGACCGGGAGCACGTAGGTCAGCGCCCGGAACATGACGATGGAAGCCAGCAGGAACGCCGTCAGGGCACAGCACAAGGCGAAGACGCCGTAGACCAGTGCTTTGGCCGCCTTGTTCGCAGGCTCGACGGTGCGGTCACGCACCGTGACGATCGTCTTCTCGATCGCGTCAGCGGCTTGGTTCGTCCATGTACTCATCGCGTCCTCCGGTTCGGCCGCGGAGGTTACCCGCGTCGGCCCCCTCGCTCCGGGCCGCGCGCACTCTCACCGAGAAACGGACAGGAGCACCCGCGAGCAGTTGTCCGCGGCGAGGACGAAGACGATGA
>JANLRZ010000053.1:0-2345 GCA_031362155.1 Acidimicrobiia bacterium | reverse complement strand
CCGACTCCGCGACCACTGCGTTGGGTGCGCCCGCATGAAAATCGCGGAAGTTGCTCCGATGTACGAATCGGTTCCTCCGGTGAGATACGGCGGGACGGAGCGGGTGATCGCGGCGCTGTGTGACGGGCTCGTGCGCCGGGGGCACGACGTCACGCTGTTTGGCCCCGCGACCTCGACGACGGCCGCGACCCTGGTGCCGACCGTCGCCGAGCCGCTGCGCGCCCGGATGACCCGAGCCGAAATGTTGGATCTTGCGCCGCAGCTTCACGTGGAGATGCTCGCAGGTGTGTACGAGCGCGCCGCGGACTTCGATGTCATCCACGCCCACACCGATATGGCGACCCTGCCCTTTGCCGCCGAAACCACCTCCGCGCCCACTCTCCTCACGCTGCACGGCCGCTTGGACCTCGATGTCGCGCGCCGTGAACTCGCGCGCTTTCCGCAGGTTCCATTGGTGTCGATCAGCGACCACCAGCGAGACGCCGTGCGTGCGCTCGATCTGAACTGGTTGGCGACCGTCCCCAACGGGCTTGACCTCGGCGCGTATCTGAGCGAACCACGAGGTTCGGCCTCGTGCTTGAACTTCGTCGGACGCATTCACCATGAGAAGCGACCCGACCTGGCAGTGGAAGTCGCTCGGCGCACCGGGTTTCCCTTGCGGGTGGCCGCGAAGGTCGATCCCACCGACGTCGCGTATTTCGTGGAACACATCGAGCCCTTGTTCGCGGCGAACGCCGTCGAGTTCCTGGGCGAGGTGTTCGAACACGAGAAGCCGGACCTGTACGCCGGCGCCGCAGCCACAATCTTTCCGAGTGACTGGCCCGAGCCCTTCGGCCTGGTCATGATCGAATCCATGGCGGCGGGAACCCCCGTCATCGCCCTCCGCCGCGGTTCCGTGCCCGAGGTGCTGGTCGATGGGGTCAGCGGCTTCATCTGTGACGATCTCGAAGGCATGGTCGAGGCCGTCGGGCGCCTCCGAGAGATCGACCCGGACGCGTGTCGCCGACAGGCGCAGCGATTCTCCGCAGATCGCATGTGCGAGCGGTATCTCAACGTCTTCGAAACGCTCGTGGTGCCGCCCTCAGTCGAGGAGTACGCCGCCGCGACTCAACCCTGACCAACCCGCTCGATACCGAGCGTGATCGGCTCGGATCAGGCGTCAACGGGACGATCCTCGGCGGCATGACCCGGCGTGAAGTCGGAAACGTCTGAGAGTCGGAGTGGCGCCGAGCGCCTGGCGTTTCTCACCGTCACGGCCTCGGCAACGAAACAGATGTGATCTCCGCCATCGTCCATCGATGTGACCCGTCTCGTCACCATACGGTTGGCGCATTCGGTCAAAAGCGGAACACCCCCGGGCCCTTCGTCGACCGCCTGACCGCTGAACTTGTCCATCTCGTCACCCGTGTGTTCACCGAACCTGCGGGCGAGTTCGACGTCCTCGCGACCGAGGAAGTGGACACCGAGGTGGGTGGACTGAATCGCGATTCGACACGTGTGGTTGGGTTTCGACAGCCAGATCGCATATCGGGCCGGCTCGATGCTGCACTGACAGTGGAAGCCGACCAGACATCCGGCGCGCTCCCCGCCGAAGCTCGCCGTGACGATGATCATGGTGCCGTCGGCCACTCGGACCAACTCGTCGAAGTCGTCGTGTGTCGTCATTGCGACGCTCCTTCTCGATGGAGTAGACGGTTCGGGCTTGTCACTCGCTCGGCGCGAGATCGGCCAGGCCTCGTGATCGAGGGGTGTACCCAAGTTCGGGGGGTAGAAACCTCTCCTACCGCCCTCATCAGGCCGCGAGGAGTGATCCTCAGAAGGCGCCTCACAGGTGCGCGGAATCTCCGACATTTCGACTTCCATTCAAGTTGTGTGCGGCCCGCCGCCGACAACACAAGAAGCGGCGCCTGGACGGGCGCATCCACGCCAACTGTGGGAGATCCGGGAACGTGCGCAGTGGGTCGATGATCAAACGTCGATGGCACCGAACGGCTGCTCTGATCTGTGTCTCCGTAGCAATCAGCGGTTGCGGTGCCGGTGCCGGACAGTTCGTTCCTCCGAAAACGCCGCTCCCTGCACAGGTTCTGGAGCCGGGAACTACTGGCGCATTCACTTTTCGCGCGTACGCGCCACTGCAGGATCGTCCGCTCAACGTTTGGTACGCCACGCCCGCAACCAACCTGACAACAGCGCCCGTTCTCTTTGTGATGCACGGGCAGTCTCGGGACGGGCGCGGGTACCGTGACAGCTGGATATCTGCGGCGCGCCGCGCCGGCGCGATCCTCGTGGTACCCGAGTTCACGGACGCGTTGTATCCCGGCACCGACGCGTACAACCTCGGCAAC
>JANLRZ010000024.1:0-29595 GCA_031362155.1 Acidimicrobiia bacterium | reverse complement strand
CCCGGCCATCGGACGAACTGGTACGAACCGGCGGGAGAACTACTACTCTTGTACGACTTGCGCTGCTGGGGTGTGGGATCTGCTGGGGGTTCGGAATGAAGACTCGTCTGCGACGTCTCGTCGCTGCGCTCACGGTGGTTGTGGCGGGCTGTGCCGGCGTACTCGTCGCCAGCGATACCGACCAACCAGCCCAAGCGGCCGGCAAGCCGAACGTCGTCGTCATCGATGTCGACGACATGCGCTACGACGAGATGTGGGCCATGCCCAAGACGCGGGCCCTGCTCCAGGGCACCGACTTCACGAACTCGTACGTGTCCACGTCACTGTGCTGCCCGTCGCGCTCGGCGTTTCTCTCGGGCCAGTACGCGACCAACAACCGGGTGTTCAACAACTACGGGTACCTGAACTTCGCGCACAACAACACGCTGGGCGCGTGGATGCGCACCGCCGGCTACCACACGAGCCTCATCGGCAAATACATGAACGGGTACGGCTGCGGGAAAGCCGCGCCGGCCGGGTGGGACCACTGGCAGGCCCTCTGCTCGAAGATCTACAACCAGTGGGGGTACGCCCTCAAGGACCAAGCCCAGAAGATCGTGTACCCCACGAGCGGAGACCAGTGGGCGCAGACCGAAGTGCTCGGCGACCGTGCCGTCAGCACGATGGCCGAAGCGCGGACCGCGGGCAAGCCGTACTTCATGGTGCTGACCCCGACGGCCCCGCACAAGGGACCGGGCATCCGGTACGCCAGTCGCTACGCCACCACCATGAGCACCTGGACGCTGCCGCAGAGCCCCGCGTACAACGAGGCGGACGTGACCGACAAGCCCGCGTGGGTGCAATCACTCCCCGCGCTCACCGCGATCCGCACCAAGTCGATCCAGAACTTGGAGCGAACCCGATTGCGGATGATCGTGGCACTCGACGACATGGTCGAGAAGGTGGTCAACGACATCGATGCCGCCGGCGAATCCGGCAACACCATCATCATGTTCACGAGCGACAACGGTTTCGTGCTCGGCGAACACCGGATCGTCCAAGGCAAAGAGGTCGGATACGAGCCGAGTATGCGGGTGCCGCTCCTCGTCAAGGGACCGGGCATCCCGGTGGGAACCAATCCGACCCCGGTGGTCAACACCGACCTCGCCGCCACGATCGCAGACTTCGCGGGCGCCACACCGCTCCGCGCGCAGGACGGCCAGTCGTGGCGACCATTCCTCACGACGCCCGGCACCGACCGGCGGGCCATTTTCCACACGGTCACCCTCGACACGTCCGACGAGGGCAGCGGCGTCTCGCACCCGAGCGCCTTCGGCGTTCAAGCGGGTCGCTTCTCGTACTTCGAGCTGTCGACCGGCGAACGCGAGCTGTACGACCATCGAACCGATCCGTACGAGCTGCGAAATGCAGCCGCCGAGCCGCGCCGTACCCGGCTTCTGGATCAGCTCGCCAGCGTGGTCACCTGGCTCCGCGCCTGTGCCGGGACCGCCTGCCATGTCACGGTCCCGAACCTGAACCCAACCGCAAACGCCACCTTCGATTGCATCAACCTGGCTTGCGGGTTTGATGCCAGCGCCTCAAGTGATCCCGAGGGCGACGTCACCTACGCCTGGAACTTCGGCGACAGCACGACCGGGGTGGGCCCGAACCCGAGCCACACCTACAGCACGAGTGGCACTCGCACCGTGACCATGACGGTGACCGACGACGAAGGTGGTACCGACACGTTCTCGACGACCGTGACCGTGCTCGCGAACAACGTCTCGCCGAATGCCGACTTCACCGGTCAGTGCACCGGCCTGAGTTGCACGTTCGACGGATCGACGTCGTCCGACCCCGACGGATTCATCGTCGGCTACTCATGGAACTTCGACGATGGCGGGACGGCCACCGGCGCTGCGCCGGCCCACACCTTCGCCACCGATGGGACCTACCAGGTCACCCTGACCGTGACCGACAACCGTGGCGGGACCGGTACGGTGACGATCCCCTTCACCGTGGCCACCCCGAACATTCCGCCGGTCGCAGTGATCGATTACTCGTGCACCGGACTCAACTGCACGTTCGACAGTTCCGCATCGAGTGATGCCGACGGGTTCATCACCCTGCAGGAGTGGGACTTCGGCGATGGCCTGACCGAGAACGGCATGACGCTCCCCCACTCCTACAACGCCCACGGCACTTGGACCGTCGTCTTGCGGGTGACCGACAACCGCGGCGATACCACCTCCACCGCGGTCGACGTCACCGTCTGAACCTTCATCAGCACCACCGGAACGTCGTGATTCTCGGCGTGACAGAATCGCTCGATGGAGGCATTCGTCACCGCCGGCGCCGGGTTCCTGCTCGCCGTCTTGTGGTTGGACCTCATGTTCGACGTGCAAGTGCGAGGACCCGGCGCGTCGCCGGGGGCGGTGCAGTCGATCGCCACCTACTACCGCCGGGTCACGACCGATGCGCACCCCATGAGCCGGCTCGTCGCACTCGCGATGCTCGCCACGGGCGTCGCGATCGGATTCGAGTTCGCGGCGGCCGACATCTCGCCGTGGGTCCCCTGGATGTCGGCGATCGTGGCCGTGGTCCCGATGGTGATGGCGGCCCGCCGAACCGTGCCTCGCGCGGTGGCTCTGGGCGTGGCCGTGGGGAATGCCCCAGGGAGTCCGCACGCGTCGGAACCCACCGAGATGCACCTCGGCATGGCGCGGATGATTCTCCGAGAGCACCGGCTGTGTTTCGGATGCATCGCGACCCTCATCGCGGTCCAACTGGTCAGCGCCGCGTGACCATCTTCAGCCCGTCTCGACCCGAAGGACCGCCATGGATCCGATGATCGCCCGCCGCACCTGGCGCACCGTGGAACCCATCCACGGGATGATCTACTTCTCCCCCGAAGCCGCGGCCGCGTACGAAGCGCTCGGCCTATCCGGGCGGATGGGGTACTTCGCGTCCCGCGCCGCGCCCATGGGCGCAGTCCCGGCCGAGGTCGTGATCGCGACATTCTTCAACTTCCGGCCCCAGCTCGTGCGGGATGCGATCCCCGCGGCGTGGAACATCGCCTCACCCGAACGCATCGTGGCGGCGCGAGTCCACGCGGCCGACGGCGCCCTCCGACGGTCACTGCCCGATGCCGTGGGCAGTCCGGACCTCGCGGAGGCAGCGGGCCTGGCGCGCCGGGCGGCGGAGACCGCGTGCGAGCGGTTGGATGGCCGGCCGCTCTTCGCGGGTCACGCGTCGCTCCCCTGGCCCGAGGATGACCATCTCGTCCTCTGGCACGCCCAGAGTTTGTTGCGTGAGTACCGCGGCGACGGACACATCGCCGCGCTCGTCGCCGCCGGGTTGAGCGGGCTCGAAGCCGCAATCACTCACGTCGCGACCGGCGACGTTCCCGGCGGGGTCATGCTCTCGACCCGCGACTGGCCGGTCGAGGAATGGAACGCCGGCATCGACGACCTGCGCGACCGCGGGATCCTCGAACTCGGCGACGACCTCGTGTTGACCGACCGCGGACGCGCCCAGCGCCAATGGATCGAAGATGCCACCGACGCGGCCGCCGTCGCCGCCTACGTGCCGCTCGGCGAGGACGGCTGTGCCCGCCTCCGCGCGCTCGCCCGTCCGCTCAGCCGCGCCATCATCGACGGCGGCCTCCTCGCGCCGCCCCCGTAACCCCGGCGCGGGTCGCCGACCGGGTCCGTTACTCGGCAACGTGGGGCTTCACGAGCCCTCGGGACACCCAGTTGCGCTGGTCGGCCCACACCAGCATCGGCGGCAGGATCACCAACGCACTGAGCAACGCGACGGCCACGTTGACCGCGACGATGATGCCAAAATCTCGAAGGAGCGGCAGCGACGACGACGCGATCACTGCGATCCCCGAGATCGCGGTCAAGGCCGAGACGATGAAGGCGCGTCCGGTACGGGCAGCCGCGACGTCGACGGATTGCTTCGGCGACAGACCCCGCCGACGTTCTTCGATGAAGCGCAACAAGATGAGCGAGGTGAACTCCGTACAGGCGGCCACCACCAGCGGCCCACCGACCGCCGTCATCGGACTCAGCGTGAACCCGGCGAAGTAGGCGAACAGCGAGGCGGCACCGACCGCGATCAACACCGGCACCAAGGACAGCAGGGCACGAACGATGCTGCGGAGCCGGAACGCCAAGAACAAGAACACGAACCCGATCGCCAGATACGTCAGGAGGATCCGGTTCGCCTCCAGGTTGTCGAGCAACCCCACACCCACGACCGCGAGGCCGGCCGGCGTCGCCGTCACCCCGGCGGGCGGCGACACCTTGGCCCGGATTTCTTTCACGACCACGGCCCGCTTGTCGAGCGACGCCGGGGACGTCGCGAAGATGAGGTTGAGGGCGCGGCCGTCCTTGCTCACCGTGGACTTCTGGATTCCACCCGGTGCAACATCCCAGACAGCTCTCACTTGGGCACCCGTCGGCGGCACCGGCTTCGTGCCGGGGACTTCGGTGAGGTCACTGACGATGCTGACAATGCTCGACGCGCTCACGAGCACCCGCTTGGACACCGGAGTCTGCAGCTGCGTCGCCGCGCAACCCACCGGCGTTCGGTTCCGCGGGCCGTAGTCGCACAATTGGTCGGCAGTGAATCCATCGACGAACTTCACGACCCGGTCGCTGAAGACATTCCGGCCCTCGACGAAGATGCCGAGTTCACTCGAGATCCCCACTTGGTCTTCGACCGCGTGGATCTGACGGACCGCATCGGAATCAGGGTTGACCCAGGCCACCGGGTCGGTTTCGATCTTCAACTTTCCTTCGACGAGGATCCCACCCACGAACAGCACGAGACTCACGATGATGAGCGTCGGCGCGAGCTTCGAAGGCATCCCACCAAGGAACACGACGAGCCGACCGAGCGGACCCTCGCGGTAGTCGCGTGACTTGGTTGGAGATTTGTACTCACGGATTCCCAACGCGGCCAGCGTCGCCACGATGCTGCACACACAGATCGCGGCGACACCGACCGCGAGCAGCAGTCCGAACTGGCGAATCATCGGCACCTTCGAGAACCGCAACGCCGCGAAGGCGAAGACGGCATCGAACGTGACGACGAGCAGCGCCGGACCCAGGTTGCGCGCCGTCTCCTGGATCGGATGCTCCGCGTGGTCGATCACCACTTCTTCCTCGACGCGCGCGTGCATTTGGATCGCGTAATCGATGCCAATGCCCAGCATCACCGGGAGGCCGCTGATGGTCACGAGCGTGAGCGGCAGTCCGAGGTAGCCGACGAGTCCGAAGGCCCAGATCACGCCGATGATCACGATGCCGAGTGGGAGAAGCCGCCAGCGCACGTCGAACAAGACCAACAGGATGAGCACCATGATGGCGACGGCGATGGCGCCGAGCGTCAACATCCCACCCTGGAGATAGTCGTTGATCTCCTTGAGGAGGGCTGCCGCGCCCGCGGTCGTGACGGTCGCGTGCGGGATCGTCAGGTTGGCGGTGCGCGCCGTCGTCCAGTCCGAGCCGCGGCCCTCTTCGACGATCGACGCATTGCCGACGAGCCTCGTGATGATGAGCGCGTGATGGGCATCGGGAAAGAACGGGAGCAAGGCTTTGCGGATATTGCCCTGATTGTCGAACAACAGGAACTTGACCCAGTTCGGATTGTCCAGCGTCTGTTCCGCGGACGGGATCGTCGACGCGCGGGTGAGTGTGGTCGACGCGTCGGCCAAGCGCTTGGCCTGATCGGCTGCGGGTGAACGGGTCTGGGCATCGAGTGTCGCCTTCCCCGCTATGCTGTCGGTGATCGAACCGGTCGGGCTCTTGACGAGATTGTCCGAGAGTTGCAAGGCATCGACCGGGGTAATCACGCCGAGGACGTCACGACGATCGGCGCCGAGCTGGCGTCCGGTCCGGGTGAGCGCGGCCTTGGTCTTCGGTTCGAACAACTCGACGACGTCGTGTCCCGGCTTCATCGAGATCACGGTCAACATGGCTTCGCCGCCGAAGAGGTCCTGGTAGGCGACGTTGTCCTTGTAGACCTGATCAGACTTGTTCAGGTACGAGTCCTGCCCCGTGGCGAACTCCAGCTTCGTGATCCCGGCGCCGAGCGCGAGGGTAACGAGCAGTCCGATGATCGACACCAGGCCGGCCCGCTTGCCCAGGCTCAGCGCCAGTGAGCCCCAGAACCGATGCATGAAATCCCGCACCTTGCCTCCCCCGGCGTTGCGACGGTCGGACCCTACTGTCGGCGGGCCACGGCCGAACAGGGACCTTCGGCTCCCCGGGCCGGGGCGGGAAGCCGTTACACTGCACCGGCCCGGGAGCGAGCGCCCGTAGCTCAGCTGGATAGAGCAGTGGACTTCTAATCCGCCGGTCGGAGGTTCGAGTCCTCCCGGGCGCGCCGGCGACGGTTTCCGTTGCCGACACACGACGACTGCGGTCGTCTCATGGTGGCCGTAGCTCAGTTGGCTAGAGCGCCGGGTTGTGGTCCCGGAGGTCGGGGGTTCGAAACCCCTCGGTCACCCCAATGCAATGCGACGCCCTGGCGTCGCGCGCCCGTGCGGTCCCGTTCAGAGGTCCATCGCCGCGAGCGCGCCGGCGAGTTCCGGATGGCGGAACTCATACCCGGACGCCAGGAGCTTCGCCGGGAGGACTCGCTGACCCTCGACCAGCAGGTTCCGGACGAGCTCACTCCCATAGATCGCCTTGAGTGGAGTCAGGGGCGTCGGCAGCACCGTCGGTCGATGGAGCGCGTGGCCCAGGGCCTTGGTGAACTCGCGGTTGGTGACCGGGTTCGGCGCGGTGGCATTCACGGCTCCCGCGAGCGCCGGGGTGTCGATCGCGTAGAGGATGGCGCCGACTTCATCGGCGAGCGAGATCCAGCTCATGTACTGACTGCCGGACTTGATCCGACCTCCGATTCCCAGTTTGAACGGCGTGATCATGCGCGCGAGGGTGCCGCCATCCGGGCTCAGCACGATGCCCGTGCGCAGATGGACGGTGCGGATCCCCGCCGCTTCCGCCGGACCGGTGGCGGCCTCCCACGCGGCGCAAACCTCGGCCAGGAAACTGGGCTCCGGCGGAGGGCTCACCTCCGTGAGTTCTTCGTCACCCCGATTGCCATACCAACCGATTGCGCTTCCCGAGACGAGCACGCTCGGTCGCCGTTCGAGCCCGGCCAAGGCGGTGGCCAGCAGAACGGTGCCGTCGACTCGGCTGTCGCGAATTGCTCGCTTCTGCTCGTCGGTCCACTTCTTCTCGCCGATGCCTTCACCGGCGAGATGCACGATGGCGTCGACCCCTTCGAGCGCCTCGGCATCGATGGTTCCGCGCGCCGGATCCCACCGAACCCCGCGGCCGTCACCCCGGACGACGGGGATGACCGCGTCGCCCCGATCGCGCAGCGCAGACGCCAACGCAGTGCCGATGAACCCACCCGAACCGGTGATTGCCACATCCATGATCCGCTCCTCACGTTCCCGGCACCGTAGATCGTCCTCAACAGTTGGCGGTCATCGACCCCGTGTCCACTAGATTCGTGCCGCGCCGCTAGCTCAACTGGTTAGAGCAACAGACTCTTAATCTGTAGGTTCTGGGTTCGAGTCCCAGGCGGCGTACCACTGCTCCCCGGACCTCTGGGCACGCGACCCCCCAGGGGAGGGATGCCCAGTCACCGCGATCAGGAACTCCTCCTTGCCGAGCGCCATCGCCTCGACCTTGGTGTCGGCTCGGACGCTGGCGGTGCGGGGAACATCACGCAGCAGCGCAATTTCGCCCACACCGTCACCCGTTGTCACCGTGCCGATGACGACACCCTGCTGACTCACCTCGGCCACACCGGCGGCGATCGCGAGATACCGATCACCGGGCTCGCCTTCGACCATCAAATACGCACCGGGCTCGAAATCAACCGGCGTCACACTGCGAGCGAGCCCTTCGAGCGTCGGAGCGGGGAGGCGGCCGAAGATGGGGAGCCTTCGCAGGAGCGCCAACTCGACGACGGGCACCGTCGCCGCGGCGTCGAGTCCCCAGATCGTTCTCGCGCTCACGGCCGCGCCCATCGGGAGCAGGGCGCCGACGGCAACGAGCGTCCCGCCGAGGCCCAGGCCTGCGATCGACGCTGACGCCGCGATGGACCCCGCCGCCAGGCCCAGGCAGAAAAGCGCCTCGCGCAACGCGAAGATTCGTCCAATCGCCAAAGCTGGGCTGCACCGCTGCAAGATCGACTGGCTCGAGATTGCAACGATGACCTGACCGACCCCGGCGACGAAGAGCATGAAGAACACGAACCGTTGGTTGGAGAAGATCCCGATCAGCGCAATGGAACCACCGTAGGCAAGGGTCGCACACACAAGGGCCGGTGCGAGGCGGCGACCGATCAGGCGACTCCCCAGTGCCGCTCCGAGGATTCCGCCCGCACCGAGGGTGGCGGTCATCCACGCTGCCGTCGACGATGAGCCGTCGAACCGACGTATCGCGAGGTCGATCGTGATCACGTCGAGCGCGCCGATCGTCACGAAGGACAAGCCGTTCACCAGCAGGACGGTCCGGACCGCGGGTTCCGAGATCGCCGTTCGGAACCCCGCGCGCACCTCGGCGAGCGCGGTCGTGCCGATCGCCCCGGCCCGGGCCACCTCGGCCGGGAGGCGTGGGGTCACGGTCGCACCCACCGCCAGCGCGACTGCGAACAGGCCGAACACTGCTTCAGGACCACCCAAGGCCAGGAGTCCCGCTGCGCACGCCGGTGCACCGAACATCGCCACCTGATTCGCCCACTCCGTCACGACGTTGAGTGCCGTGAGCCCATCGACGCTCCGGGCAACGCGCGGCGTCACCATCGCCTGAGCCGGTCGAGTCAGCACAATCGCGCTGGTCATGAGCATCGTGAAGCCATAGACCCCGAGCGCCGGACCGCCGAGCGCGAGTGTGGCCGCCGCCGCGCCCACGGCGATGCTCTGGGCCCAATAGCCGTACGCGAGGACGCGATCGGGCGAACGGCGCTCGGCCAGCACGCCGGCAAGTGGGGCGAGCAGGCCTGCGGGCACCAGCTGGCTCACGGCGACGATGCCGCTCTCGGTCGTGCCCCCGCGTTCGTAGGCATAGACCATCAGGGCGATCCACACCGCGTACTCGGCTCCGTTGAAGCAGGTGTACGCGACCGTCAGTCGGGCCGCGTGCGGATCGCGCAGGACCGAGCGCACCATCGATGAAGACGTGGCCTGTTGCCCCGAATCCTTGCCCTTCACCGGCGTGACGGTAGCCCGTTCCGGAATCGGGCCCAGCCATCGTCTGCCGCGTGAGTGCAACACATCAACCCGGAGCGAGACGGCAGCACTGTCCATTCGGCTCCTGACGAAAGCGGCGCGATGAACACCGACCAGTGCCCGGCGTGCGGCCACCACCTCAGCATGTTCACCGAACCCGAACCGGACCGAGGCGAACGTGCAGCCGATCAGGTCGCGGCAGTCGTCGCGTCCTGGTGGTTCCCGGTGTTGCTCATCGCCGCAGTACTGACCTGGGTCGGGGTCAACATGATCTTCCGGCCGTTCGAGCCGCACCCCACGCTGATGCTCAGTGTGCTCGCGGCGTCGCTCGCAACGATGGCCGCCTGCCAGGGTCCACTGATTTTGTTGGCCCAGCGTCGCGACGCGATGCGCGACCGGGCGCGCGATCGTGAGACCTACCTCGTGACCAGCCACAACGAACGCGATCTGCATGACGTGCTTGAGCGCATGACGCGACTCGAAGCTCACCTCACCGGTGCCGGGCCCCCATCACGGTCGTGACCGCTCGCGCACAACCGGCGTTTGGGTGCTCGGCCTTCCGGATCCAGCGCGAGGATCTTCCTCGAGCCTGAGTCACGAGGACGGGTCCAACACCACTTTGCCCACGCCGCCTTCTCGGGAATGGAACAGGCGGTAGGCATCGTCACCGGCGCTCAACGGAAGATGGTGCGTCACGACGACCTCCGGCGAGATCCGGCCGGCCTGCGTGAGCGCCATCAGCGCGGGCAGCTCGCGCTGGACCGAGCACAGTCCGATACTGAACTCGATCTCGTTGAACTGCGCGAGCTGCATGTGCATCGGGAACGCAGAACTCTGGGTGACGCCCACTACTGACACCCGGGCGCCGCGCGCCGCGATTTTGATCGCGAGATCGATCGTGGCGTCGGCACCGACGGCCTCGATCACTGCGTTCGCACCCCGACCGCCCGTGAGTTCCCGCACCGCGAGGCGCGGGTCGCCCTCGACGGGTTCGGCGCCGAGCGCCGCCGCCGCGGCGCGCCGTTCGGCGACCAGGTCGATCGCCAATACCCGCCCGGCACCCATCACCTGCGCGGCGACGACCGCCATGATGCCGACGGGGCCGAGTCCGATGACTGCGACTGTGTCACCGGGCTGGATCCGGGCCCGACGGGCGCCGTACCAAGCGGTGGGCGCGTTGTCGGTCAGGACGAGCGCGGCGTCGTCACTCACTCCCTCCGGGATGGCGACGAGATTGCCATCGGCGGACGGGACCGCCACCAACTCGGCCTGGCTCCCCGGCAACATCGCGCTCAAGCCGTAACAGCCGCTCCGGCCCCGCTCACACCCCAGGACGTACCCGGCCCGACAGGGACCGCACGCGTTGCAGCCCGTCGACGCCGTCACCAGGACCGAGTCGCCGACGCGAAACCTCGATACCGAGTCGCCGACCTCGACCACCTCGCCGACCGCTTCGTGACCCACACAGAACCCGAGATCGGAGCTGAACCCGTGGCCTTCGTAAATGTGCAGGTCACTCCCGCAGATACCACAGGCGCGGATTGCCACCACCGCTCCCTCCGAGTCGAACGGTCGGGGATCGGCGATCGTGTCGACTCGAATGTCGAACGGTCCGTGATAGGTCAGCGCGCGCATGGCGCATTCTTAGCCGTCGGGCCGTTGAGGGTGACTCGTGTCCGAATCGCGCAGAACTGCCTGGGCCATTCGACTTGTTCACGCGCACCACCACTCAGAGTGGCGCTCGATTCGTCAATTTCACCACTCTGGGTGCCGATGGGGAGTGAGTCCACCGAGTTCAGAGGTCTCATGCCCCGCACTGCTTCCGCCGTCCGATCCGCTGCGCTGTTCCTGGCCGCCGCCATCGCGCTCGGCGCGTGCGCGATGGCCCCGAATCGGGTACTGCGAACCACGGCCGCACCGGCCGACACGCCGCTCCACACCGACGCCACCCCGACCCTCGGCCATCCCAATGAGTTCGCCAACCGGGCCGGCTTCAACCCCGGGGCGGGCATCCTCTGGATGAACGACGCCGAGCGGCAACAGGAACTCGACTCGATGGCCGCGACCGGCGCTCGCTGGATTGCGCTCGACTTCGACTGGAACTCGATTCAGGGCGACGGGCCCACCAGTTTCCGCTGGGACCGGGCGACCGACACCGTGGTTCGTGAGGCTCGCGAACGCGGGCTGAACATCGTCGGCACGCTGGCGTACAGCCCGCCGTGGGCCCGCCGGGCCGTCTGCGCGCAGACCAGCCACTGCTTCCCGACCGATCCCACGTCCTTTGCGAACTTCGCTCGGGCATCTGCCGCCCGATACGGCACGACCAGCGCTGTCCCCGATTTCCGCAACTCGGTACGGGTCTGGCAGATCTGGAACGAGCCCAACCACTATCCGTTCGTCCAACCCACCGTCGACGTCGCCGGCTATACGGTCATGCTGCAGCAGGCGTACGCCGCCATCAAGAATGCCGATCCGGGCGCGACGGTGCTGGCGGGAGCAACCTCACCCGCCCCTGACGACCCCAGCGGTCGCGACGTCGCCCCCGTGACGTTCCTGCGGGGCATCTACGCCAACGGTGGCGGCGCAAGCTTCGACGCACTCTCCCACCATCCCTACTCATTCCCCGACAGTCCACTGACGGACGCACCGTGGAACGCCTTTACTCAGACCCGCGACCTCCACGATGTGCTGGTCGAACACGGCCACGGTGACCGAAAGGTCTGGGGAACGGAGTCCGGTGCGGCAACCGGGTCCGGATCCAAAGCCGTGACCGACGCTCGGCAGGCGCAGCTGCTGCGCGACTACTACGCCGGTTGGAACGGCGCCTTCCGGAGTTTCACCGGCCCCCTGCTCTGGTTCTCCGTACGCGACGCCAGTACCGATCCCGGTTCGATCTACGAGAACTTCGGGATCCTGCGTCACGACTTCTCGCCGAAGCCGGCCCGGTCGGCGCTGATCTCGATCCTGCACAGCTGAGGTCGCGGTCCCCACGACCGCCACGACTACCCTCCGGCCCGTATGGATCCTCTTGCCGGATTTCGTCTCGACGGACAGGTCGCACTCGTCACGGGAGCCAGCTCCGGATTGGGCGCGCGATTCGCGCGCGTACTCGATGCGGCCGGCGCCCGAGTCGCGATCGCGGCCCGACGCGAGGATCGACTGCACGCAGTGGCGGCAGACCTCACCGACCCGGTCGTGGTCCCCTGCGACCTCATGGACGCCGATCAGCGTGACGGACTCGTCGCCACCGTGCTCGAACGCGCGGGCCGGCTGGATGTACTCGTGAACAACGCCGGACGCAGCGAGCCCATGCGCGCCTTCGACGAACCGGTCGATCACTTCCGTTCGACCGTGGAGCTCAACCTCGTCGCCCCGTTCGCCATCGCCCAGGCCGCGGCGACGGCGATGGCCGAACGCACGATCGCCGGTCGCATCATCAACGTGGCCTCGATCTACGCCCTGGCCGGAGTCGGCCGGATACCCGAGGCCGGTTACTCCGCATCCAAAGGCGGGCTGACGAGCCTGACTCGGGAACTGGCGGTCCAGTGGGCCCGCCGCGAGATCCGGGTCAATGCCCTGGCGCCCGGGTGGTTCGCGAGCGAAATGACCACGGCGATGTTCACGGACCCCCAGCTCAGCGACTGGATCGCCGAGAGAACCCCGCTCCGGCGAGCGGGGGCGCCGGATGAACTCGATGGGGCGCTGCTCTTTCTGGCGAGCGCGGCCAGCAGCTACGTCACCGGAATCGTGCTCCCCATCGACGGAGGCTGGACCGCGGTCTGAGCCCGCCCGACCAGCATTTTCGGGCCTGGAGCCGGACCCAAGACGCTCAAGATCGGGGCAAAAGCGCCGATGGTTGAGGGGTGACTCCTGGGCCGGAATCAGACGCCATTCCGAGCGCCGACCTGGCGCTGCTCGCCCTCATGCTCGACCACGCCACCGACGGGATCTGCCTCGTCGGGAGCGACGGCACCATCCTGGCGACGACGCCCGCGATCGAACGGATGCTCGGCTACGAAGCCGCGGAGCTGCGGGGCCGGAATGGGCTGGAACTGCTTCATCCCGACGACCTTGAGCCCGCGCTCGACCGGCTGGGTCGATTCGGAGAGGAGATCCCCGAAGACTTCCGGACGTACCGATTCCTCCACCGGGCCGGCCACCACATCACGGTCGAGTTGGTCGCGCGGGAGAATCCCCAGCCGCTGGCCGACAGTCCGGCGGGCTCATTGATCTTGACGGTGCGCGACATCACCGAGTGGGTCGAGACCAGGGTCTTGCTCGACGAGAGCCGGGCCCGTCGCGAGTTGGTCGCCAACCTGGCGTCGATGTTCGTCGATGCGGTGGATACCGACATGGATGCCACCGTCGAGCAAGCCCTGGAACGGCTGGCGCGGCACTGCGATGCCGACCGGGCGTTCATCTTCCGACTTTCAACCGACGGGCTCACCATCTCCCGCAGCCACGGATGGGCAACGGCGGCGGCAGGCTTCGTGATTGGTGACGAAGGATCGATCGACATCGACGACTTTCCGGCCTGGACGCAACGACTGGCGAACCTCGAGGTGTTGACGGCGAGCGCGCAGGACTCCGGTGAGTGGTCGGCGAGTGAGGCGGCGATGATCCAGGCGACGGGGGGCACCTCGCTCGTCGGAGTTCCGATGGTCCGCGGCGGAGTGGCTGTCGGCTTCGTCGGCCTGGAGGCCCTCGCCCGGACTCACCGTTGGTCCGACGAGGTCATCGGCGTGGTGCAGGTCGCCACCGACATCCTCGGCTCCGCGCTCGCCCGGCGGGACGCAAGCAACGAGGCGCGGGCCACCGAAGCCCAGTTCCGGGCGATGGTCGAGCACTCGAGTGACGCGTTGATCGTCATCGACGCCAACGCCGTCATCAGCCACTTCCCCATCGGCGAGAACCTGTTCGGTTACCAACCCGACGCGTTGGTTGGCACGAATGCGCTCGACCTCGTCCACCCTGACGACCTCGAGTTCGCAGCCTCCGAGATGTTGAAATTCCTGACCGACCCCAACTATCGCGCGATCAACTCCATGCGCATCCGCCACGCCGACGGCCACTGGGTCCCCATCGAACTCGCCGCGTCGAGTCGGTTCGACGAACCGGCGATCAACGGCGTCATCATGAACGTCCGGGACGTCAGTGAGCGCCGACACTTCGAGGATCAGCTTCTCGCCAGTGAGGCTCGCCACGAATCGCTGATCGCCAATCTTCCGGGCGCGGTGTTCCGATGTCACGTTGACCCGCCCTACCACGACGAATTCGTCAGCGAGGTCGTCGAGACGCTGACCGGGTATCGCGCGTCGGAGTTCCTGTCGCAGTCGGTCTGCTTCAACGACTTGATTCTGCCCGCGTTTCGAGGCATGAGCGACGGCGTGATCGCGCAAGCCCGGGCGGATGGTCTCCCGTACATCGTCGAATACCCGATCCACCATCGCGATGGATCCGTCCGCTGGCTCTCCGAGCACGGCCGGGTGGCATTCGATGCTGCGGGCGCACCGGCCCATCTCGAAGGCTTCATGTTCGACATCACCTCCCGGGTCAACGCCGTCGAGGCCACCCGAGACCGAGAGACCCAGTTGACGAACCTCATCGCCAACGTTCCAGGCGCGGTCTTTCGCTGCCATGCGCAACCGCCCTACGCAGAGATCTTCATCAGCGACGCCGTCGAGGAACTCACGGGCTACTCCGCCGCCTCGCTGCTCCGTCGGGATCTCGACCTCTACGACCTCGTCGCGCCTGCGCAGCGGGCTGCGATCGATCGAGCAGTCACCGACGCGATCCACCACGGCAACGCCTATTCGATCGAGTACCAGTTCCAACATCGCGACGGCTCCCTGCGCTGGGTCGAAGAACGTGGCCATGTGGTCCAGGACGAAGCCGGTCGACCCGTTTGGATCGATGGGGCAATGTTCGACCTCACCGAACGCAAACAGCTCGAACATCAGCTCGAGTACGACGCCGCCCACGACCCGTTGACCGGACTCCCGAATCGCAACTTGCTGGTGCGCCACCTCGACGCGGTGGTGGCCCGAGGAATCCGCCTCGGGACGATGACCGCAGTCCTGTTCATCGACCTCGACCGATTCAAACTCGTCAACGACGCACTCGGCCACAGCGCCGGCGACGAACTTCTGGTCCATTTCAGCCGACGCTTGTCCAGCGTCATGCGCGCGTCCGATCTTGCCGCACGTACCGGCGGCGACGAGTTCGTCGTGGTCTGCGCCGACCTCGCATCGGTCGACGAGGCGCGCGACATCGCCGACCGCCTGGGCGCATTGCTGTTGAATCCGTTCACGATCAAGGGTCGCAGCGTCTTCGTCAGCGCGAGCATCGGCATCGCACTCGCCGACACTGAACACCCCGACGGGGCAGAGCTGTTGCGCAACGCCGACGCCGCCGCCTATCGCGCCAAAGAGTTGGGCCGGAACCGTCACGAGGTCTTCGATGATGCGCTGCGGGCCGCGACCGCGGCGGCGCTCGAGATCGAGACCGACCTTCATCGCGCGCTCGATCGCCACGAACTCTTTCTCCGCTACCAGCCGATCGTGGACCTCGCATCCGGCGACCTCGCCGGTGCCGAGGGACTGGTCCGCTGGCAGCACCCCGAACGCGGGCTCCTGGCCCCCGATGAGTTCCTCGATGCCGCCGAGGTCTCGGGCTTGATCGTGCCCATGGGTCGCGAGGTGTTGTCGCTCGCCGTCGGCGCGATGAGCGACTTCCCCGAGTCGCTCTTGGCGCGGCTCGCGGTCAACCTGTCGCCGCGGGAGCTCAGCCAACCCGATCTGGTCGACCGGGTGCGCACGACGCTGGCCGAGCACGGCGTCGAGCCCCATCGGCTCTGCATCGAGATCACCGAAAGTGCGGTACTCGAAGAGGTCGACGCGGCCATCGCCACGCTGAACGCCCTTCGGGACATCGGGGTTCGGCTCGCGATCGACGACTTCGGCACCGGGTACTCCTCACTGAGCTACCTGCGTCGACTCCCCGTCGACGTCGTCAAGATCGACCGCTCCTTCATCGCCGAACTCGGCGAGGAGGGGGCCAACATCACGATCGTCGCCGGCATCGTCGGGCTCGCCCACGGCCTTGGTCTGGAGGTCATTGCCGAGGGGATCGAGTCGGCTCGCCAGCTCACGATCCTGCGGGAGTTGGGGTGTACGTTCGGGCAGGGCTACCTGTTCTCCCAGCCGCTGACGCTCGACGAGATGGTGCGCATCGATCGGTCGAGCTGGTCCCAGCCCGACGTGCGACACTGAGTGCACGCGAGCGTGGCGGAATGGCAGACGCGCCGGGTTTAGGTCCCGGTCCCTTCGGGGGTGAGGGTTCGACTCCCTCCGCTCGCACTCCAGCTCATGGAGCACCGACCGGGGTCATTGGCATCAAGTACACGTCGACGTGTTCGGTCACCCGGCCGTGCGCGTCCTGGCGACGGTACGAGGCGATCCGCGGAACGCCGATCGGCGGCGGGACGGACCCATCGATGACCACGAGTCGGGCCCGGACGTTTTCGGGGACCCGACTGCGGTGTTCGCCGTAGACGATCGGGAGCTCCGGGCTGACCACCGTGTCGATCCCGGCCCGCTCCAGCCGGAGCACGAGACCGGGCACCGCGAACGTCGATTCATTCCGGTCGATGACCACGGCACCGGTTCCGCGCGGCAAGCGTCGGAGGACTTGGGTACCGACGGCTTGCTCGATCTCGCTGCGCGCGGCCCCCGGAGCATCCGCACGGATCGCCCCGATCGTGGCCGCGCCGGCGGCCACGATCACGACGCCACTCGCGAGACCGACCAGCAGGCGGGCCCGGCGCCGATGCATCGGTCCGACCATCCCCAAGAGGGTCATCATGCCCAGCAGCCCGCCGACCACCCACGTCCAGCGCGTGATGTAGGGCCACAACGGACCGATGACCTGGGCCACCGACACCACTGCGGCCACTACCGCGGTGGCCACGATCACGCCCAGGGTCGTGACTGCCCGATCGCGCCGACGCCACGCCACCCAGGAGCCGACCGCCGCACTCACGATCAATATCGCGACATACCAATGCGGTTCCGATGGAAAGAAGTTGCCGCGGGTCGAACGAACGCCCAGGAGCCACTCCGGCTGGGGCCCCCACTGCAGCCCCAAGATCCTCAGCGCCTTCGCGTACCCCGCCGTCGCGTGTTCGGCGCGAAAGAACTGGGCGATCCGGCTCACGTTTCCGTCGTCACTCACCAGCCGCCCGTAGACAACGGGCCACCAGACGAAAGCGAGCGCCGTCGCGGTCGACAGCATCACCCACCGGAGCGTTCGTCGAGGTCGCTCGGTCCGCCAGTGTCGGCCGAACCCGAGACCAACGCCGACCACGCTCGTGACCGAGATGATCACCACGTAGCCGATGTGCGATTGCACCACGAAGCTGCCGACCACCGCCGCCGGCACGAGGAACCACCAGTCACCTTCGGCCACCGACCACAGGGTCAGGACGCAGAACAGCAGCGGCAGGATCGAGATGTACACGTTCCACGGATCTCGGATTTGTTCCGGCCCGAATGCACGAACGAGCAGTGCGACCGGAACGAGCACGCCGAGCGCGCCGCGCATTCCAAGACGCCGCCACCCGATGTGCACACACCCCACCACGCTGAGGGCATTCACGATGCCGGCGGTGATCGGCAGCGAGATCGACGCCTCACCACTGATCCAGTACGGAACCGCGAGGAGGTAGAAGAGGAACGGCCCCGGATGATCCCATCCGTAGCGGGAGTACGGTCCGACGAGCACGACGTCGTGGAGTGCATCGCGAACCCGCAGTTCAGTGGCCGCGATGTCGATGCCCGGGAAATACTTCGGGCCGAACATCATCCGCACGATCGCCACGACGATCGGGAGCACCACGATGGCGGTCAGGACGACGACCAACCAGCCCTGGCGAGGTCTCAACGATTCGTATCCTCCCGCGCGGTCCTGGCTCATGCCTCGCGGAGGCTAACGCCGCCGGTTCGCGCATCGGTCGACCCGCAGACCGCGCCGGGAAGCCCGACGGACCTACTTGCGACGCTTGCCCTTGCCTTTCCCTTTTCCGGAGCCGCCCTTGCGACGGAACGGCCCTTTCTTGGTCTGTTGGCGCTCGAACTCCGCCAAGATGTCGGGCGCCGCCGCGTTGACGATGTCCTCGGCCGCGTCGAGCAACGCCGCAACATCCTCCCCGACGGGCTCGGGCGCGGGTGGCGCCGCCGCATTCGCGCCCAGGCTGCCGTGTTGCCATCCTGCGTCGAACATCCGCCGTCGAAAACTCGGACAGTCCTCCGGGCACCTCCACGGCGCCTCCGGGGCCAGGTCCAACTGGCACTTCCGGACGGTCTCCCCCGATGGGTAGGTCCGCGATTCGTAGTGATGGCAGTCAGATCGCATCGGCACCGGACCATCCTGGCAGACGCGGCGCGCCGATCGGTCTCAGCGCATCCAATCGGCGGCGCGGTCCAACAGATGCCGACTGACGTCGAGGCAACGGTCCAGCGTCTCGCACGGGACTTCCTCGCCGTCGCGGATCCGGAGCAGGGACACCCGCTGGTGTCCGACGACTCGCAGGCTCGTCTCGGGTGCGTCGGTGACCGACGGGTACGAATCGATCGCCGAGACCTCGAGCGGGAGATCAGGCCCGCCCACGGCCGCGAGGTCGGTGGCCAAGACCAGCAGGTCCGGCGCATGCGGCAACGGAGGAAGCGCCCACGTGAACGACAGTGGCAGGTGGAACTCATCGGGCGGGTCGGTCAACCCGTCGCCGGCGATGACGGCATCTTCGAAGCCCAGTAACACCCTGGGGTCGATCTCGAGCGAGAGGTACAGATCGACCGGGCCGTCACAGCCCTCTTCGGGGTGCAGATCGACCTCCCAGTTCTGGCGCAGCGAGTAACTCTCGACGAAATGGCGCTCGTCGTGAACGTGGAACCCATGCTCGACGGCGTGGTCCTTGAGGTCGGCGACGAACCCCGCCAGATCGATGACCGCCATTCTATCCACCGCCGATCGAACGGCCACCACATCGCCGACCGACGATCGCGTGCTGTCGATCACGATCTTCGCCTGGTCTTCGAGAGGCACCGTTGCTCCTTAGGGTTCCGGGGGCACAGACTCGCGCAACTGTCGTGCCATCGCTCGTAATGCTCGACCGCGATGTGAGATGGCCTGCTTCTCGGCCAGGGTGATCTCGGCGAACGTGCGTCCGCCACCTCCCGCAGGGACGAAGACCGGGTCGTATCCGAAGCCGCTCGTCCCCCGGGCCGCGTCGGCGATCACGCCCTCGACCACGCCCTCGGCGACGACCTCGGACCCGTCCGGGCGGGCAAGGACCACCACGGTGCGGAACCGGGCGGTGCGCGCGTTCCGTCGCACGGACGCCATCGCGGTGAGGAGATGGTCCACGTTGTCGGCGTAGGTCGCGTCGGGTCCGGCGTACCGGGCGCTGAAGACGCCGGGCGCGCCCCCGAGCGCATCGACTTCGAGACCCGTGTCGTCGGCGAGCGCGGCCAGGCCGGTCGCGGCACACAAGGCGAGGGCCTTCAATTGCGCGTTGGCGAGCAAGGTGTCGCCGGTCTCGTCGACCTCGGCGAGGTCCGGTGGCCGCGGGATCAGATCGAAATCCTGTTCGGCCAACGCCGCTTCCATCTCGCGGGCCTTGTCCGGGTTCGCCGTCGCCAGCACGACCCGCTCCGTCATCGGGGCGCGGGCGGCACCGCCAAGAGTTCGGACTGCAGCGCGAGGATCTCGCCGATGCCCGACTCCGCCAATCCGAGGAGCGAATCGAGTTCACCGCGGCTGAACGCCAACCCCTCGGCAGTTCCCTGCACCTCGATGAACTTCCCCGCGCCGGTCATCACCACGTTCATGTCGACCTCGGCCGTCGAATCCTCGGAGTAGTCCAGGTCGAGGCTCGGCAGCGCACCCACGATGCCCACCGAGATCGCCGCACACGAATCGGTCATCGGGTGCGCGGCAAGCTTTCCGGACGCCACCAGACGCGAGCACGCGTCGTGCAGTGCGAGGTACCCGCCACAGATCGAAGCGGTACGAGTACCGCCGTCGGCTTGGAGCGCATCACAATCGACCGTGATCTGCACCTCGGCCAACATCGACAGATCCGTGACCGCCCGCAGCGACCGACCGATCAGGCGCTGAATCTCTTGGGTCCGACCACTCTGCTTGCCCTTGGCGGCCTCCCGGTTGACCCGCTCGGGCGTCGATCCCGGCAGCATCGAATACTCCGCAGTGACCCAACCCTTGCCGCTTCCCCGCAACCACGGCGGTACCCGCTCCTCCACCGACGCCGTGCAGAGCACGCGCGTCCGGCCCATCTCGACCAACACCGATCCGGCCGCGAGTTCCGTGAAGTCGCGAGTGAAGGTCAGGGGGCGGAGCTGATCGGGCTCGCGCCCATCGTTGCGAATACCCATGAGGGCCTTTCGTTCGGCGGATCCCTCGGGGGGCCCGGTTCAGATGGGGAGGATCAGATCGACGGTCGCGAGGGTCACCTCGGCGCCGAACGCCTCGGATCCTTCCTCACCGACGACCGCCGGGTCGACCTCGGGCCACAGATGGGTCAGCACCAACCGCTGCGCGTTCGCGGCGCGGGCGGCGGCTCCGGCCTGCCGACCGGAGAGATGAATCGGCGAGCGCCGATCGTCGTGCCGATACGACGCCTCCGACAGCACGAGGTCCGCGCCGGGCGCGAATGCGTCGACCGACCACTCCGGGCCGGTGTCCGAGGTGTACACGAGCCGACGGTCCGCAGCATTGGTGATCTCGACCGCGTACGTGGGCGGCGGATGATCGGTTCGAGAAAACTCGAGCCGCAGGTCTCCGACGGTCGCCCCCTCGGCGGGGTCGATGTCGGTCCAGGCGAACGCATCGCCCCAGGTCACGAGAGCACCCATCGCGGCTTCGGTACCCGCCGGCGCGTAGATGGGGAATCCCCGGCGCTCCAGTCCGTACCGGTACATCACGTGGAGCCCGTAGAGGTCGACGCAATGGTCCGGATGGCTGTGGGTGATGACCACCGCGGTGAGGTCCGCCGGGTCGAGGTGTCGGGGCAGGTTCGCGAAGCTGCCGTTCCCGCAGTCCATCCAGATCGCGGTGTCGCCCTCGCGGACCAGATACCCGCTGCACGCGGTATCGGGCGCGGAATACGAACCGGAACACCCCAGGACTGTCAGCTCCACCGCCAGGCCTCCACGTCGACGACTTCGGGCCCGAGGAAACGAACACCGAGGGATGCAAAGGTCGTGGCGTCCCCCGACGTCACGAAATGGTGGCGCGCGCCCGGGCCGGAGATCGTGGCCGGTTGGTCCAGGATCCGGCGCGCGACAAACGCGGTCTCGTCGGCGCTGGACACCAGCACCACACTAGGCCCCATGACGTCACCGATGGTGCGGGCCAGCAGCGGGTAGTGGGTGCATCCGAGGATCAGCGTGTCGACACCGGCCCGACGCACCGGGTCCAAGAGTCGTTCGGCCAGCACGTGCACTTGATCCGAATCCACGTCTCCGGCTTCGACGAACTCCACGAACCCCGGACACGCGGCACAGGTCAGCTCGACACCCTCGGCTGCGGCAGCCCGCTGATACGCCCCCGACGCAATCGTGCCGACGGTGCCGATGACACCGACGCGCCCCGATTCGGTCACCGAAGCGGCGGCCCGGACCCCGGGCTCGACCACCCCCACGATCGGGATCTCGGTCCGTTCCATGAGTGCGTCGAGCGCGACCGAGGTCGCGCTGTTGCAGGCCACGACGATCATCGCAGCGCCGCGATCGATCAGGAGGTCGGCGATCTCGAGCGCGTACTTCAGGACCTCGTCAGCCGGTTTGGGCCCGTACGGAAACCGACCGGTATCGCCGAAGTAGATCGTGGGAATACCCGGCACCAGGTCGATGAGCGCACGGAGGACGGTCAACCCGCCCAAGCCGGAGTCGAAGACGCCGATCGGGGCCACCGAAGATCGGGGCGCAGACTCCATCACCGAACGCTACCGGTCGGCTGCCGCGCGTCGGAGCCGATCGCCGACCGCCACACCAAGGCCGACCGCTTCCGGCGGCACTGCGATCACGACATCGATTCCCATTTCATCGGCTGCGCGTAGGGCCCCGTACAACGCGTGGGCGTACTCCTCCACCGTCGAGAGTGTGGCCAACGTCACCTCGGCGTCGAGCCCGGCGACCGCACGCTGGAGGCCGAGGACCCCGACCCGGTGCTCGAGCCCGCGATGGCGAGCCACCACGGCCCGGAGGTCCTCCGCGCGGACAAGCTCGACGCGCGCGTCCGGGGCATAGTGAGCGGGCAGGGTTCCCGGCGCTCGAGTGGACCCTCCCACGGCGGGCAGCACCCCAATCGTGTCGGCGATCATCTCTGCGGTGATACCCCCCGGTCGCAGGACCGACACCTGCGGGCTCGTGCAATCCACAATCGTCGATTCCACGCCGACCGCGCACGCGCCGCCGTCGAGAATTCGGTCGACGTCGCCGCCCAGTGCTCGCCGCACCGCGTCGGCCGTCGTGGGGCTGACCCGACCGAACCGATTCGCGGACGGTGCGGCGATACCACCGCCGAACTCCGTCAGGAGATCGAGCGCCATCGGATGGTCGGGAACCCTCAGGCCCACGGTGTCGAGACCACCGGTTGCCAATCGCGACACCCGCTCCGCGGCGCGCACGATCAGGGTCAGCGGGCCCGGCCACCACTTGGCGGCGAGCACCCGGACAACATCGGGAAGGTCGACACCCCACGTATCGAGTTCCGCGGCAGCGCCGAGGTGGACGATGACCGGATGGTCGGTGGGGCGACCCTTGAGTGCGAACAGTCGGGCCAATGCCTCGGGGTTCGTCGCATCGGCGCCGAGTCCGTAGACGGTCTCGGTCGGGAAGACGACCAGACCGCCATCGCGAAGCGTCGCCGCCGCCCGGGCAATCTCGCGTGCGGCACTCACCAGTAGTTGATGCGGCTGGCGCGTTCTTCGACGACGTCGAGATCGTCGGTCCACGCACCCGATGACAAGTATTTCCAGCCGCCGTCCGGCAAGAGCGTGACGACGGTTCCGGATTCCATTCGCCCAGCCACCTTCGCCGCGCCGGCCACCGCCGCGCCCGACGAGATCCCCGCGAACACACCGCACTCGTCGAGCAACCGCCGGGTCCACTCGATCGACTCGCGGTTGCGCACGATCGTCTTCCGGTCGAGGACAGCAGGATCGAAGATGGGCGGTACGAAGCCGTCGTCGAGGCTGCGCAGCCCCTGCACCAACTCCCCCGCCGGCGGTTCGACCGCCACGATCTGCACGTCCGGCTTTTTCTCTTTGAGGTACCGACCGACGCCCATCAGCGTCCCGCTCGTGCCCAGCCCCGCCACAAAGGCGTCGACCTCCGGACAATCCGCCCAGATCTCGGGACCGGTCCCCTGGTAGTGCGCCAAGGGATTCGCGGGATTGCCGTACTGGTACAGGAACGCGTAGTCCGGTTCGGCCGCCGCGATCTCCTGGGCGCGCCGAATCGCGCCGTTACTGCCCTCGGCCCCGGGACTCAACGTGACTTCGGCGCCGAAGATCTCGAGCAGTTGCCGGCGTTCGATGCTCACGTTGTCGGGCATCACAATGCGCAGGCCGTACCCGCGCAACTTCGCGACCAAGGCCAGGCCGATTCCGGTATTCCCCGACGATGGCTCGAGGATCGTGCAGCCCGGTCGCAGCACACCATCGCGCTCGGCCAGATCGACCATCATCCGCGCGATGCGGTCCTTCGAGCTACCCCCCGGGTTCTGACCTTCGAGCTTGGCGTAGATCCGCACGTTTGGGTTGGGGCTCAACGCGTGGATTCCGACCATCGGGGTGTTCCCGATCAGGTCAAGGATGCTCTCGTGACGCACGACGCGACGCGGACGCTGCGTCAGCCGCCGGCGACGGCAGGCAGGATCGAGATCACGTCTCGATCGGTGACCGGCGTCGCGAGCTTGTCGAGGTACCGAATGTCGTCGTCGTTCACGTAGACGTTGACGAACTTGTGCAATGCACCGGTCTCGTCGATCAACTGACCTTCCAACCCGGGGTGCGCCGCCGTCAGCGATGCGAACAGCTCGCCGACGGTTGCGCCTTGCGCGGTCACCGACGCCGCCCCTTCCGCATGGACGCGCAACAAAGTGGGAAGTCGAACCTCAGCCATCATGTGAGCCTATAACTCCGACCTGGGGGGTCAAGATTCCTCCCCCGGAGACTTTCGCGCCCCGTCATGACCCACGTCACACGGCGCAGGCCGGTGCGTCGGGGTCGCTCGGTGAATCAGATCAGTTCGACCTGACACTCTGCGATCACGTCGTCGCGGATGCGGTAGGCGCGCAGCATGGGCATCTCATCGCGCAGCGACACGATCACGTAGATCCACATTGGGTCCACCGCACTGCGGACATCGGTCGGTGACGGGTACGGATCGGTGTGGGTATGCGAGTGCCAGACGCCGATGATCTCGTGGTCGGCAGCCTCGGCGTCACGGGTGGCTCGGAGATAGTCGCGACCATCGACCGTGTAGGTACGCGCGGACGCATCCGCATTCCCTGCTGGATAGACCTCGCTGACCACTCCCGTGGCCGCGCGGTGGGCCGGGTCGCCCACGACGGGTCCGGCGAGCAGTCCGCAGGCCTCGTCGGGTAGCCCGTCGTAGCAATGGGCCACGATCCGGTCGTACTGCGAGTGCGACAACCGCAGGACCGGCAGCGCGAAGTTGCTCATGCGGGCGGCCTCACGCGCGAGCGGCTTCGATGGCCGCCCAGACCTTCATCGCACTCACCGGCATGTCGATGTGTCGAATCCCGAGATGGGAGACCGCGTCGATCACCGCGTTGTGTACTGCAGGCGTGGAGCCGATCGTGCCCGACTCGCCGATGCCCTTCGCGCCGAGCGGGTTGAGCGGTGTCGGCGTCTCGGTGTTGGACGACTCGAAGCTCGGCAGCTCCGCCGCGCTCGGGATCGCGTAGTCCATGAGGTTCGCGGTCAGTGGGTTGCCGTCGGCGTCGTACGCGATGCCTTCCCACAACGCCTGGGCCGAGCCCTGGGCGATGCCTCCATGTTGCTGACCGGCCACCAACATCGGATTGAGGATGCGACCACAGTCGTCGACCGCGACATGACGCACGTGTTCGACCTGCCCGGTCTCGGTGTCGACCTCGACCACCGCAATGTGCGCACCGAACGGGTAGGTCGCCTCACCCTGGTTGAAGTCGAGGGCGTGCATGAGGCCCGCCTCCATTCCCTCAGGCAGCTGCGCCGGGTCATTGGCCGCGGCGGCGAGTTGGGCCCACGGCAACGCCGAGGCCGGAACGCCGGCAACGCCGAGGCCGCCGCCCTCGGCGAGGACGATGTCGTCGACATTCGCTTCGAGCAGATGGGCGGCCAGGACCTTCGCCTTGGCGAGCACCTCTTCGCTGGCTTTGTAGAGCGCACTCCCACCGATCTGCAGCGAGCGGGACCCCATCGTTCCCGACCCACGCGGCACCAGTCGAGTGTCGGACTGGACGATGGTGACCTGGTCCATCGGGATGCCGAGCAGTTCCTGCACGATCATCGAGAACGACGTCTCGTGGCCTTGCCCATGGGCCGAAGTCCCGACCGTGGCGGTCACGGTGCCGTCGTGGTTGATCTCGATGGCCCCGTACTCCTCGAACAACCCGCCGGCGGTCACCTCGACGTAGGTCGAGATGCCAATGCCGAGTTGCTTCACGTCGCCTCGGGCGCGCCGTTCGGCCTGTTCCGCGCGCAGTGCGTCGTACCCCGCGACTCGACACACTTCGTCGAGTGCCTTGGCGTACTCCCCGACGTCGTAGTTCGCACCGGTCACCGTGGTGAGAGGGAACGCGTCGGGCGGCAACAAGTTCCTGCGCCGGAGCTCCACCGGGTCGATCTCGAGTTCGTCGGCGGCCATGTCGATGATGCGCTCGAGCATCGCGGTCGCCTCGGGTCGACCGGCACCTCGGTAGGCCGCGGTCGTCGTGGTGTTGGTCGCAGCACTGCGAGCGTTCAGCTCGACCTTCGGAATCGCGTAGACACCCTGGGCGAGCGAGCGCGTGAAGAACACGAGAAACGCGCCGATCGAGGGATAGGCCCCACTGTCCTGGAACACCTTGGCCCGGAGTGCGGTGATCGTGCCGTCGCGCGTGAGACCCATCTCGACGTGTTGGATCTGGGCCCGGCCGTGGGTCATCGAGACCATGTTCTCGGAACGGGTCTCGGTCCATTTCACCGGTCGGCCGAGCGCCTGGGTCGCCTTCACCGCGATGGCGTACTCGACGTACATATCCATCTTGGCGCCGAACCCGCCACCCACGGCGGGTGCGATCACGCGCACCTTTTCGACCGGGAGACCAGCCGCGGTCGCGATCCCGGCGGCGACACCGTGCGGCGCCTGCGTGGGGACGCGAACGAGCAGACCGTCGCCGTCGGCCTCCACGACGATCCCGTTCGGCTCCATCGGAACCGCGGCGAGCCGTTGGTTCACGAACCGCCCGCTGACGACGACGTCGGCGTCGTCCATGATCGTCGGGTCTTCGCCGAACTCGAACTCGATGGCCAGGTTGGAGCCGTGATCCTCGAAGAGGAGCGGCGCGTCGGGAGCGAGGGCCAGCTCCGCGTCGATGACCACGGGGAGCGGTTCGTAGTCCACGATGACCTGCTCGGCGGCGTCGACCGCCTGGGCGCGAGTCTCGGCGACGACGGCCGCGACGATGTCTCCGACGAATCGCACTCGGTCGGTGGCGAGCGGCGGTCGGTTGAACGCGGGCGGCAACATCATGAACCCCTGGATGGGATCCATCGGGAAGTTCGATGCGACATAGACCGCGAGCACTCCGGGCATGGACTCGGCATCGGTGAGGTCGATCGACTCGATCGTGGCGTGCGCGATCGGCGAACGGACGAACACGATATGGGTCAGGCCGTCGACCACCAGATCGTCGTAGTAGCGAGCCGCGCCGGAAAGGATCGTCGGGTCTTCGCGTCGCAACACGGCGTTGCCGAGAATGGAGCCGGATGCGGCCATGCAGATCCTCCTGTCAGGATGGGCGCAATCTAACCGCCGCCACTCTTCGCCCCACCCCCACTCGCACCGTTTGGCAGCTGATGGTCGGCTCCGCGCCACCAGGCGCCAAACGCTCGGGGGTGGGTGGGGCCGGGGCCGGTAGCGTGGGCGGGATGTCTCGGCGTGGCGACGGAACCGTGCTCACCAATCGGAAGGCTCGTCACGACTACTCGATCCTCGACGTCTGGGAGTGCGGGATCGTGCTCGAAGGCGCCGAGGTGAAGTCGCTGCGAGAGCATCACGCCAACCTGCAGGAAGCCTTTGCCCGGGTCGACGACGGCGAGGTCTGGCTCAACGGGATGCACATCCTCCCGTACGCGTTCAGCCGGGGCGACATCGATCCGGTGCGCCGGAGAAAACTGCTCCTCCACGCCCGCGAGATCGACGAAATCACCCGCAAGACTCAGGAGAAGGGTCTCACCCTGATCCCGCTCAAGGTCTACTTCAAGGACGGGCGGGCGAAGCTCGAACTCGGACTCGCGAAGGGCAAGAAGAACTACGACAAGCGCCACTCGCTCGCCGAGCGCGACGCCAAGCGAGACATGGAGCGCGCCTTGCGAGGTCGCGGCGAGTAGACGCCCCGGAGCACCGGCCTACTGGAGCACCGGGGTGGACCGATCCGACTTCGTACCCGTCCCGGCCGAGCTACGCAGTTCGTTCGGCGTGACCATTCCGACCAGTACGGAGTCGTCGAAGACCAGCACCACGGGCAGCGGTCCGGCATCCATCCGACCCACGATGGCGAGCACGGGCGTGTCCGGACTCGCGGCCGCAACCCGCTCGAGCGGGACGGCGATGTCCTGGACCCGGACCGCGTGACGGGTTTCGGGATCGGTCCGTCCGAGTTGTTCGAGGGTCACGACCCCGCAGATGCCACCTTCCCAGGCCGCGACCGGGAGGACGTGATGGCGGGGTGGCGTCTGGGCGAACTCGGTCTGCAGGGCGTGAATCGTGTTCCAACCTCGAACCGTCTCGGGGTAGGCGATCATGACGTCACGGACCTGACGGTCCGCGAAGTTGCCAACGAGTCGGGCCATCCGCTGCTCGGCGGTCGCGGTCCGATAGACGAACATGCCCATCAGGGCGGTCCAGAGCGAGACGTACGGGACCCCGACGACCGGACCGAGCACACCTGCAGCAATGGCCAGGATTCCGAACCCTTGGCCGACCCGGGTCGCAGCAATGTCGGCCCGGGTCCGATCACCGTGGATGGCCCACATCGCGCTGGCGAGGATGCGCCCGCCGTCGAGCGGCGCGGCCGGGATCAGGTTGAACGTGCCGAGCACGACGTTGACGAAGGCGAGCCATTGGATGGCCGAGACCACGAGCGCCGACGCGCCGAGCGCCGTCGCGCCGAGTGAGATCAGGGCGAAGCCCCCGGCGAGGGCGTAGCTCATCGCGGGGCCGGCCGCCGCAATCCGGAACTGCGCGCCTGCCGACGGCATCAGCCCGCCGAGCTGAGCGACCCCGCCGAGGAGCCACAGGGTGATCCCGCGCACCTCCATGTCGTTGCGTCGGGCGACCACCGCATGGGCGAGTTCGTGAGCGAGTAGCGAGGCGAGGAATACGGCGACGGTGGGGATGACCACGAGCCAGAGGTTGGCGTCGCCGTCGCCGCCGGTGAGCCCCAAGCTCAACAGTGCCGCGATCACCAGCACGGACCAGTTGGCACCCACGTCGATGCCGAAGATCTTGCCGAATCGAATGGTTGGTCGCACGGGCTTCCATCCTTCACGCAGACACGCAGCGCCGCATGTCGCGACCCTCTGTCGAGTGCAACGCCGCACGCCAGTCTCGCGTTCCCACTCCCCCGGACCGACCACCTGCTTCAGGACCGGTTCAGGGTGGCCACTACACTGGGATCGCTGGCCCTGCGCATCGGGACAGCAATTGACAAGGGGGTGCGTGGCTTCGATTTTGAGGATCGAGGTGGGAGAAGCGAGCCGACGTCGTCAGATCGTCGCTAAAGAGCTGGCACAACGAACACTTGCCGAGGACAACCTCGCACTCGCTGCCTAGAAATAGGTAACGACGTTCCTCCTGGCCCAGCTGCTCGGCCAGAACCGGAACGCCATCAAGAGCGGCTTACCGTCGGGATTCGTCCTGTGGCCTGACGGGACATCACAGCGGGGCTGGGGTCGACACATTCTGCCGGTGGGCGGTGTCGACCCGAGACTTGCCCACTGGCTGCGCTCGGAGAAGTCCCACCAACAACTTGAAAGACGGGGGTTCGACTCCCCCCACCTCCAC
>JANLRZ010000010.1:0-35024 GCA_031362155.1 Acidimicrobiia bacterium | reverse complement strand
GCACCTCGACGCAGTTGCCGTGCAACTCAACGGCCGACCACGCGAGACTCTGGACTGGCAAACCCCAGCCGAACGACTCGCCCCACTCGTTGCAACGACCGATTGACCCCGCCGTGGACGAACGTACAAAGGTCGGCCGATTGCCAGCCACTCAGGCGTCACGTCATCTGAGCCGTCTGCCCGTGATGAGTTAACCCGGCCGCGCCGGTCCCCGGACGGATGTCGATCCGTCGATCACGGCCGCGCACCGGAACCACCAGATGCGCGGTCGTGATTCGGCGGTCATCCTCTCCGAACGAGTGACATTCCTCGACCGTGGCCCTGGGTGCGGCGGGTGGGCTAGCTCGACGATCTCGACAAGACTCGTAGGCATGACGGCGAGACTGTTCGCGGCCGTGACCCTCACGGTCTCGTTCGCGGCGGGATGTACGGAGGTCGCTCAAGATCGCGGGCTTGATGTGATGTGCGAACGTGGCGCGCGCTCCGGCACCGACGTGAACGCGGAGTTCCGCCCCGAGAAGTGGCAGACGGTTTCGAGGGCTTGGCGCAACCGGCTGGACCAGCACTCATGCGGGAGCCCGTCGTCCTTGGAAGCAATCGACGCCGGATTCCGTGTGTACGTCCGCTTGACCTTCGAGTCGCGAATCTCGAACGAAGACCTTTGCGCGGTTTCTCACTACCTTTCGAAAGTCGGCGGCCGTACCACGTCGTCCGGCTGTCAAATGAAGATGTAGGGCTCACGTCCCGCCTGCTCGCACTAGGGACATCAACACACGCTTGGGTGGCTCGCTGAAGCTCGTCAGTAACGGCCGTGACACCACGACAGCAGACCGTTCTCGATATCCAGGACGTCCACCAGACGCGCACCGGTACGGTGAGCTCTGTGATCGGCTGGCTCGTTGACCGTCTACCTCATCGACTCTGGTCCCTCGGGAACGCGCACCTTGGCTATCGACCGCACTTCTGCGTTGGCGGTGAGAGCACCGATGCAGTGGTGGTGCGGACCGTCGAATGGAACGGACGCGTGATCGCCCGTGGGCGATCCTCCTTCGATCCAGGCTGGGCCGACGCTGTCAACGACGACGGTCAAAGCGACATTGCAGAGCGGCGATACGCGTGCCCGTGCTGCGGATACCTCACGCTCCCGGTGCGCGGCGACTACGAACTCTGTGACGTGTGCTTCTGGGAGGATGGAGGCCATGACGGTGACGACGACCCTGACGGCCCGAACCACATCAGCCTCAACCAGGGACGCGTCAACTTCGTAGCCTTCGGAGCGTGCGACCGTGCCGATCTCGACCAGGTGCGCCCACCGCTCCCAGAGGAAAGATCCCGCCGTGATGTGATCCAGGTGACTAACGGTCGAAGGCCTTCCTGCGCCCGGGTGTGATTAGCGCGACCTTGGGTGCTTGACCGGGAGCCCACTAGTCGATGGGTATCTCGAACCCGAAGATGAGTAACACCACCATTCCGATAACACCCACGATGGCGAACAGGACCAACAGTCCGCCGACCATCATTGCGATGATGAGAAGTCCGTCTCTCCCGTCCCCGAATGTCCAAGGCTCGTCAGCGCCGCGTGGGTCGAGGTCGGCGCCGCGATTACTCATGTCGTAAGTATCGGCCGCGTTGACCGGGTCATGAACCCCGACCGGCGTGGATCGCGCGGGTGTCACTACCGCGCCCTATCGACGAAGCCACCACCTCACGACGGTGACCACCGCGAGCAACGCCGCGAGAACCAGAACGACGACCGGCCAATCCACGCCGACCTCGAAGACCTGATACGACCCTTCGGCGATCACGCGATCAGCCTTCGAGGACGTCGCCTTCCATGCGATTGACGGTGCAGCCGACGCCTTCGAGGTAGCCGATGGCACCGGCGACGGCGTCGTCCTCGCCGGACAGTTCGAGGATGACCCACCCCGAGTGCGCCTCGACTGCGGCGCGGCGCAGGTTCGGGATCACGTCGTGGGCTTGCATCATTTCGTAGAGCATCGGCCGATCGACCAGATCCTCGGGAAACGACACGTGCAACCGGACCTTCATGCGATGCCTCCTGCTCGACTCATTGGATACCCACCGATCGACCCACCGATTCGGGGTCGCCGATCAACCCGGTCAGAAACTCGCCGAACTCGCCGTACCGAGCCGACACCTCGTCGAACCGCATCTCGTAGACGATCTCCTTGAGCGCGACCGGGTCGTCGGCGAACAGAGTCACGCCCCACTCCCAATCGTCGATGCCGGTGGATCCGGTGATCAGTTGCACGACCCGCCCGGCATAGGTGCGCCCGACCCGAGCATGGCCCGCCATCAACTGCTTGCGCGCGTCGAAATCGAGGGCGTACCAGTTGTCCGCTCCGTCGCGCCGCTTCGACATCGGGTAGAAGCACATCGCGGCCTTGACCGGAAGCCGCGGGTGCACCCGCTGCTCGCGGTAGTGCTCGATGCGATCCCGCCACACCGTGAGCCGATCGGCAATCTCGACCTCATCAGTGAGACCTTCGTCGGCCACCAACCGGGCGCGTTCGTCGGCTTCGGTCTGGGCGTACTCGGACTGCTCGGTGAGCGAGACGTACGAATATGCAGGAATCAGCGGCGCGTCGAGCAACTCCTGTTGGAACCGCTGCAACCGAGCGAGGTCGGGGCCGACGGCCATGACGCCGAGGTCGGCCTTGTGCCCCAACACCGAGAACGTGATGGCCTGGTGGTCATCGGCTTCGAGGGCGCCGATCGCATCGACAATCCGCTTGATCCCGCCCGGCTCGTCGAGACGCGCCCGATCCACTCGGTAGTAGAGGTGCAGCACACCCCAACCAATCGATGGGATCACCGGTTCCATGGCCATGCCGGCAGGCTACCGGCGAGACTTGGCTCAGTCGGCGTTGAGCAACCCCAGGTCGTCCATACTCATGGTGTCATCGGCGGACGGCGCCTGAATGGAGACGGGGTCGCCGTAGTTCGAGAAATCGAGCTTGACCGACGTCGACGCGATCTTGCCCATGTCGAACGCCATCACGAATCGGCGCGGCAGCCCGTCCTGGTCGATCCACACATCGAGCGGGATCGTCGCCGGCATCGAGTCGAGGGACCTCTTCGCGGACTTCTTGAGGTCCCCGGACAGGTTCCGGAGTACATCGCCCGTGGCGACCTCGGCTCGGTAGTGCGTGGTCGCGGCGCCGTCGATCCTTTCCGTACCGAGGGTCTTCACCGCGCCGGCCTCCCGCAGGCCCTTCATCATGTCGGCGGGGTTCTGGGTCGTGCCAAGACCGGAGGCGCCCCCGAGATCATCGACCGACAGCGCCACCCAGCTGGCACCTCCGGCGCCACCGCCGAACAATGCGCCCACCTTCATGTACATCACACCGTCGACGAGCCGGGCCTCCATCTTTCCCATCCCGTCGGCACCGCCCGGGAGGTTGGACATGTCGATGGTCATCGACAACGCGGGAGCCTGGAAGTCGATGTCTCCGCCCATCGGGATGACGACCGACTCACCATCACTCGACATCGACATCGTGCCTGAGAAGTGGGCCGAGCCGGCAGCTTCCGCGGTCGCCGGCGATGCGGCCACGAGGTCGAGGGTCGAAACCTTCGACGTCGCCTGCTTGGTCCCGCTGCCACACGCGGCCACGGCCAGAACTGCGATCACACTGACGGCGAAGGCGCGACGCATACGAAACTCCTCGGATCGGAAGACCTGCCAACTCTCGATCGTCATTTGCCGGTCGAAAGAACCGCGAAGATTACCGGCGCCACGGGCATAAAAGAACGGGCGCCCCGAAGGACGCCCGTTCTTGGAGTGCTTTTGGTTCGGATGGACTAGAAGTCCATGCCGCCCATGCCACCCATGTCGCCACCCGGCATCGCCGGCGCGGCTGCGGGCTCGGGCTTGTCGGCCACGACCGCCTCGGTGGTGAGGAACAGCGCCGCAATCGAAGCTGCGTTCTGCAGCGCCGAGCGCGTCACCTTCGCGGCGTCGATGACGCCGGCCTTCACGAGGTCTTCGTACTCGCCAGTGCGAGCGTTGAGACCGTTGGAGCCCTTGAGGCTCCGCACCTTCTCGACGATGACGCCACCTTCGAGACCCGCGTTGACCGCGATCTGCTTCAGCGGCTCCTCGAGCGCACGGGCAACCAGCTTGGCGCCAGTGGCCTCGTCACCCTCGAGCGTCTTGGCCAGCGTGAGCACCTTGGCCTGGGCCCGGAGCAGCGCCACGCCACCACCGGGAACGACGCCCTCTTCGACGGCGGCCTTGGTGGTCTGCACTGCGTCTTCGATGCGGTGCTTCTTCTCTTTGAGCTCCACCTCGGTCGCAGCTCCGACCTTGATGATCGCCACGCCACCGGACAACTTCGCGAGGCGCTCCTGGAGCTTCTCGCGGTCGTAGTCCGAGTCGGTGTTGTCGATCGCGGCGCGGATCTGGTTGATCCGACCGGCGACGTCCGAGCGCGAGCCCGAACCCTCGACGATGGTGGTCTCGTCCTTGGTCACGACGACCTTGCGAGCCTTACCCAGCAGCTCGAGGCCAATGCCTTCGAGCTTGAGGCCGACCTCTTCCGAGACAACCTGACCGCCGCAGAGGACCGCCATGTCCTGGAGCATTTCCTTGCGGCGCTCGCCGAAGCCCGGGGCCTTGACGGCAACCGACTTGAACGTGCCGCGGATCTTGTTGACCACCAGCGTGGCGAGGGCCTCGCCCTCGACGTCTTCCGCGATGATCGCCAGCGGACGGCCCGACTGCATGACCTTCTCGAGGACCGGCAGCATGTCCTTCACTGCGGAGATCTTCGAGCTCACGAGCAGGATGTAGGCATCGTCGAGGACGGCCTCCATACGCTCCGGGTCGGTCACGAAGTACGGCGAGATGTAGCCCTTGTCGAAGCGCATACCCTCGACGAGATCGAGCTCCATGCCGAAGGTCTGGCTCTCCTCGACGGTGATGACGCCGTCGGTGCCGACCTTCTCCAGGGACTCGGCAATCATCTTGCCGATCTCGTTGTCCGCTGCAGAGATGGCCGCAACGTTGGCAATCTGTGCCGGGTCGGTCTTGACGCTCTTCGATACCGAGCGGATCGACTCGACCGCAGTCTCGACCGCAGCCTCGATGCCCTTCTTCAGGACCATCGGGTTCGCGCCGGCTGCGACGTTGCGCAGACCCTCGCGGACCATCGCCCAGGCCAGAACCGTCGCGGTCGTCGTGCCGTCACCGGCGACGTCGTCGGTCTTCTTCGCGACTTCCTTGACCAGCTCAGCGCCGATCTTCTCGTACGGGTCCTCGAGGTCGATCTCCTTGGCGATCGATACACCGTCGTTGGTGATCGTGGGCGCGCCCCACTTCTTCTCCAGGACGACGTTGCGGCCCTTTGGCCCCAGGGTGACTCGGACGGCGTCGGCGAGCTTGTTCATGCCCGCTTCCAGTGACCGACGGGCGTTTTCTCCGTACGCGATCTGCTTCGACATTGTGGGGTACCCCCTGGGGGATCGAGGACTGGGGTCCGGACCGATGCTTCAGATCCGTTAGCACTCGCCTCAAACGAGTGCTAACCCATGTTGGCACTCTCGGACCCCGAGTGCAAGTTGGTCCCCCCAAGATCTCGACGTTTGGCGTTTGGTGGCGCGCGCAGGACCACCATCCGCCAAACGCTGGAAATCGGGTGGGTGGGCCTAGTGTGCCGGGCAATGGCGGAGATGCACGACGCAACCGAGGAATACCTCGAAACCATCCTCGAACTCGAGGAGGAGGGCATCGTCCCGATCCGGGCCCGACTGGTCGAGCGGCTCGGCGTCTCGGCGCCGGCCGTCTCCGAACACGTCAACCGGCTGGTCGACGGCGGCTACACCGAGCTCATGGGTGACCGCTCGCTGCGCCTCACCGACAAGGGCCGGGCCCTCGCGACGACGGTCGTGCGTCGCCACCGACTGGCAGAACGGCTGCTCGTTGACATCATCGGGCTCGAGTGGGAGAAGGTGCATCGCGAGGCCGACCTCTGGGAGCACGCGATCTCCGCCGACGTGGAGGAGAAGCTGATCGCCCTCCTCGGCGATCCGGGCACCTGCCCGCACGGCAACCCGATCCCCGGCTCGGCCAACCGCGCCGATACCTCGGCTCACATCGCGCTCACCGAGGCTGCGTCCGGATCGTTCGTGGTTGCGCGCATCAGCGAGAAGCTGGAACTGGACGACGATGCGTTGGCATTCCTGGTGGGCGCGGCGCTGATTCCCAACGAGCCGGTCGAGGTCGTCGGATCCCTTCCGACCGGCCGCGAGGTGCGTACGGGCACCGGTCTGCACGAGGTGACCCCTGAACTCGCCGCGCTGATCTGGGTACGCGCCGCCTGAGACTCAGCTGACCGTGAAGGTGTCGACCATGCCTTTGGCTTCGTGGTCGTCGATGCCACACACCACGCGGTAGGTCCCGGGGACGTCGACCTCGAGTACGACCCGTCCGGTCGCGCCCGGCTTCGTCGGCCCGACCTCACCGAGTGCCTTGCCGTTCGGACCGAAGATCTCGAGTTCGTGTTCCTCGGCCGGTGCGTCGTTCTGCATCGTGAACTCCACCACGTCGCCCGCCGCGAACGTGGCGTCACTGAGTCCGGCGAACTCGTAGTCGGTCGCGTTGACCGCTACCGAGGCCGTCGGCGTCAGCGCCTTCTTCCCACCTGCACCCGACACGGTGATCGGCGTGCGGATCCCGTCACCCTTCTGACCGGGCTTGCAGGCAACCTCGTACGACCCTGCGGCCAGGTTCACATTCAAGTTGCGAGACGTTCCCGGCCCGATGTTCTCCACCTCGCCCTCGATCTCGTCTGACTGCGTGTAGACGTACACCTCGGTGACGTCGCTCCCGCCGTTGGTCACCCGGAAGGTAACCGGCCCGGCCGCGAGGTCGGTCTTCGCGACCACGCATTCCGAGTCCGTCGACTTGACCGCGATCGCGTCCTTCGAATCCGCACTCGACGAACACGCCGCGGTTCCGATGACCACCGCGGCACCCAGTGTGACGACGCGAAGCATTGACATGACATGACTCCTTCGGGAGAGACGAAGCTGATGGAAAGGCGAGAGCGGTTCAGGCGGAAATGCCGGCGTGGGTCGTCGGCGCGTCCGGTTCGGCGACGACCGCCGCGGTTCGGGATTGCCGGGTACCGACCAACCCGCGGCAGAACAACGTCATCGTGGGAATGACGTACGCCCACCACACGACGACTTCGAGCACGGTGGGATTCGGCGAGAAGTTGAACACGCCCTTGAGAATCGCCCCGTACCAACTCGACGTCGAGTACCACCCGGTGAAGTCCCAGGCGGTCGCGGTTCCGAACGTGATGATCCCCGCCTCCTGCAAGTCGTGGAAGCCGTATGCCAACACGCCGGCGGCGACGATGATGAGCCCCATCCCGGTCCAGGTGAAGAAGCGGGCGAGATCGATCGCCACTGCCCGCCGGTAGATCAAGTACCCGAGTACGACCGCGCTGGCCAACCCGAGCACCGCGCCGCTCAGGGGTTGCAACGACGATCCGGTCGCCTGGGCGTTCGCCCAGAGGAACAGCGCGGTCTCGAGACCCTCGCGCGCTACCGCGATGAATGCCGTCGCCACCAGCGCGCCGGTGCCCATCGCCAACGCGGAGTCCAGGCGACCGTGGAGTTCACTTCGCATCGACTGGGCGGCCCGGCGCATCCAGAAGACCATCCAGGTGACGAAGCCCACCGCGAGGATCGACATGAACCCTCCGAAGGCCTCCTGGGCTTCGAAACTCAACGAGTTCGACGTGTAGGTGAGCATCGCACCGAAGCCCAGACTGATCGCAATCGCACCGCCCACGCCGATCCAGATCGGCGCGAGCCGGTCCCTGCGTTCGGTCTTGACCAGATACGCGACGAGAATGCCCACGACGAGTGCGGCTTCGAGGCCTTCACGGAGTCCGATGAGGAAGTTCGAGAACACGTCACACCTGCTCGGTAACTAAGGTAGACCTTACCTTACCGAATAGGTGTGTACGTCGTCAACCCGAGGGCGCCCGATAGCACCAAACGGCCCATCACCAACCCGCCGTCGGCGCCGGTCTAACCCCCGGCAACGGCGGGCACGATGCTGACGACGTCACCGTCGGCCACCGCGGTGTCGATGCCGTCGAGGAATCGGATGTCCTCTTCGGCCACGAACACGTTGACGAACCGGCGCAGGTCCCCGCCGTCGTCGAACAGGCGGCCCCGGAAGCCAGGGTGCGTGGCATCGAGGGCGGCCAGCACTTCGGCGAGAGTTCCCGATTCGAGCGCCACCTCGGCGGCACCGCCGGAGAGTTCACGCAGCTGAGTGGGGATTCGAACAGTGACAGTCATGACGAGCCTTCCTGGCCCGAGGGGCCGGGGTGAGCGAATCGCGAGCGAATCGCGCGGGTGAGCAGAGGGGGTCGAGCGCCTAGGCCAACAAATCTTCGGGAGCGAACACTTCATGGAACGCATCGAGGTTGGCCGCGATCGTGGCCGTCGGCCCGACGGTGGGAACCACGGCATCGAGCGTCTTGAGTCCGTGACCGGTGATGTAGGCCACGACGCGCTCGTCGGGCCGGATCACGCCGTCGGCGGCCAACCGCTTCAGCGTGGCGATGGTCACGCCGCCCGCGGTCTCCGCAAAGATGCCTTCGGTCCGGGCCAGCAACTTGATCGCGTCCACGACCTCGTCGTCGGTGACTGCGGCGAAACCGCCACCGGTCGTGCGGACCGCGTCGAGGGCGAAGTACCCGTCGGCAGGGTTCCCGATCGCCAAGGACTTCGCGATCGTGTCGGGCTTGACCGGCTTGATCGTGTCGGACTCGCCGAGCCAGGCGGTCGCGACGGGCGAACACCCGAGTGCCTGTGCGCCGCTCACGCGGACCGACGGCTCCTCGTCGAGCAGGCCGACCTTGTACAGCTCGTCGAATCCCTTTCGGATCTTGGTGAGCAGCGATCCACTCGCCACCGGCACGACGACGTGATCGGGCGTCTGCCACCCCAGTTGTTCGGCGGTCTCGAACGCCAGTGTCTTGGAACCTTCGGCGTAGAACGTCCGCAGGTTCACATTGACGAACGCCCACGGGTAGGTACCTGCGAGCTCGGCACACAGCCGGTTGACGTCGTCGTAGTTGCCGTCGATGGCGATGACGTTGCCGCCGTAGACCGCGGTCGTGACGATCTTGCCCTGCTCCAAGTTGGCGGGGACGAACACGAACGAACGCAGACCCGCGTGCGCCGCGTGCGCGGCCACTGCGTTGGCGAGGTTGCCGGTCGAGGCACACGCTGCAACCTTGAATCCGAACTCGAGGGCTTTGCTCAACGCAACCGCGGTCACGCGATCCTTGAACGAGTTGGTCGGGTTCGTGGTGTCGTTCTTGATCCACACCTCACCGAGCCCGAGTTCGGACGCGAGCCGGTCGGCGCGCACGAGCGGCGTGAAGCCGGCACCGAGGTCGACCGCGGGATCGCGTTCGACCGGCAGGAAATCGGCGTACCGCCAAATGCTGAGCGGACCGGCTGCGATCTTCTCCCGTGACACCGACGCGGCGATGGCGTCGTAGTCGTAACTGACTTCGAGCGGGCCGAAGCACCACTCGCAGGTGAAGATCGGCGCGACCTCGTATTCGCGTCCGCACTCTCGACAGCGCAGGGACTGCACGTGACTCATTGGTTCGTTCTCCTGGGTTCCGGAGCGGTGGCCCGCTCATTTGCTCGCCGCGCTCTGGCTCGGACCATTGGGGTCCTCGGTTCGAGCGCCTTACGAGTGGGAACCGGAAACCGGTACAACCCACGCCTTGGGCTCTCTCATCGTTCGGGCATTGGCACCTGGCTCCCCTCTGTCAACATCGACAGCGGTTCGCTGGTTGCCGCGGCGTCATCGGGCCCGTCCCTCAGCCGCTCTTGATAAGCGCGTGAACCCACCATATTAGACCCGCCAGGAGGTCCGCTTCCAACGCGAACCGTGGGAACCCCCGCCTGCCCTCTACGATTCTCTGCCGTGGCGACGCCCCCCGTGCTCCTGCCGGTCCCTGTGTGCGCCGAAGACTTCGACGTGACCCGGCTCCTGCGGGAAAAGCAGGAGCAAGGCCTGACGATCTCGGTCTGTCTCCCCGCCCGCGACGAGGAGGCCACCGTCGGCCAGATCGTGGCGACCGTTCGCCGGACCCTGATGGAGTCCGTTCCACTTGTCGACGAGGTCGTCGTGCTCGACGACGGATCGATCGACTCGACCGCCGAAGTCGCCACCTGGGAGGGCGCCCGGGTGATCCCGGCCGAGGACATCCTCCTGGAGGCCGGACCCGGAAGCGGCAAGGGCAACGCGATGTGGAAGTCGCTCCAGGTCACGAGCGGTGACGTCGTGTGCTGGGTCGACGCCGACATCCGCAACTTCGGCCACCACTTCGTCACCGGTTTGATCGGCCCACTGCTCACCAACCCGGCCATCGATTTCGTGAAGGGGTATTACCGCCGCCCGCTCCACGGTGAACCGACCGGCGGCGGTCGCGTGACCGAGCTTGTCGCCCGCCCGATTCTCTCCGTGTTGTTCCCGCACCTGGCCGGGTTCATCCAACCGCTCGGCGGTGAATACGCCGGCCGGCGGTCGCTCCTCGAACAGGTGCCGTTCGTCGAAGGCTGGGGGGTCGAGATCGGGCTCCTGGTCGACATCGTCGAACGCGTCGGGCTCGGCGCCACCGCTCAGGTCGATCTCGGTGTGCGCGAGCATCGGAACCGCCCGCTCGACGACCTCGGTCCCCAAGCCACCGCGATCCTGGCGACCGCACTGCGCCGGGCCGGGCTGTCCCACATCGAGCGGGCGGCGCTCACCCGCTTCACCGAAGCGTTCGAACCCGAGACCGTCGACGTCGAGGTACGCGAACGTCCGCCCATCGCCACGATCCCCGAATACCAGGCCCGGTTCCGCCGCTAGCCGGACCACCCGACCTGAGTCAGCCCCGCGCGATTCCGAGGGCGGCTTCCTCGACGAGCACGGCGGCGCGTGAGTAGGCCTCGCCCCCTTGCCACACTCGGTCGGTCAACGCGAGGACCGTCGCCTCACCGATGCCGGCAACTGCGGCACGGGCGTCGTCGGTGACCTGCCCTGCGATCACGCCGAGGCGGGGAACACCGAAGCCGGTCGCCAGTTGCAGCACACTCCCGACCACCTTGCCGTCGAAGCTCGTGGTATCCAGCTTGCCTTCGCCGGTCACGACGAGGTTCGCGGTCTCCAAGAACGACTCCAGTCCGACGATGTCGGCGACGACGTCGAAGCCGGGCTCGATGTGCGCGCCGATCGCAGCCTGGCCGCCGGCGAGCCCGCCCGCCGCACCGCCACCCTCGATGGTGGTCACGTCGATACCGGTCCGGTCCTGATACACCGATGCCAGTTGTTCGAGCCGGCGGGTGAGCAATCCGACTTGCGCAGCCGACGCGCCCTTCTGCGGCCCGAAGATCGTGGCCGCGTCGAGGAACGGGGTGCGCACGTCGCACGCGACGATGACCTCGGCGCCGCCGAGCGACCAATCGAGCGCCTGCACGGCAGCGAGTCCCCCATCGGTGGTGGCACTCCCCCCGACCCCGACGACGACCCGCTCGGCACCGCCGCGTATCGCGGCCGCGATCAGCTCACCCGTCCCCCGGGTGCTCGCCTCTAGCGCATCACGTCGATCCCGGTCGACGAGTGCACGGCCGCTGGCGCGAGCCATCTCGATGACCGCGGTGCCGTCGGGCAGCACCGCCCACTCGGCGTCGACCCGGTCACCGAGCGGCCCGGTCACCTGTGTCACGCGGGACGAACCGCCCCGGAGGGATGCAATCACCTCCAGCGTGCCCTCACCGCCGTCAGCCAGCGGTAGCTCGATGACGGTGTCGTAGCCGGCGGTCCGCAGGCCGCGCGCCATCGCGGCTGCTGCCGCGGCCGCGCTCAGGGTGCCGCGAAACTTGTCAGGACAAGCGATCGCCGTGCCGATCATCACCGATAGATTGGTCCTTTCCCACTCCCCCCGAGGAATCACCTGTGCTTGAACGCGTCCCCCTCCTGGAAAAGAGCCTCGCCGACTACGCCGCGGTGGCGGGCGAGGACACCATCGAACGCATTCGGGCGGCGGCCGCACCGCTCGACGGCGCCCGCATCCTGCACGTGAACGCGACGGCGTACGGCGGTGGCGTCGCCGAGCTCCTCGCCACCCACGTGCCGTTGCTGCGCGACCTGGGGATCGACGCCGAGTGGCAGGTGATCCACGGCAGCGACGAGTTCTTCGCCATCACCAAGAACGTGCACAACGCGCTCCAGGGGGCGGCAATCGAATGGACCGCCGAGATGCAGCGCGTCTACCTCGAGAAAGTGCTCGACAACGCGTTGCTCCTCGAAGGCACCTACGACTACGTCGTCATCCACGATCCGCAACCGGCCGCGCTCCTCGCGCTGGCCGGGTCCACCAGCGTCAACGGCCCGTCGACCAAATGGGTCTGGCGGTGTCACATCGACCTCACCGCGGCGAACCAAGAGGTGTGGGAGTTCTTCCGGCCCTACGTCGAGATGCACGACGCCTCGGTCTGGACCATGCCCGAGTTCGTCCCGGCGTCGCTCGCGATGGACCGAATCGTGCAAGCTCCACCCTGCATCGACCCCCTCTCGGTCAAGAACCTCGAACTGCCCGAGCCGTTCATGCGCGAGATCTGCAAGCAGTACGGGATCGATCCCGATCGTCCGATGTTGTGCCAGGTCAGCCGGTACGACCCCTGGAAGGATCCGCTCGGCGTGATCGAGGCCTATCGCATCGTCAAGCAGGAGATTCCCGACGTCCAGCTCGTGCTCGCGGGATCGATGGCGACCGACGACCCCGAGGGCTTCCAAGTCTGGGAGGAAGTCGATGCCGCGCGGCACGGCGATCGCGACATTCACCTGCTGTCGAACATTCAGCAGGTTGGCAACGTGCAGATCAACGCGTTCCAACGTGCGGCCGACGTTGTGATCCAGAAGTCGCTCCGAGAAGGTTTCGGTCTGACCGTCAGCGAAGGGCTGTGGAAGGGTCGCCCGGTCATCGGCGGCCGCGCCGGTGGGATCACCTTGCAGATCGACCACGGCGAGAACGGCTACCTGGTCGACAGCGTCGAGGAGTGCGCGCAGCATTCGATCGAACTGCTTCGGGACCCCGAGCGTGCGAGCGCGATGGGCGAGTCCGGCAAGGAGCACGTACGGAAGAACTTCCTTTCGACCCGCGAGCTCGAGGACTGGGTCAACTTGTTCACCAGCCTCACCAGCTGACCGCATGATCGTCGCTTCCCACCGGGGTCCGGTCAGCTTTCGGCGTGAGGACGACGGGTCGTTCACCACCCGTCGGGGCGCCGGTGGCGTCGTCAGCGCGCTGGCACCGCTGCTCCGCAATCGTGCCGATACGCGATGGATCGCCGCGGCGATCGGTCCCGACGACCGCGCGGCCGTAGCGGCCGGCACCCCCATCGCCTCGGACATCAGCGTCGAACTTCACGTCTTGGATGCCGAACTCCACCGGATGCACTACGACGTCATCTCGAACCGAATTCTGTGGTTCCTCTTCCACGGGCTCTTCGACCTGCCGCGTGAACCCTCGTTCGGGCGGTCGCTGCACGAGGCCTGGGACGCGTTCCACGCGGTCAACGCGACCTTCGCCAACGCGATTGCCGAATCCGCCGCCGACAACGACGTCGTGCTGGTGCAGGACCTGCACTTGCTCCTCGTCCCAGGGCTCCTTCACGCCATCCGACCCGATCTGCGGATCTCGTATTTCACCCACACCCCGTTCTGCGGACCCAACTCGATGGGGGTGCTCCCCGATTCCATCGCCACCCAGCTCTGCGAGTCGTTGGCGGCGACCGCAGCCGGCTTCCACAGCCGCCGTTGGGCCCGGGCGTACGAGGCCTCGTCGGCACTCGTGCTCGGCGCGGCGGTCGACACCGCGGCCTTCGTGACGACCTTCGGGCCCGATCCGGATGAACTCGGTGCCATCGCCGCCGGACCCGAGGTCGCAGCCGCGACCGCCGCACTCGATGAACGCATAGGTGATCGACACTGCATTGTTCGTTGCGACCGCGTGGAGCTGTCGAAGAACATCGTGCGCGGGTTTCTCGCGTACGACGAGCTCCTCGAGCGTCATCCCCAGTGGCGAGGCGCAGTGACGTTTCTCGCGGTCCTCAACCCGTCCCGCGAGGCGCTCGCCGAATATCGCCAGTACCGAACCGAGGTCGAAGCGACCGTCGAGCGGATCAACGAGCGATGGCAGACCCGAGACTGGGAACCGATCATCCTCGACACCCGTGACAACTTTCCTCGCTCGGTGGCCGCACTGCAACGCGCCGACGTCACCTTCGTGAACCCCGTGCGCGACGGATTGAACCTGGTCGCAATGGAGGGCCCGATCTTGGGCCGGCGCGACCCGGTGCTGTGCCTCTCCCGCGCCGCCGGCGCGTTCGATTTCTTGGCCGACGGGTGTCTCGGCCTGAACCCGTACGACATTCTCGGGACCGCCGACGCGATGCATGAAGCCTTGACCATGGCCCCCGACGAACGGCACCGGCGCGCCGAGTTCCTGCGCCAGGAGTCGCTCGCGCGACCCGCGCAGGCGTGGCTCGACCAGCTCGAATCCCACGCCCGAACGGCGACTCCGCGTTAGTTCTCCACGAGCGTGGCCAGAAGTTCGGTCAGCGAACGCGGCCCGTCGACGGTCATATCGGCATTCGCGATGAGCTCGGCGGGAGCCTCCGCCGAATACACCGCCACCTTGATGGCGGCATCCAGCACGCCGAGGCCGACCATTCGGTCCAGGGCGCCAAACCCACTCAGGTCCCCGTGATCGTCGCCGGCAAAGAGCGCCGTTCGCATTCCGGTGGCCAGAGCTTCGACGCCATGGCCCTTGTCGATTGCGACGGGAGGGCGAAGTTCCACGGCCATCTTGGTGGGATAGGTCCCGAGCCCGAGTTCTGCGGCCCGACCGCGCGCCCACTCCTCGGCCCTCGCGCCCAGATCCGGGCGCGTGCGCCAGTGGAGCGTCACCGCAATCGTGCCTTTGCGCTCCACGTAGACCCCGGGGAGCGCGGTCGCAGCCTGGTCCGCAGCGGCGGCGACTGCCGCCGCGTAGGGCCGGGCAGCGTCGTCGATGACCACCGACCCATCGATCCATCGTTCGAGCCCGTACTGACCGACGAGCGCGAGCCCGTCGACCGGGAGTCGATCACGCAGAAAGGTGATCGGTCGACCACTGACGATCCCGACGCGGCCATACGCGCCCACCAGCCGGTGCAACAACTCCACTACCCCGGGAACCGGTACCGCGTCGTCCGGGTGATCCACGATCTCCGAGAGCGTGCCGTCGAAGTCCATAAGGACCGCGGCGTGCGAAGGGTCGCGGCGCAACGCGTCGATCGCAGTGCGATCGTCGCGCATCACGGTGCACCATGTCGGCGGACCACGAGCGCCGGACCGGCGATCAGGTTCCGATGATCACGATGCAATCGGCATCGGACCCCGCCGGCGGTGGGGTCGGCATCGGCTTGACCTTCGCCTTGGCCACCGACTCGCCCAAGGTGGTGCACTCGGCGGTCTTGCCCGCCTTGAACAACACATCGGTACCGGCCTGGTTCGGAGCGTCGCTCGGCGCGAGGGTCTTGTAACCCTTCGCCTTCAACTCGTTGGTCAGCGTCGACGCCACACCCGCGCGGCCGGAACCGTTCAGCACCAGCACCGAAACCTCCGCCGGCGGAGTCGCGGCGGCCTTGGTGGTCGCGGTCGTATCGCCCGGAGTGGAGCCCGACGGGGTCGAGGTTGACGGCGTGGTGCTCGACGTGGTCACGCCACCGTCACCCACTGGGCCGTCGTTGCCATCGTCGATGACCTGCAACAGCACAATGCCGATGATGACCGCCGCGGCGACGAGTGCGGCGCCGCGGGCCGCAGAGAATGAAGCGCCCGCCGAGCGTCCGCCGCGGGTGCCGCGTCCCTCGTTCCCCATTCCGTTCGGATCGCTCATCAACGACTGCCTCGAAAATCCAGCCCGGGTGCCTCGATCTGTACTTGCTGATCGGGTTCCGGGAGTTCGATCCTGACGGCTCGACCCTACCGGTTTCTGAGTGCCCGAACGCGGAACGTGGAGCCGGAGATCGGGATCGAACCGATGGCCTGCGGTTTACAAGACCGCTGCTCTACCAACTGAGCTACTCCGGCGGGACCGAGGAGGCTACAAGCCGGTCGGGTCCGCCCCGAGTTGACGGCGTTGTGCGACCGCGTGGAGAGCGACCGCAGCAGCCGCGGAGACGTTCAAGCTCTCGAGTCGGCCATGGAGGGGGATCGACGCGATCACGTCGCAACGATCCCGAGTCAGTCGCGAGATTCCCCGGCCTTCGGCACCCAGCACGATGACGACCGGTCCGTCGGCCACCGCGAGATCCGAGACGGTCGTGGAACCATCGGCGTCGAGCCCGACGGTCCAGATGCCAGCCCGACGGGCAGTGTCGAGAAACGCCGGAATCCCTGCGACGGAGGCGATCGGGAGGTACTCGACCGCACCCGCGGCAGCTTTCAGCGCGCTCGGGCTCAGTCGGGCGGACCGATGACGTGGGAACACGACACCCGTCGCACCGGCCGTCTCGGCGGTGCGGAGAATCGCACCGAGGTTGCCGGGGTCGGTGACGCCATCGAGGGCCACGACAAACGCATCGTCGGCACCAAGGAGGTCCTCGACGGTGGCGGGCGTGACGGGGTCGGCGCGGGCCATCACTCCTTGCGGGGCCTCGGACCGGGCCCGCTCGCCGAGGTTCGCAGCATTCACTCGCCGGACTCGCACTCCCGCCCGTTGGGCGAGGGCTTCGATCTCGTCGATGCCCGAGGCGCGCTCCACGACCCAGATCTCGTGAACTCGGCGTCGGCCCGCCCGGAGCAACTCTCGCACCGCGTGGAACCCTTCGATCTGATCACCACCGATGCCATCGTCGGTGTCGCCGCGAGGCGGACGACTCCGCCGCTCTCCGCCGCGCGACGCGCCACCCCGATTCACTTCGGCGCGCTCCGAGCCACCTCGCCGCGCCGGCCGACCGCTCATCGGTGCCAGGTCGTGCCGTGCGTGCTGTCTTCGATGGTGATGCCGCGCGCCGCGAGCTCGTCGCGGATCGCGTCGGCGCGCGCGAAGTCCCGAGCACCGCGCGCCGCTTCCCGCTCGGCCACGAGCGCATCGACCTCCGCGGCGTCGTCGGTGCTCGTCTCGGTCTCGGTCGGGAACCCCACGGCGACGAGCAGGTCGCGCACGGCCGCAACGGAGCCGCTCGCGCCAACGTGATCGCCCGCGTCGAGCGCGGAGTTGGCCCGCCGTACCGCGTCGAACACCGCGGCCATCGCACCGGGCGTTCCGAAGTCGTGATCCATCGCGGTCCGAAACGCCGCAACGACCGACGGGTCCGGCGGGCCATCGGCCACACCCTCCCGGGCCGCCCGCCGCAGCAGGTTGTCGATGCGCAACATCCCTTCGGCTGCCGCGCCCAGTTCGGTCGCAGTCAGTTCCATCTGCGAGCGGTAATGCACCTGCAGTACCGCGAGGCGGAACGCCCGCGGGCCGTACTGATCGAGCGCATCACCGAGCGTCGTGAAGTTGCCGGTCGACTTCGCCATCTTCTCGCTGCCGACCATCACCATGCCCGAATGGATCCAGTGCCGGGCAAAGGAGTGCCCCGCCGCTTCGGCCTGGGCTCGCTCGTTCTCGTGGTGGGGGAAGACGAGATCGTCGCCGCCGCCGTGGAGATCGAACCCTTCCCCCAGCAGTTCCAACGACATCGCGGAGCACTCGATGTGCCAACCGGGCCGGCCGCGCCCCCACGGCGATTCCCAATCCGGCTCACCCGGCTTGGCCGCTTTCCAGACGGCGAAGTCGACCGGGCTGCGCTTGCGCTCGTCGACTTCGACTCGCGCGCCAGCACCCTCGAGCAGGTCAGCCAACCGGCGACCGGACAGATCCCCGTACTCCGGGTAGCTCTCAACCGAGAAGTAGACGCCTTCACCCTCGATGACGTACGCCCGCCCGCGCTCGATCAGCTCGGCGATCAAGTCGATCATCGGTGCGACGAACTCGGTGGCACGGGGCACCTCGTCGGGCCGGCGCACGTTGAGGCGTTCGAGTTCAGCCCAGTAAATGGCCTCGTAGTGGTCGGCCAGGTCCTGTTCGGTCATGCCTTCGCGCGCGGCGCGGGCGATGATCTTGTCCTCGACGTTCGTGACGTTCCCCACGAACGTGACGTGGTTGCCGATCCACTCCAGGTACCGGCGGATCACGTCGTAGACGACTGCGGTGCGACCGTGGCCGACGTGGGGCACGTCGTACACCGTCGGCCCACACACGTACATCGACACCGCGCCATCGACGCGCGTCGTCAAGGCAACGTCGCGTTTCGCCAAGGAGTCGAAAATCCGGACCATCGCCCCAGGGTAATAGGCGGCCTTCTGCGCTTGGCCCGCTATGCCTTCTCGAGGAGGGCCACCGCCCAGCAGGCGATGCCTTCGCTCCGGCCGACGAACCCGAGGCCTTCGCCCCGCTTGGGCCGGATCGCCACGTGAATCCCGGGCCCCATCGGTTCACGCGCGGGGCGCAGGGCTTCGGTCACGTTCGTCACCATCATCGCGATGTGCGGACTGAGGCGCGGCTGCTCCGCGGCGATCGCCACGTCAACGTTGCCGATCCACCAACCTGCCGCCGCCACTCGAGCAGCAACATCGGCCAGCAATCCGATCGACGACACGCCCGCGTACGCCGGATCCGACGCCGGGAACAACTCGCCGAGATCCGGCATCCCCGTCGGTCCGAGTAGCGCATCGGCGACCGCGTGGGCGACCACATCCGCGTCGGAATGGCCGACGAGCCGATTGGCGTCGGGGATCTCGACCCCACCCATGACCAGCGCGCCCTCCTCGCCGAAGGGGTGGACGTCGTACCCGAGGCCGACTCGAATCATGCGTGCGTCTCCCGATCTCGAATGAGTGCCTCGGCCCGACGGAGGTCGTCGGGTTCGGTGATCTTGAGGTTGTCGCGCGGTCCGGCCACCACGACGACGCGGCCACCCGCCGCCTCCACCACCGCGGCATCGTCGGTCCCCTCCGGCTCGTGGGCGTGCGCCGCCCGCAGCACCTCGGCTCGGAACGCTTGGGGCGTCTGCACCGTGACCAGGTTTTCGCGCGACTCCGTCGCGACCACGACGTCACCATCGACGCGCTTGATGGTGTCGGCAATCGCGCAGCCCGGTATCGCGGCGTCGGCACCCGCCCGCACGGCGTCGATCACCGCACGAAAGAGGTCGGTGTCGGCCAACGGTCGGGCGGCATCGTGCACCACGATGATCTCGGAGTCGGCCGGCACCGCGGCCAGCCCGCAGCGCACCGACGCCGACCGAGTCAGCCCACCCGGCACCGAGGTGGTCGACCCGAGATCCCAATCGACGCCGCGTGGGACGACCAGCACGACCCCGTCGCTCGCCTCGGTGGCCGCCCCGACTGCATAGTCGAGCACTCGCCGTCCGCCCAAGGCCATCAGCTGTTTCGGACCGCCGAACCGTTCACCGGAGCCCGCGGCCACCACAATCGTCCAGACCGACACGGGGCCATGATGCCCCACGCGGGCGATCCGCCGGTCGACCACGGGCCGCCGACCTGCTCAGGAGGTCGGCCCGACCGGCGCCTCGACCGGTTTCCGCGCGTCGTCCGAACGGGCGAAGACAATCCGCCCGGCGCTGGTCGGAACGATCGAGGACACCACGAACGAGATCGGTCCGGCATTGACCAGATCGACACCGCCATTGACCACCACCATGGAGCCGTCCTCGAGAAAGCCCACACCTTGACCGGGATGTCGCCCGACCCGGGTCAGCGCCACTTGGATCGTTTCACCCGCCAGGACGCCCGGCACGAGGTCGGCCGCGAGCCGACGAGGAATCACGGTGAGCACGCCTTGGACCTCCGCGACTCGCGCCAGGTTGACGTCATTGGTCAGCAGTCGCAGCTGCAACCGTCGCGCCAACGCGACGAGCTTGGCGTCGACCTCGGCGATCTCGGGCAGTTCGTCGTCGATCAGATAGACGCGGTTGGGTGCTTCGCGCTTGATGACCTCGTTGGTTTCGAGTCCGCGCCGAGCGCGGCGGCCGCGCTCGTCGCCCGCGTCGGCCATGCCTTGGAGTTCGTCGAGAATGAAGCGCGGCACCAGGAGATCGTCCCGGAACAGCCCCGAGCGACACAGCGGCAAGAGCTGCATGTCCATCACGGCGGACGAGTCGACCAGGAACCCATCGGCGTCGTCGTAGGCCCGGGCTCGCACGAGGGGGCGCGTCGAGAGCCCCGCCACCGCAAAGAGCTCCTCGGTGCGGCGCGACGCGACTCGATACCCGAGGTACAGACAGAGCCACATGGCGAGCCCGGCAGCCGGCAGACCGACTTCGGGTGAGACGTACAAACTGACCGGGATCGCGATCGCCAGGCCGATGACTCCGCCCACCGCGCCACCGAGAATGCCGGCAATGAGTTGTGGGATCGGGACCCGGTCGGCCTTGCGCTCCGCCACGCCGACGGCGCGCTCGAGGAGCCGCCCGAGGAACCCACCGATGAGATATCCCGCCAGGCATCCGACCATGCCGAACAGCCCGGAGAGCTTCGGCGGCGCGCCGAAATCTCGGGCAGTCATAAATCCGATCGCGGTGACAAGCACCACGGTGAACATGCGAACAATCTCGACGAACACTGATTCCTCCGGTTGGGAGGATCGGCGTCCGGATGGCGACTCTTGACCGCTTGTCCGGAAGCAGCCCGGGATCCGGTGCTACTTGCTCTTTGTGGCCTTCGTCGCTTTCGCGGGCTTCTTCGCAGCAGCCTTGGCCGGCTTGGCCGCGACTTTGGTCGGCGCCTTGGTCGGCGTCTTGGTCGCCTTGGTGGTCTTCTTGGCGGCGGGCTTCGCGGGGGCCTTACGCGGCTTCGACGGGATCGTCGGCGGCGGCGGCTTGGTGAGGGCGCCGTCGTCGTCGAAGTCGATCGAACTCCGACGCCCGACGTTGAGCGGCTTGCCGAGCACCTCGTCGAGCCGGTCTTCGGCGACCTCTTCGTCGACGGCCAGCGCGAAGGTCAGTTCCGACACCAGGATCTGACGCGCCCGTGCCAACATGCGCTTCTCGCCGGCTGAAAGGCCCTTGTCCTTCTCACGGATCGTGAGGTTCCGGACCACTTCGGCGACCTGGTAGATGTCACCGCTCTTCAGCTTCTCGACGTGGTTCTTGAACCGCCGCGACCAGTTGGTCGGCATGCGCGCCTCGGTCTTGCGCAACACGGCGAAGACCTCTTCGACCTCTTCGTCGTTGATGACATCGCGGAGGCCGATCTCGTCGGCGCCCTCGGCGGGCACCTTCAGCGTCAGGTCGCCGTAGGCCAGGCGGAGAATCAGGTAATCCTGCTTCTTGCCGAAAGCCTCGACCTTTTCGCGCTTCTCGATCGTCGCGGCCCCGTGGTGGGGGTACACAACTTTGTCACCGACGTCGAACGGCATGGGGCGAAGTGCTCCTACAGCAGGGCAAAGGGAGAGTCCGCCATGGTACCGGAGTCAGCACCCCCTGCGGGATCCGTGGGTAAGGTGACGGCGTGGTTGATCGCCGACTCCTCAACTCGACCGAACTCTTCGCGTCCTTGCCCGAAGAAATGGTCGAGAAGCTGCGGAGCCAGGCCCGGGACCGCGAGCTGATCAAGGGGGAACTGCTCTTCGGCCAGGGCGACGAATCCTCCGAGCTGTACGTCGTGATTGACGGACGTATCGCCATCTCCACCCGCTCGTCCGACGGCCGTGAATCGATGGTCGCCGTGCTCGAGAACGGCGGCCTCTTCGGCGAGATGGGCCTGTTCGACGGGGGTCCGCGCTCGGCCGAAGCCCGTGCACTCTCCGACACCACCCTGATCGAGGTGTCCTTCGACGACGTGCGGGCTGCCGTCCACGAGCGTCCCGAGGTGCTCTGGGCGATTGTCCGCCTGCTCGCCCAACGGATTCGCGCGACCGACGAGGCCTTGGCCGACGCGGTATTCCTCGACGTTCCCGCCCGCACTGCGAAGCGCCTCCTGGAGCTGGCCGGCGATGCCGACGAGTTCCAGTTGCCGATGACTCAGGAAGACCTCGCCGGCCTGGTCGGGGCGTCGCGGGAACGGGTCAACAAGGCCATTGCGATGTTCGTGCGCCTCGACTGGGTCGCGGCGACCGGCCGCAGCCGCTATCGCATTCTCGACCGCGAGCAACTCGAACTTCGCGCCAACCCGTAACCGCGGCGGCTCCGGCGAAATTCAGTCGACGCCGAGGAAACTCAAGGCACGATTCCAGGCGTCCGCGGCATCGTCGGCACGGTGCGCCGGGCGATCGGCATCGTGGACGAACCCGTGCTCGGCATCCTGGTACACCACGATCTCGCAGTCCTCACGGCCCGCCCACGCGTCCCGCAACGCGTCGATGTCGGCCGCCGGCGTGTAGGGATCCGCGGTACCGAAGAGTGCGAGCGTCGGACACGCCTCTGCCACCGACGCGAGAGGCTCGGCCTGCCCCGGTCCGCGCCAAGGCTCGGGGAGACGGATCATCCCGTAGAACGCGACCGCGCGATCGAACCGTTCGGTCGCCGCCGCCTTCAACGCGTACATGCCGCCCATGCAGAACCCGAGGACGGCCACCTCGCTCACGTCGTCGTGGACGACGAGGTAGTCCGCGGCGAGTTCGAGATCGCCGATCTGGCTCTCGTCATCGAGCAGTCCGACCTGAGCCATTCGTCGGTCGAGATCACTCAGGTCCACCCCGTTCGTCAGCGCCCGGGCGAACGGTTCCGGACACATCACCGCAATGCCGTGGCTCGCGAGCCGCCGGGCCAGGTCTTCGAACAACGGTCGCACGCCGCCGATGTCCGGGTGGATCACGAGCCCCCGCGAGGGCATTCCGTCGGGTCGGGCGTGGAACGCGGGGACCAGATCACCGTCGTATCCGCGCAACGTGACCGACTCGGTTTCGACGTCCTGACGACCTTCTCGCAGTGCAGCCATTCCCGCACCGTAGTTTCTCGCAGTAGTAGACCCACCCCATGAACGGCTACGCCGCCCGCGAAGGATCAGTCGACTGCGGCGCGCTGTACGAGTCGATCCGCTGTGATCTCATCACCATGGTGTTGGCGGCCGACCCGGCCGAGAGGGAGCGGTTCGTCTCGGCGACGCCGGACTGGCGTGTCCGCGACGTCCTCGCCCACGTCACCGGGATCACCGAGGATCTCAACGCCGGGAACTTCGGCAATGGCGACCCGGAGGCCTTCACGCGCGCCCAGGTCGAACGGCACCGCCACGACCCGATCGCCGAGATCATCACCCTGTGGGATCACGAAGCTCCACGCTTCGAGGATGGGCTGCGGGTGCTCGGGTATCAGGTCGGCAACCATTTCGTAGGAGACCTCTTCATTCACTTCGTGGACGTAGCGGCGACCTTGGACCATCCGGTGGACCGGGACTCGACCGCGGTCTGGGTGGCGCGCGACTGGTACCTCGACGCGCTCGAGGAAGCGTTGATCGCCATTGACCACGGAAGCCTCGAAGTCGTCACCGGTTCGGAACGGCGCGTGATCGGAACCGCGCCGGTGACGGCCACGGTCACCACGACCCCGTTCGAGATGCTCCGGGCTTGCGCGGGCCGCCGTTCCGCGGCCCAGATCTCCGACTTCGTTTGGACCGGCGTCGCAGCTGAATTTCAGCGCAGCCTGAGCCGCTACTCGACTCCTACTGAAGATGTGATCGACTGAAGTTCACGAACCGGCGGGTCGGTCAGACGTAGCGCTCGAGAATCGACGACTCGGCGAGACGCGCGAGACCGTCCTTGATCGATCGCGCGCGAGCCTCGCCGACACCTTCGACCTCCACCAGGTCGGGAACGCTCGCCCGCAACACCTTGTGCAACAACTCGAAGCGGGCCACCACGTGATCGACCACCGCCTCGGGAAGCCGGGGAACCTTGTTCAGAAGTCGGTACCCGCGAGCCTGCACCGCGGTATCGAGACCGGCATCCCGTGGGAGCCGTAACACATCGGCGACATCGCGCACATCGAGCAGGCTCTCGGTGTCGAGTGCGGCCAGCACATCGAGCACAGTGTGCACGTCGACGCCCTCGCTCTCGACAAAGTAGTCCCGGGCCACGAGCCGACGATCGTCTTCGACGCCACCCATCAGCTCCTCGAGCTGCAGCAAGATCAGTCGGCCATCGGCGCCGAGCTCGATGACATACTCCTCGATCTCTTCGGCGATCCGACGAACCATCTCGGCCCGCTGGAGCGCGGCGGCGACATCGCGCACGGTAACGAGATCCTCGATCTCCAACGCCGAGAGCGCACCCCCGACTGCATCGAGCCGCATCTTGTAGCGCTCCAGAATTTGGAGTGCTTGATCGGCTCGGGTGAGGACGCGACCGACCGGTTCCAGCGTCCGCTTCTGGCCCTTGCGGTGCACCGCCACCAACGAGAGTTCCTCGGAGACCGAGATGACCGGCGCGTCGATCTGCTTGGCGACTCGCTCCGCGGTCCGGTGGCGAGTTCCCGTCTCGCTCGTGGGGATTCCCGGGTCGGGCACGAGGTGCACGTTGGCGCGTGCGATCCGAGTGCAATCGGACGACAGGATCATTGCACCGTCCATCTTCGCCAGCTCGGAAAGCCGTTGCGGGGTGAACTCGGCATCGAGCAGGAATCCGCCCGAACACAACGAGAGCACCTCGGGACCATCGCCGATCACGATGAGCGCGCCCATCTTGGCCTGCAGGATTCGGTCCAGCCCTTCGCGGAGCGGTCGGCCCGGCGCGACCAACCGGAGCGCCGAGAGCATCGCTTCCGATCGTGCTGCAACGGCCACGGTGTGGTCCTCAGGTTCGGTTCGGGGATCAGCAGGGCACGCTCGGCGAATCCGCAGATCCCGGGACGGGGCCGACACGATACCAGCGGCTCCGTCGACAATTCTCGGGCCCAAGGTCCCGATATCGGCGGGTGGCGCCACAATCTGGAGCGCGCTCATGTGAGGTCGAACCGGTCCATGACGTCGGTCAAGGCCTCGGCGCGCAGGAGGCGAATCCCATCGACGTTCGGGGTCGACGCCGGCACGATGGCGGTGGTGAACCCCATTCGCGCCGCTTCGAGGAGACGGCGGGCGGTTTGGGCGGGTTGTCGGAGTTCGCCACCGAGGCCGACCTCACCAATCGCCACGATGCCCTCCGGGAGCGCCTCGCCCGTCAGTGCACTCGCGACGGCGAGCGCCACGGCAAGGTCGGCACCCGCGTCGTGCACTTTGAGCCCACCGGCGACCGACGCGTAGACATCGAACGAGTTGACCGGCCGACCGATCCGGGCGTGCAGCACCGCCAGGATGAGATCCAGCCGACCGCTGTCCAGACCGCGTGCGGACCGCCGCGGCGACGGGGCCGACGTCGACGCCAAGAGCGCCTGCACTTCGACCAGGAGCGGCCGCACTCCCTCCATGGTGGCGGTGACGACGGAACCGGGAAGCCCGCTCCGCCGGTCGGCGAGGAACAACGACGACGGGTCGCCGACTTCGTTCATGCCGGCCTCGGTCATCTCGAACACACCAAGCTCGTTCGTGGTACCGAAGCGATGCTTGAGCGCGTGCAACATCCGCAACGAGTGATGCCGATCGCCCTCGAACGCGAGCACGGTATCGACGATGTGCTCGAGCGTGCGCGGCCCGGCCAAGGCACCGTCCTTGGTGACATGGCCGACGAGCACCGTGGCCATGGCCCGCTCCTTCGCCGCGCGCACGAGCCGGTGTGCGCACTCTCGGACCTGGCCGACCGAGCCGGGAACGCCGTTGAGTTCCGGATCGAGCAGCGTCTGGATCGAGTCGACGGCCACGACGTCGGGATTGACCTCGGCGATGCGATCGAGCACTGCCGGCAACGAGGTCTCGGTCACGATCAGCACATTCGGATGCAGCGCGTCGAGCCGCTCGGCGCGGAGCCGAACCTGCTCTTTGGACTCCTCGGCACTCACCAACAGACAACGCGCACCCGCAGCCGCCATCCGGCCGAGCGACTGGAGCAACAGCGTGCTCTTGCCGATGCCGGGCTCGCCTCCGAGGAGCGTCACCGAACCGGCGACCAGCCCCCCACCGAGGACCCGATCGAGTTCCGCCACCCCCGTCGGCCGCCCCGTCGCCTGGATGGGATCCACGTCCATCAGCGCGACGACGGTCTCGGCCTCGCCCGTGGCCCCCGGCGCTCGGCGGGCCGGACTCGACGAGGCGACCCGCTCCTCCACCAGCGAGGACCAGGCGCCACACTCCTGGCAGCGACCCAGCCACTTCGGCGCTTGGGCACCGCATTCGGTGCAGCCGTAAACCGTCTTGCCACGAACACTTGTTCGACTCATGGCATCACCCTATCCGTCGGGTGAGACCACCGAGGTGCTCCCGGGTTTAGGGAGCGGTCACCACGCTGGTCGTCAACGGGAAGACGACCTGGTCGCGCCGGGCGATGGCGTCGGCCGCGGTCCCGCCGGGGCCCTCGAAGTACATCGATCGAACCCCGTGCAGCGTGTCCGTTCCGCCGGTGCCCGGGTCGGTGTTGGGCAGGTTGCTGTTGATGTGGAGCCCACTCGAGCCGTAGGCGAAGGCGTCACCGGTGCATTGCGTGACCGGAGGCGAGGTGCTGTCGAGGTAGTACGACGTGATGCTCGCGGGCGTCCAACTCATCTGGAGCTGCGCGGCCTGGTTGATCGTGCCTTGCGCCCCGGTGATCTGTTCCCAGGACGACACGCCGGCGGTCAAGGTGTCGGGCGAACCGTCGACCGTGACCCCACCGGGGTTGAGTTCGTTGCGGTAGGTCATCCCCGAAGCAGCCGGCGAGTAGTCCATGAAGTCCATGATCGACGGGATCGCGTGCACCCGCAGATCGGTGATGATGTCTTCGCGCCGGTCGTAGAAGATGTGGGTGCGCTGGGTGTTGGGGCCGCTGTTCGCACCGATGTAGGAGCGGATCACGCGCACTGGGCCCGCCTTGCTGGTGACGAAGGCGCCCTCGACGGTTCCCGCGATCGGCATGTCGAAGGTGTCTTCACTCCGACCACAGAACCCCGGGCTGAACAGGGCCTTGTGTCGATCGAGCAGGTCGACACCGGTCGCGCCGGGCGCCGTGACGAAGAGGCCGTCGCTCGCCCACCGATCGGAAAAGTGATGCTGGTAGGTACCCGCAGTGACGAGCGAGTCCTCCAGGTTCGGACCGTTCGTGAGCTTGTACGTGGTCTTGTAGCCGCCGCTCTTGATCTTGAATCGGTAGGTCAGATACTTGACGCGCGCGCCCTGGACCAGCCCACTCAACGGCGCCTTCCGGTAGAGATACACGTACCCCTCGGCCGCCGGGTCCAGCGGATCGGTGATCCGGATGCGCACGCCGGTTCCCACCTTGGTACCCACGGGCTGGGAACCCGAGGGTGCCAGCGCGCCGGCATCGCGGGCCATGAACGCCAACTCATCGTCGCTGTCGAACTTCAGGTTCGGGTCGTTCCCGGTCCACGTGTTGCCCGACGTGTAGACGAGTTGGTTCACCAGGCCCGGTTGGCTGCTGTAGAAGACGGCCGACGGGTTGTTGTAGATCTTGCCGAAGTTGACCACCGCGCGTTCGTCGATCTGGATCGGGAGTTGCGCCCAGGCCGCGCCGGTCCAGCGGAACCCGACGATGTCGGTCTTGGACCCGTTGACGAGCTGCGGCAGGTTGGCGCCAGTCACCACGACCGGGTCGGCGGGGCGACCGAGCGGTGCCGCGGCGGCCGATCCGACCGGAACCAGCAGGGCAACACCGGCAACCAGTGCAGTTCCGATCACGAGGATTCGCTTGGAGAGCATCGGGCAGTTTGGGCCGTCCGGCCCGCAATCGTCAAGCACTCCGGAACGCGCCGACCTCACCGATAGGGTCGGTCGATGGCTCCGCTCACCGTCGGCTTCGACCTCGACATGACACTCATCGACTCACGCCCCGGTGTGATCGCCAGCTTCGACGAACTCAATGCCGACCTCGGGACGGCCATCGACGGTCGGGCGATCGCCGCCCGGCTCGGACCAACCCTTGAATCCGAGATGGCCAAATATTTTCCCGCCGACGAGATCGACCCCGTATGTGACCGCTACCGAGCGATCTACGCGGAGCTCGGACCCGTCGGGTCCTCGTTGCTCCCGGGTGCCGCCGCAGCGGTGAACCGGGTCCGCGAGGGTGGCGGCACCACGCTCGTCATCACCGCGAAGTTCGGGCCGAACGCGCAGCTCTGCCTCGCCCATGTCGGCATCGAGGTCGACCACGTCATCGGCTGGCGCCACGGGCCTCAGAAGGCGGAGACCCTGCGCGAGCACGGAGCCCAGGTCTACGTCGGCGACACGGTGCCCGATGTCGAAGCGGCGATCAGCGCCGGGGCGCAGGCGGTGGCAGTGACGAGCGGGCCGGTGAGCCGCACCGATCTTCTGGCTGCCGGCGCCCACGTGGCGCTCGACTCGTTGATCGAGTTCCCCGACTGGCTCGAGTCGGCCCGGGTCATTCCGAGCTGAACGCCGTCCCGCGCTCGGCCTGATCGGCAAGCAACGCTTGCGCGTAGCCCGTGATGGTGTTGTTGTCGACGTAGATGTGTTGTGACGCGGCGAGCATGTCGCGCAGGCATCGCTGAATCACGCTCGGCCGCAACCCGGCCGAACCGGCCCACGCGAACGCGAACTGAGCGGCCTCGGTCGCGACCCGGGTCGCGTAGGTCGCCGCGGCCCGCAGTCGGTTCTGGGCAGTCGCGTCGACGATGCCGGCTCGGGCTTTCGCGTCGGCGTCGGCGACCGCCTCGTAAACCAGGGCGCGCGCGGCGCGCATCGCGCAATCGTGCAAGCCGAGTTCGTACTGGAACAGTTGCTCGGTGCCAATGGTGGCGAAGCCCGCCATCCGCACGCGCGTGTTACCGAGGGTGGTGATCTCGTCGATCACTCTTCGCCCCACACCCAGCGCAACGCCGGCATGACCCGCGCCGGTAATGGTGAACAGTCCGACGTTCAATGCCGGACCGCCGCGGAGCTGGCTGTGTTCAAGCAGTGAGTACGTGAAGGCTTCCGGCACGAAGACGTCGTCGACCACGTAGTCGTAGGAGCCAGTGGCCGTGAGGCCGATGACATCCCAGTTGCCGCGAAAGTCGATCTCGTCGCGAGGGATGAGGACCACGCGCATCGCGGGCAGCCCGGATTCGGTGGTGAGCTGATTGTCGTCGTCGTCGGTCTCGATGGTGCCGGCGCCGATGTAGTTGGCGTGCGCGCAGCCCGAGCCGAACGAGTAGCGGCCGGTCACGCGGTATCCGCCCTCGACTCGTCGGGCGCGGCCAACCGGACCGAGCATGCCGGCATGAATACCCGGGTTCCCGGCGGGAAACATCTGCTCGACCGCGCCCTCACCGGTGTAGATCGCTGCGAACGCCGACGACGTGGAGTTCGCCATCAGCGACCAGCCGACCGAACCGTCGGCGTAGGAGAGCTCCTCGAAGACGCCGAGGGACGTCGCGAGATCGCCGCCGAGTCCCCCGAACTCTTCCGGGACGAGGATCCAGAACAGTTCCGATTCGACGAGCGCGTCGACGACCGGTTGGGTGGTCGTGGTGTCGGCTTCGGCTTGATCGGCTTCGGCCTCGATGAGCGGGGCCAGCGCCCGCGCCCGTCCGACCAACGCTTCGTCGACAACCGCAGTCATGGTGCTCCTCATCTGCTCCAGGGTCCGGTCACGATACGCGCGTTGGCTCAGGCAGTTCGGCCTGGTCGCCGAACTCGACGACGGGCTCGGCGCTCCCCGACCACCAGGATCACGACGGCCAGTATCCCAATGGCGATTCCGCCGACGAGCAACCCCAGCCGGCCGACATCGGTCGCCTCACTCGCCGCAACCAGCGCCGCCCGCTTCCCGACGAATGCCGTCACCACCCGGCGCTCACCGTCCGGGAGCTCGGCAACCGCTCGCACTCGCAGCCCCGCGAGCTTGGCGACCAGATCGGATTCGATCTTGGGAATGTCGACCCGCTCGGCGGTCAGATTGGCGACCAGTTGTTGGTCGGCGCCGATCCCGAGCTTCGGGGTGCGCAGGTCCACCTCACCGGTCACCCGCCACTTCGTCGTGAACGTCGACGCCGTGCGAGCGGCTTCGAACTTCTGGAGGGGGCCATCCGACCCGCTCAGCTCCCGCACGATGCCGGCGACCTGCTCCGGCCGGTCGAAGGGCTTGCGCACGACCAAGGTCGCCCCGCCGCCCTCCGTCCGCGCCCACGGCGTCACCGTCCATCCCGCACCCGGGAGGTCGTCGAGTCGGACCCGGGTTTCGAGCGCGCCGCCTCCGACCTCGGCCGCGGTGACCGCCGCCGAGTCGAGCACCACGCGCACCAACACCGCGCCGCTCCCGTTCTCCCGCATCCGCACCGTGACCGTCGCATCGACGCGGCACGCCGCGAGCATGCCGGTGCACATCACCGCGAGAATCGCCGAACGCCGAAGACCCAGGGGTCGCCAACGAACGCGCCACAACCTCATGACGCCGGAACACCGACCCGAAGATCAGCCTTCGCTGGGGCCGCTCGCGGTGAGTTCTTCGACGGACGGAGGCTCGATCCCTTCGATGGTGCGGAAGACGAATTCTTCGCCCTCGGCGTCGACGATGATCGTCTCGCCCGCGTGGAACTCCTTCCACAGGATCTTTTCGGACAGCGCGTCTTCCACGTACCGCTGGATCGCCCGGCGCAACGGTCGGGCACCGAGTGCAGGGTCGTACCCCTTGACCGAGAGAAGATCCCGTGCCGCGTCGGTGAGTTCGAGCGTGAGGCCCTGGCTCGCCAACTGGGTCTGCACCCGCTTGATCAGCAGGTCGACGATGTTGTGGATGTCTTCCCGAGTCAGCTCCGAGAAGACGATGACGTCGTCGATACGGTTGAGGAACTCGGGCCGGAAGTGGCGCTTCAGTTCCTCGGTGACCTTGTCCTTCATGTGCTCGTAGGTCACCGCATCATCGGCCTTGCCGAACCCGACCGCCGACTTGCGCATGTTCTGCGTACCGAGGTTCGACGTCATGATGATGACGGTGTTCTTGAAGTCGACGGTGCGACCCTGCGCGTCGGTCAGGCGACCGTCCTCCAAAATCTGGAGCAGCGCGTTGAACACGTCGGGGTGAGCCTTCTCGATCTCGTCGAACAACACGACGGAGAACGGCTTGCGGCGAACCGCCTCGGTGAGCTGACCGCCCTCGTCGTAGCCGACGTAGCCCGGAGGCGAACCGACGAGACGCGAGACGGTGTGCTTCTCCATGTACTCGGACATGTCGAGCGAGATCATCGAGGACTCGTCGCCGAACAAGAACTCGCTCAGCGTGCGGGCCAGCTCGGTCTTGCCGACGCCCGACGGGCCCAGAAAGATGAACGAACCACTCGGACGCTTCGGGTCCTTCAGACCCGCACGCGTACGGCGGATCGCCTGACTGACCGCTTTGACCGCGAGTTCCTGGCCGACGATGCGCTTGTGGAGTTCGTCCTCCATGCGCAGGAGCTTGGCCGTCTCTTCCTCGGTGAGCTTGTAGACCGGGATGCCGGTCCACATCGCGAGCACCTCGGCGATGGACTCTTCGTTGACCTCGTTGAAGAGGTCGACGCCCTCGGCCTTCCACTCGACTTCTTTGGCGGAGCGCTGCTCGAGGAGTTCCTTCTCGCGGTCACGCAAGGAGGCGGCCCGCTCGAACTGTTGACCCTCGATCGCAGCTTCCTTGTCCTTGCGGACGGCCGAGATCTCGTCTTCGAGCTCGCGATAGTCGGGCGGTGCCTGCATCCGTCGGATCCGCAAGCGCGAACCGGCCTCGTCGATGAGGTCGATGGCCTTGTCGGGCAGGTGCCGATCCGAGATGTAGCGGTCGGCGAGGTTCGCCGCGGCCACCACGGCCTGGTCGGTGATCGTGACCCGGTGGTGCTGCTCGTACCGGTCGCGCAGGCCCTTCAGGATCTCGATCGTGTGCGCGACGGTCGGCTCTTCCACCTTGATCGGCTGGAACCGACGTTCGAGCGCCGCGTCCTTCTCGAGGTGCTTGCGGTATTCGTCGAGCGTGGTCGCACCGATGGTCTGGAGCTCACCGCGAGCGAGCATCGGCTTGAGGATGCTGGCCGCGTCGATCGCACCCTCGGCGGCACCGGCACCCACGAGCGTGTGCAACTCGTCGATGAACAGGATGATGTCGCCGCGGGTCTTGATCTCCTTCAGCACTTTCTTCAAGCGCTCCTCGAAATCACCGCGGTAGCGGGAGCCGGCGACGAGCGCGCCGAGGTCGAGCGTGTAGAGCTGCTTGTCGGTCAAAGTCTCGGGCACGATGCCCTCGACGATGTCGGCGGCGAGACCTTCGACGATCGCGGTCTTGCCGACGCCGGGCTCACCGATGAGCACCGGGTTGTTCTTCGTACGGCGCGACAGCACCTGCATGACGCGTTCGATTTCCTTCTCGCGCCCGATGACCGGGTCGAGCTTCTTCTCGCGCGCGAGCTGGGTGAGGTTGCGGCCGAACTGATCGAGCACCAACGAACCCGACGGTCCGCCGCCCGACTCCACCGGTGCGCCGGCACCGGCGGGCGCACCTTCCTTGCCACCGGAGTAGCCCGACAGCAACTGGATGACCTGCTGGCGGACGCGAGACAGGTCGGCGCCGAGCTTGACGAGCACCTGGGCGGCGACGCCCTCACCTTCGCGAATCAGGCCGAGCAGGATGTGCTCGGTCCCGATGTAGTTGTGACCCAGCTGGAGCGCCTCACGCAGTGAGAGCTCGAGCACCTTCTTCGCGCGGGGCGTGAAAGGGATGTGGCCGGACGGCGCGGAACCGCCGTGGCCGATGATCTCTTCCACCTGCGCGCGAACAGCCTCGAGCGAAATGCCCAAGGACTCCAGCGCCTTTGCCGCCACACCCTCACCCTCGTGGATGAGCCCGAGCAGGATGTGCTCGGTGCCGATGTAGTTGTGGTTCAGCAGGCGCGCTTCTTCTTGAGCCAGCACGACAACTCGTCGAGCCCGGTCGGTGAAGCGTTCGAACACGTGGCATCCGCCTCTCGTCGGTTGGGTTCGGCCCGCGCCATCGCGACCCGAAACTCAATCAACACTCTATCGGCCAAGCCTTTTTCGACCCGGTCGCGTTGGTCATGACTCATCGACCTGTCCCGCGTTGGCCTGAAGCCCGCCTTCGCGCCTTGGTTTGGCCACGGAGCGCGGTCGGCTCGGACGGAGCGCCCGGAGGAATACCGGGCCACAGCGGAAACAGAACGTGCCCGATGTTCAGCGCTTCCGGCTTGGTCTTTGTTCCCGTCACGCCGTACCCTGCGCCATATGTCACCTCTCGACGCGCTCGGCCTCGCGCCGATGGCTGCCGACATGGAGCGCGTGGAGACCGCATTGCGCGGCTCCGTCCTCTCGTCGGACCCGTTTCTCTCCGACGTTGCCGGCCACCTGGTCTCCGCGGGCGGCAAGCGCCTCCGCCCGGCACTCGCCCTCTGCGCGGCCTATGCCGCCAAAGGTGTCGGCCCGGTCTCCGAGGACGCGATCACCGGTGGCATTTCGGTGGAGCTGGTCCATCTCGGTTCGCTGTACCACGACGATGTCATCGACGAAGCCGAGACCCGGCGCGGCGTTCCCTCGGTCAACGCCCGGTGGTCCAACATCGTGGCCATCCTCGCGGGCGACTATCTCCTGGCCCGGGCGTCGTCGCTTGCGGCGTCACTCGGCGCTGATGTCGCCGCCCTGCTCGCGGCCACGATCGGTGAGTTGTGCCGGGGTCAGGTCCTCGAACTCCAGCACCTCTTCGACGCCGACCGCTCGGTCGAGGCGTATACGTCGGCGATCGAAGGCAAGACCGCGTCGCTGTTCGGCACCGCGTGTCGTGTCGGCGGGATGGTCTCCGCGGTCGACGACCCCACCCTCGAGGCGCTCACCGCGTTCGGCCACCATCTCGGTATGTGCTTCCAGATCGTCGACGACGTGCTCGACGTGACTGCGACCGACGAGGAACTCGGCAAGCCGGCCGGCAACGACATCATCGAGGGCGTCTACACGCTCCCGGTGATCCACGCGCTGAGTGCGTCGGAAGAACTGCGCGATCTGCTCGGTCGCAAGATCGATCGCGACCAACTCGACGCGGCCCGCGCGCTTGTCAAGACCGGGGATGCGGTCGATCGTTCGATCGAGGCGGCTCGCGGCCACGCCGCCGACGCGTCGGCCGTGCTGGCATCGACCTCCGCGCTCGATGCCGAAGTCGTCGACGGGCTCACCCGCCTCGTCGACACCCTCGTCACCCGCCAGTTCTGACTCCCGTTCCTGCGAACTTGCGTCAATAACCCGCCCGATCGGATGGGTTATTGACGCAAGTTCGGAGAGGGCGGTGTAGAAACACCGCATGGCGCTTGAAGGAAACTACGAACCCAGCCCGTGGCCGCCCATCGCCGAACAGGTTGCGCTGTACGAATCGTCCGGGGGGACGGAAGGGACACTGCTCGAAGGTCAGCCCTGCGTGATCCTCTGGACCCGCGGCCGGCACTCGGGGTCGATCCGGAAGTCCCCACTCATGCGCGTGACTGACGATGCCGGAAACTACGCGGTCGTGGCATCGATGGGCGGCGCACCGAACCACCCGGTCTGGTATCTCAACATGGTCGCCAACCCTGAGGTTTCACTCCAGGACGGGCCCGACCTGAAGGACTACACCGCGCGGGTCGTGGACGGCGACGAGAAGGCCGAGTGGTGGAAGCGGGCCACCGCGGTCTGGCCGTCCTACGACGACTACCAGGCCAGCACCGACCGCGCGATCCCGCTCATCGTTCTCGAACCTGCTGACTGATCTGCGCGTCAACGCGCGTCGAGCTGAGCAACCAGCGTCTTCGGCGCGACGACTCGGAATGCGTCTCCGAGAATCTGGGTCAGTTCCTCGTCGGTCACGGTCGGGCTGAGGCGCACTCCGATCCAACCCCGA
>JANLRZ010000257.1:0-6757 GCA_031362155.1 Acidimicrobiia bacterium | reverse complement strand
GTGGCGCTTGGCCACGCGTCGGCGCCGAAGCCGTGAGCGGGCAAGATTCAGCACGATCGATTGGAGGTAGGCAGGGGCCGCGTCGAGGTCTCGGACGCGATTCAGGTTGGCGTGCATCCGAACGAAGGCGTCCTGAACGATCTCCTCACCGGACTCTCGATCGTCGACGAGCAAGCACGCAAGTCGAACCAGTGCGGTGTAGTGGTCACGGAAGAGTCGCTCAAGCAACTCCTCGTCCTGCACCGAGCTGCCGTCCTGATCTGGTGCGCCGCTGCCCATCACACGTACAGACACCTTCCGGACGCCTCGGGTTGACAGAGCCTCGTCGATCTCCCGATTGGGCCCTGGCCACAAGGTGGGTCCTTGCGACCGACCTTGGCAATCCGTTTGGCCATCCACCAGGCGTCACGGGGCCGGATTCGGCAACAGCCGCCGGACCGCGCACCCACCTGACCTGCTAAAACGGCATCCGACACCACCAGACAGACCCGTCGGATACGCCTACGGATCAGAAGGTTGGGAGTTCGATTCTCTCCGAGCGCACCAAGTCCTAGTTCACAAACCTGTGGACTGGTTGCTCATCGGTTCCTCCGACCTCGACCGGCTCGCCCTCGAAGACGACCGAGCCGGGCGCGCGTCAGCCTGCGGCGGTGAATCGGAAGAGCACGGTGTTGTCGACCTTGAGATCGCCACCCCAGATCAGCCGGGCGGACGGATCCCAGGTGATCTCGTCGAAACCGTCCTTCGGTCCCACGGCTTCGGCGCTCCATTCGGTCGCCGCGTCCCACTTGCCGGCGTCGAATGACGCGGTGGTCCAGTTGGTCGGCGCGGGAACGGAGTCGAACTGGCAGGTCGCGTTGGGATCGGGATCCTTCTCGCAGGTGGTGTTGAGCGGTGCGTGGTGGATGACGAGCGCGCGCCACCCGCCGGTCGTGACCGCGACTACTTCGCGGGTTTCGTCATCGGTGACTTGCGCGATGAGCCCGCCGTCGCCCATCTGCTGGTTCGGAAGACCGATGTACTCGATGCCCGAGTCGGTCTCCTTGAAGTCCTTGGCTTCGATCGCGATCGTCAGCGGCGGGGTGGCGGTGAACCGAATGGTCTCGGCGTTGAATGATCGCTCCGTCGTGATCGGCACAGAGTCCTCGCCGACGAGCGCACCGTTCACGTACAGCGCGAACCAGTTGTCGGCCCACACCTCGGCGGTGAACGATCTGGGCTTGCCTGTCCCGCTTGGCTTGGTGTCGCGAGTCGACGAGGTCGTGGACGACACGTCTTCGGCGGAACCGTCCGCGGCATCGGTGCTCCCACTGCCGCAGGAAACGGCGGTCGTGCCGGTCAGGGCGAGGACTACGAGCGTGACGGCAACTCGTCGGCATCGGGGCATCTACTCATTGTTGTCGACGAGCATTGCCTTACCAGGGCCGCGTCGAAGGTCAGTTCGGTCAGAGGTGGCTGAACCCGCTCGACTCTTCTTCCGTCATCGCGACCGCCACGGGGTGTTTCGCGAAGTGCGCGACTGCGTCGGCGAAGTCGTCGAGCAGAATGCTCGCGAGGTCGCGGCTCACGTCCTGGCGGACGAGGATCCGCTGGACGGTGATGTCCGATGCGGTGCCGGTCAATGGGTACGCCGGCACCTGCCAACCCCGAGCCCGGAGCCGGTCGGCGAGGTCGTACAGCGTGTAGCCGGGATCGGCCCCTTCGATGATCCTCCAGGTCACGGTCGGAATGCCGGTGTCCGGGTTGCTGTCGCAGAGGAGCTCGAACGGGCCGAGCTTCACGATCTCCCGAGCGAGGTACTGCCCGGTCGCATAGGCGGCGTCGTGCACCCGGCGGTAGCCCTCCCGTCCGAGGCGGAGGAAGTCGTAATACTGGGCCACGATCTGACCGGCGGGGCGCGAGAAGTTGATCTGGAACACCGGCATGTCACCGCCGAGGTAACTCACGTGGAAGATCAGGTCGTCGGGCAGCTCCGCCGCGTCCCGCCAGATCACCCAACCCACCCCGAGTGGCGCCAGACCGAACTTGTGGCCGGAGGTGCTGATCGACTTCACCCGTGGCACCCGGAAGTCCCACTCCAGTTCCGGCGCGCAGAACGGAGCGAGGAACGCACCGCTGGCGCCGTCGACGTGGATGTCGATCTCGAGCCCGGTGTCGGCCTCGAGCCGGTCGAGCGCGTCGGCGAGTTCCTTCACCGGTTCGTACGCGCCCGTGTAGGTCACGCCGAACGTGGGCACCACCATGATCGTGTTCTCATCGACGAGGGCGAGCATGTCGTCGGCGTCCATCGCGTAGTGCCCCGGCGCCATCGGGACCTCGCGCATCTCGACATCCCAGTAGCGCGCGAACTTGTGCCACACCACCTGCACGGGTCCGCACACCAGGTTCGGGTGATTCGTCGATTTCCCTGCCGCCTCGCGCTTGGCCCGCCACCGCCATTTGGCGGCCATGCCGGCCAGCATGCATGCTTCCGAGGAACCGATCGCGGAGGCGCCGATGGTGTTCGCGGCTTCGGGCGAGTTCCACAGGTCGGCCAGCATGTGCACGCAGCGCCGCTCGATCTCCGCGGTCTGGGGGTACTCGTCCTTGTCGATCATGTTCTTGTCGACGCAGAGATCCATCAACCGGTGGACTTGGGGCTCCTCCCACGTCTGACAGAACGTCGCCAGGTTCTGTCGTGCGTTGCCGTCGAGCATGAGTTCGTCGCTGACGACCTGGAACGCGTCGTTGGGCCGGGTCTCGTGATCGGGAAATCGGTACTTCGGCATGGCCGTGGCCAAATCCTGACCGGCAAAGACGGGATCCTCGAGTTCCCGACGGATCGAGTCGCGATCGTGCAGCGTCATGGCAGCGTTCCTTCGGACGAGGACTGATTCGAAGCGCACCGAGCCTGACAGGTCGCGAACGGCCCAGGATGTACGGCAGCCAGTCGGCGCGACGACGCGCCGCCGCGGCTACCTTCCCCGAACGGGAAGCGAGGTACCTCCATGGGTTCGGGTTCTCAACCCCAGACACGTCCTGATGCACCGGGAACTGGGTTCGGTGGCGTCTGGTGGGCAGCTCCAGTGGTCGCCGGCGCGGCAATCATCTCGGGGGTCGGTCATCGCATCGCCGGGCAGTGGCAACCCCAAGGCGACGATGCGGCGATCGCGTGGCTCAGTCGCGACGTCTTCTCCGCGCACTCGCCGCTGCTCGGCATGCCTTCGACCGTGGGTGGACGTGGCGCCGACGCGCACCATTGGGGTCCGCTGTTGTTCTGGCTCTTCGCGCTCCCGGAACGACTTGGTTCGGCGAGTCCGGCCGGGATGCAGCTCGCGCTGCTGACCCTGCAACTCGGCATGTTTGCTCTGATTGCCTGGTTCAGCTCACGCCGGGTCGGGCGGATCGGCGCACTCGCGATTTTGGTGGTGTTCAGCGTGCTGAGCTGGTCGATGGGTCGAGACCTGCTCTCGAGCGTGTGGAATCCAAGCATCGCGCTGATTCCCCTCGCCGCCGTCTTCGTGCTCGCGTGGTCGCTCGCCGATGGTGACGAGATCGCCCTCGTTCCGCTGGCCTTCACCGCGAGCTTCGTCGTCCAGTGCAACATCCTCTATACGCCGCTCGTTGGGCTCTTGGTGGCCTGGGCGGTGGTCGGATGGTGGGTGACATGCCGAGCGCGCCGACGCAGCGACTCGGCAACCGCGACCGTGGCACCGATCTCAGGCCGTCGCCGCTGGAACCTGATCGCGGCGTTCGTGGTGATCCTGATCGCATGGAGCGGCCCGATTCTGTATGAGGTGACGCATCAGCCGGGAAACGTGCAGTCGGTCCTCTCGAGCGGTTTCGGTGAGTCGGGTGAGCACGTCGGCGTTCGGCGCGCGTTCAACGGAGTCGCCAAGGCGGTTGGCGTTCCTCCGGTCTGGTGGTTCCCGTCGGCGGGCGTCGACCTGACTCGCGCCTTCGAGACGCCGACGCCGTTGTCGGTTGGTTCGGGCCTGCTGATCGGCGGCGTGGTGCTCGCGGCTTTCGGGTGGAGCTGGCGTCGGCGACCGGAGCTGCGCGCGCTGCTCGGCACTGCGATCTTCGGAGCAGTCGGCGGCGCGATCGTTGCGGCGCGACTCCCGGTGGGATTCGGCGTCGCGTTCTACCGAACCTGGAACCTGTGGGTGGTGAGTGCGTTCGTGTGGATCGCATTGGCCGGCGTTGGGGTTGCCGTTGGGCGCGACGTCATCGCACGGCGAAGCGATTCGGGCACACGAGCGCGGATCCTGATCCGTCGGGTGGTGATCGGCACCCTGGTCGCGGCGCTCGTGGTCTTTGCCGGTCTCGGAGCGACTGGGAGATCGCCGACCGCAATGCGCGACGGCGACGAGTCCGCCGCGGTGCGCCGGCTGGTCGCTCAGACGCGCCGCCGCCTCGTCGACCGCGGGCCCTACCTCGTGCTCCAGCGGGTCCAACACATCGGATCCGGGGTGATGTGGGGGCTCGTTCGTCACGGATACGACCTGCGGGTCTCGCGCCAGTCCCGATTCGATGCTCCCTACCTTGCCGCATCTCACGGCCCCGCCGGTACGCGTTGGCCGCGGTTGGAGATCGTCGAGGTCCCGGTCGGGTCATCGAGCCCGGCGCGCGGTCGGCTGGTGGCATCGACGAACGTCCGGGCTTCGGTCGGTGCGAACGAGGAGTACCGCAGGGTGTTCCGGCTGGCCTGTGCTCAGACGCGGAAGGATCCTCCGACGGTGACGGCACGGGGGCGAGCGTTGGAAATCAGTGCCCCGAACTCCGCGGCTGCTCGCGCTCTTCGCGCGCTGGCCGTCGAGGGATCGCCGTGTCGGGTCCTGCGCCGAGACGTGTTGGACGATCTCCGCCGCGGCAACGCGGTGGCCTTCTCGCCGGAGACCGCAGCCTTCGCGAACTTGCTGGAGACCGCCGCCCACGCGAGTGCCGACCAACGGTACGAGGTGCGCGTCCGTCGTTGATCTCCGGTCCCGTCTCGGTGGTGGTCCGGGCGCGATCACTCACGGGTTCACCGGGATCAGCCGAGGAGGGTGCGGATCTTCGGGAGGTCGACCGGGCCTTGGAACGCGACCTCGCCGTCGCGGAGGCCGATGCAGCGGCTGGCATGCTCGAGGAACTCGAGCTGGTGGGTCGCGACGATGACGCACGCGCCACTCGCCGCCGCGTCGACGAGCAGGTCGGTGAGTGCCACCTGGCCGGAGGGGTCGAGCCCGACGAACGGCTCGTCGATCGCGAGCACGGAGAACGGACGCACCAGGCCGAGCACGAGCGAGGTCTTCTGGCGCAGGCCCCGACTGAACCGAGCGGGGAGATCGTCGGCGCGATGCGCGAGCCCGAGGTTTTCGAGGAGTGCGTCGGCGACTTCGGGCCATTCCTCGAAGCCGTGGAGCCGACCGATGTACTCGATGTGCTCGTTCACGCTGAGGTCGTCGTAGAGCACCGGCTCGTCGGGAATGAACGAGAGCTCCGCGCGGGCGTTGATCGATCCGGCCGCGTACCCGGCGATCGTGATCTCGCCGTCGGTCGGATCGAGCAGGCCGGCGGCCATGCGCAGGAACGTGGACTTCCCGGAGCCGTTGTGACCCACCAACGCGATCAGCTCACCGGGCTCGGCCTTCATACTCAATCCGTTGAGCGCGACGAGTTCGTCGTAGCGCTTCTCCACCTTGGTGGCGACGAGGGCAGGGCTCACGAGTCGTCCGATCGTTGACTGCGAAGGAAAGTGATGATGCCGAATGCGATCACCAGCGCCGGCGTGGCCGCGGTGATGGCGTTGCCGACTGGGTCCGACGGCGGGCCCGTCTCGCGGGCCACGAGCAGCGGTAAGAACGCGAGGACGACGATCACCAACGGCGCGACCTGTTGGGCCATCAACAACCCGGGATGGACCAGGCCCGTCGCCATGTTGCGATCCGGACGGCCGAGGTAGGCACCGAGTGCCGCGGCGGCCGGGCCCGCCACGGCGAGCGACACCACGACGATGGCCCCGACGATGGGGGAGACGGCATGGGTCCCGGGCGCGGGTGAGCCGAACCGGTTCACGATCGCTCCGGCCCCGGCCCCGATCACTCCGAGGATTGCGATCAGCGTCGCCGGCGCGTACAGATGACCGAGGGCGAGATCGCCGGTGGCGGTGGGGAGTCCGGCGCCGCGATCCGGGTGGTCCATTTCTTGGGCGAACCCCTCGACGGCATCCAGCGAGACCAGGTACGCCGCGATCCCGGCGACCGCGAACAAGGGGGTGGTCCCCATCAGCGCGGCCGAGCACGACGCGCCGGCGACGGCGGTGAGGATCAGGACGCGGCTCACCCGCGACCCCGGCCAGCGCAGGATCCCGTGCCAATCGCGACGCCACATCCCGCGGCCCGTCGGTGGCGCCGGACGGAGACGGATCCACGGTCGCCGACGGGAGATCTCGTGGGAGAGCTGACGGCGCAACGTGATGACGGCGCGGAGGTCTTGGATGGTGGCGGCGAACCGCAGCGCCCGCACCAACTGGGCGCGATGCAGTGCCGGTTCCAACGAGATGCCGCCGGCGCGCAGGAGACCGATTGCGATCATGATGCCGACGGCGGCGGCCCCGGCGATGGCCAAGAGGTTGGCGTCGAGCGGCAGCAAGGCGACATGACCGAGCCAGGTGGGTGGCGAGGTCGAGACGTTGAACACGACATCGAGGCCGGACCAGAGGACGAGCGCGCTGCCGATCCCCAGCGCCGCGAGTTGTCCGAGTCGGAACACTCCCGCGACCAGTGCAGATCCC
>JANLRZ010000249.1:0-3812 GCA_031362155.1 Acidimicrobiia bacterium | reverse complement strand
CAGGCGTCCTCCGCGATGTGTTCCTTTCTCGCCATGTCGGCGATGGTAGCCGTCCTGTTGTGACTTTCAACCATTGAAGTGATAGAAGCTTGAGGGATTCAACTAAGTGTGCGAGGGTAAGTCAATGAGTGAAATTGCAGTTGAGGTCGAAGGCCTCGTCAAACACTTCGGCAACGTCCACGCGCTCGACGGTGTGTCGTTCGGCGTCGAGGCCGGCACCGTCTTGGGGCTTCTGGGGCCGAACGGCGCGGGGAAGACCACCGCGGTGCGAGTCCTCACGTCGATCATCACTCCCGACGCCGGGACCGCATCGGTGCTCGGCATCAACGTGGTCGAGTATCCGGAGTCGGTCCGTCTGCGGATCGGCCTCGCCGGCCAATACGCCGCGGTCGACGAAGTGTTGACCGGCCGGGAGAACCTGCGACTCGTCGGGCGGTTGTGTCACCTCCCGAAGGCCGAGGCCGAGGCGCGGGCCGAGGAACTGCTCGGGCGGTTCGGGCTCAGCGACGCCGGTGATCGATCGCTCAAGACGTACTCCGGCGGCATGCGGAGGCGACTCGACCTCGCCGCGGCGCTGGTCCATCGGCCGCCGGTGTTGTTTCTCGACGAGCCCACCACTGGCCTCGACCCGGGTTCGCGGCTCGACCTCTGGGCCATCATCGGCGAACTCGTCGATGAAGGAACGACGGTGCTGTTGACGACGCAGTATCTCGAGGAAGCCGACCGGTTGGCCGACCAGATCGTGGTGATCGACCATGGGCTGGTCATCGCGGAGGGAACTGCGACCGAACTGAAAGGTCGCATCGGTTCCACCCACATCGAGGTGACGGTCGCGCCGCCGTTCGCCGAGCAGGCTCGGGCCGCGTTGGCCGCGGTCGGCCCCGAAGCATTGGCCGATGCGCCGAACGGTGTCGCCATCCAAGTTACCGATGGGCCCAAGGCGGTGCTCGCGGCGGTGCGCGCCCTCGATGCCGCGGCGATCGAGGTCGAGGGTCTGTCGGTGCGGGAGCCGACCCTCGACGATGTGTTCCTCGAACTCACCGGTCATACGGCCGAGGGACAATCCGGGGGAGGAGACCCGTCATGACGATGATCACCGTTGATCCGGACCAACTCGCACGCGAGTCGCGCAAGCGAGTCGGCGACATCGTGCGGGACGCGCTCACCATGACGTGGCGCAACTTGTTACGGCTCACGCGCAACCCCGAACTGATGGTGTTCTCGACCGTGCAGCCGATCATCTTTGTCCTGATGTTCCGCTACGTGTTCGGGGGCGCGATCACGATCCCCAACTACCCCTACGTCGACTTCCTCATGGCCGGCGTCTGGGTGCAGTCGGTCACGTTCGGTGCGCTGAACACCGGTGTCGGATTGGCCGAGGATCTGCAAGCCGGCCTCATCGAACGGTTCCGCTCGCTGCCGATGGCACGCTCGGCGGTGCTCGTCGGCCGGACGACGGCCGACCTCGTCCGCAACGTCTTCGTCGTTGCCGTCATGACCGCGGTCGGATTCCTGGTCGGGTTCAACTACCACACGTCGGGGCTGGCGATGCTCGGAGCCCTCGGCATCGTGCTGTTGTTCTCGTACGCCCTTTCGTGGCTCTCGGCATTGCTCGGCCTCATCGCGCCCAACGCGGAGACTGCCCAAGCTGCGTTCTTCCCGATCGTCGCGGTCCTCGTGTTCGCGTCGGCGGCGTTCGTGCCAGTGTCAACGATGCCGGGCTGGTTGCAGGCGTTCGCGAATCACCAACCCGTCACCGCGGTGATCGAGGCGGTCCGGGCGCTCACCCTCGGCGGTCCGACGGCGGGCAAGGTCGTCGCGGCCCTCCTCTGGATCGCGGGCCTCGTTGCGGTGTTCGCCCCGCTCTCGATTCGCCGGTACCGCCAAGTCGCGTAAGTTCGGCTCCATGACGACGAACGTGGAGACCGATCCGGAGATTCGGGACGAGCTACGGGCGACCGTCCGGCGCTGGGTCGAGCGGGAGGTGCTCCCGGTCGCGATGGACCTCGAACACGAAGACACCTATCCGGCCGACCTCGTCACCCAGATGCAGGACATGGGTCTCTTCGGCATCACGATCCCCGAGGAGTTCGGTGGACTCGGGCTCGACCTCATGGCCTACATCGCGGTCATCGAGGAGTTGGCGGCCGGATGGATGTCGCTGTCGGGAATCATCAATACCCACACGATCGCCGCCAGTCTCATCATGCGCGAGGGTTCACCGGAGCAGCAGGCGCGTTGGCTACCCGGGTTGGCCCAGGGCGCGCCGCGCGGCTGCCTGTCGCTTTCGGAGCCCGACGCCGGATCGGACACCCGGAACATCTCGTGTCGAGCGCGGCGCGACGGCGAAGAGTTCGTGATCAGTGGCACCAAGACCTGGGTCACCAACGGCGAGCGCGCCGGGATCGTCGCGCTGGCGGCGCGCACCGACGAAGGCATCAGCTGCTTCATCGTGGAGAAGGATCCGGGCCCCCGATACGAGGGCATCACTGTCTCGAAGAACATCGGCAAACTCGGTTACAAGGGCATCGAGACCGTCGAGATGCACTACGCCGATCACCGGATCGGGGCCGATTGCCTGCTCGGTGGCGACGACGGTCTCGGCCATGGACTCGGGTTCATCCTGTCGGCGTTGGAGGTCGGCCGGATCAACATCGCGTCCCGCGCGGTCGGTGTGGCCCGGGCCGCGTTCGAGCACGCGATTCGCTACGCGCAGGAGCGCAAGACGTTCGGCAAGCCCATCGCCGAACACCAGTCGATCCAGAACAAGCTCGCCGACATGGGCACCAAGCTCCAGGCGGCCCGGCTCCTCACGGAGCACGCGGCGCGGTTGAAACAATCCGGCGCGCGGGCCGACGTCGAGGCGGGCATGGCGAAGCTGTTCTCGAGTGAGGCCGCGTTTGAGATCGCGACCGAGGCGCTGCGCATCCATGGTGGCGTCGGCTACACGACCGAACTCCCCGTCGAGCGGTACTTCCGCGACGCGCCACTCATGATCATCGGCGAAGGCACCAACGAGATCCAGCGTCTCGTCATTGCCCGCGGCCTCCTCCAACGCCACGCCATCTGACCGGCCCGGCCCGAAGGGCGAAGAGCGAAATTCAAGAGGGCGACGCCGGAGGCAGCCGACCCGAACCGTGAGTCACAAGTACGTGGCGTCGCCCGTGGCCCGAGCGGCCCGGCCCGGAGGGCCAAGAGCGGAATTACGGCACGTAGGCGTGGAGGAAGGCGAGGGTGGCGTAGCCGGTCATGGCGAGTCCCGAGAGGGCGATCACCGCACGCGCGGCCCGGCGGTCGGTGAGCAGGAGGGCCAGGACGATGACGAGTGGGAACGCGCCCAGGGCATAGCGCTCGAACGAATCGAGATTCGATGACGTCACCGCGCTGGCCAGGCTCGCAACGCTGAACCAGGTGTAGGCCGCGGGGAGTCGTCGAGCGCCGAGTACCACGAGCGTGACCGCGACGGCCATCCACACCACGTGGAGCCCGGTACCGATGGTGCGACCGTGGACCATGCCGTCGAGAGCGCCGGAGATCGAGCTGATCGGATTGGTGAAAGAGCCCTTGAGTGACGCGCGGGTCTGGACGCTGTACGGCAGCCAGCCATTGCCGAAGCGATGCTCGACCCACGCGAGGTACAACGCGGTCCCGACGAATGGGCTCATGGCCGCGGCGACCTGCCCGATTCGCGCACGCACCGACGCCAGCCGGAAGTTCCGGATTGCTTCGACGACGATCGGGACCGCGACGACGAACCCGCCGGGTCGGCTGAGGCCGGCCAGGATGCCCAACGGGATCGCCCACCACCAGCG
>JANLRZ010000241.1:0-3001 GCA_031362155.1 Acidimicrobiia bacterium | reverse complement strand
ACCATCACCGCGAACTCGTCGACGTTGTAGATGTCTTCCTCGTAGGACCACTGGTTGTTGCCCGCGTAGTCGAGCCGGGACCAGTTGATGGCCTGGTACACCTCGCCGTCGCCCAGATCCTGCATGCGGTTCCAGACCGCGGCGATGACCCAGCCCTTCTCCTCGTCGATGATCCACCAGTCGGCCGGAAAGTCGGTCATCTCGTTGTTGGGAAACTCGTTCATCGTGGTCTGGATCCACGTGCGAATCGCCTCGCGACCTTCGAACTTCCCGTACAGGTGCTCGTAGTAGACGGCGTCTTCGGTGAAGAGGTCGGCCCACTCGTCCCACTGCTGCCCGCCGTTCCCACACCGCTTCGCAGTTTCGCGGTAGTGCGCGTACGCCGTCTCGATCTCTTCGCGTGTGTACTGGCCCATGCGGGGACCTCCAAATTCTTCGGCGCCCGGACGCTGGCGTGCCGGGCAGGGCGACCGGTCCAAGACTCCTGGCGGAGCCCGAGGGCGGAGCGCCGAAGTTAGGGCGCGAGCGGGCCGCCGTCGAGACGACGGATCTCGCGACCGAGTTCGGTGAGGATCTGCTCGGAGGTGACGACCCGACCGGTGATCGTTCGCGGGTCGCACGTGGCGAAGACGAGCACCGCTTCGACCATCTGCTCGATCGGTTCGACGTGGGTGTCGTCGCCGGGCATCAAACCCATTGCGACTACGCCCGGAGTGGCGACGGCCGCGACCGGCGACACGACGTTCACCGCGATGCCGTGGCGGTGGACCTCGGCCGCGAGTCCGGTGCTCATGCGTTCCAGGGCCGCCTTGCTCGCGCCGTAGAGGGTCGCACCGTGTTCGGCATGGAAGGGAGTGAACGGCGGCCCGACCGGCCGCTCGGTGACCATCGTGGAGATGTTGACGATGCGGCCGGTGCCGCGGTCTCGCATGCCGGGGAGCACTGCGGTGCTGAGGCGCCACGGCGCGTCGACGTTGGCCGCGAACATCACCGCGTACCGGCGCGGGCTCACGGTGTCCCACGGCAGATAGAAACAGGCGGCGGCGTTGTTCACCAGCACGTCGACCGGCCCAAGTTGTTGCTCGACGTGCTGGACGAGCGCGACCGCATCGAAGTCCGGATCGGCGAGGTCGGCCGCGATCGCAATTGCGCGTCCACCGGTCGCTTCGATCGCATCGACGGTCTCGCGCAGCGATCCGGCGAGATGGCTCGATCCCGGCTCCACCGTGCGGGCGACGAGGGCAACCGCCGCGCCCTCGGCCGCGAACCGTTGCGCGATCCCGGCACCAATGCCGCGGCTCGCCCCCGTGATGATCGCGACCGTCCCGTCCAGCAATCCCATGCCCGCCCACCCTCCCACACCTCTTGCGAACTTGCGTCAATAACCCCCTCGATCGGCAGGTTTATTGACGCACGTTCGGCGGGGTGGGTCAGACTGGCGGGATGCAGGCATGGAGAGTGCACGAACTGGGTGAACCCGAAGCCGTCTTGCGGCTGGACGACATCGACCCGCCGACGGCGGGCCCGAACGAGGTGGTCGTCGACGTCGCCGCGTCCTCGCTCAACTTCCCCGACGTCCTGATGTGCCGGGGCGAGTATCAGGTCAAGCCGCCGCTGCCGTTCACGCCCGGCGCGGAGGTCAGTGGTGTGGTGAGCGCGCTCGGAGACGGCGTGGATGCCAGCCTGCTCGGCCAGCGGGTCATCGCCATCCCGCGGTTCGGCAACGGCGGGTTCACGCAGCAGACCGTCGCGCCAGCTTCCACCGTGTTTCCGATTCCCGACTCGCTCGACGACGCCGCCGCGGCTGCACTCCACATCACGTATCAGACCGGGCATGTGGCGTTGCACCGACGCGCCGGGTTGCAGGCCGGGGAGACGCTGCTCGTGCACGCCGGCGCCGGTGGGGTCGGCTCGGCCGCGATCCAGCTCGGGCTCGCCGCGGGTGCGCGGGTGATCGCGACGGCCGGCGGCGACGAGAAAGTGCAGGTATGTCGCGACCTCGGTGCCGAGTTGGTCATCGACTACCGCGCGGGTGACTTCGTCGACGCAGTGAAGGAGTTCACGGGCGGCGACGGTGCGGATGTGATCTATGACCCGGTCGGCGGCGACACCTACGACCGGTCGACCAAATGCATTGCGTTCGAGGGCCGCATCCTCATCATCGGCTTCACCGGCGGTCGCTTCGCCGACGCGCGGACCAACCACGTCCTCATCAAGAACTACTCGGTCGTCGGAGTGCACTGGGGGCTGTACAACATCAAGCAGCCGCGGTTCATCCACGAGACGCACGCCGAACTCATGAGGCTGCACGAGGCCGGTCGGATCGCGCCACTGATCTCCCGGGAGATCCCGATGACAGAGGTCCCGAGCGCGCTCGCGAGCCTCGCGACTCGTGGTACCTGGGGAAAAATCGTCGCCCGGTGGTGACGCTCCGAAGGAGAATGCGCGGATGAACGCCGGCGACATCGTCGGACTCTTGGCCGACCCCGATCGGCGACGGGTCGTCGCCGCGATGATCCTTGGCGCGTCGACGACCGCCGATCTCCAACGGGATGCCGGTCTCGATCTGCGCGCCGTCGTGACCGCGTTGCATCGGTTGGAGGAGCGCGGCCTCGTGGTGCGCGACGGCGACCGCGCGTACCTGTTGGAGGAAGCCTTTACTGTGGCGGCGCGCGCGGTGGCCGACCACCCTTCGGAACCCGTCGACGAACGACTCGATCCCGAGATCGCCCACGTGATGCGTACGTTCGTGCGCGACGGCCGGATCACCCAGATCCCGATGCAACACAAGAAGCGGCGGATCCTGCTCGACTGGTTGGTGCAGGACTTCGAGCCGGGGGAGAAGTACTCGGAGAAGATGGTCAACCTCATCCTGGGTCAACGCCACGCGGACACCGCCGCACTCCGGCGGGGCTTGGTCGACGAACAGCTCATGGCCCGCGAGCAGGGCGTCTACTGGCGCATCGGCGGCGAGGTCGTTCCCGACTGACGTCGGCGGTGG
>JANLRZ010000245.1:0-70021 GCA_031362155.1 Acidimicrobiia bacterium | reverse complement strand
GCCCCGGAAGCGGCCGGTGAAGCGTCTCACGAATCTGCGCCGCAATCCGGTTCGCGTCCGGGACGTACGCGGACTCGAGCGCGGGACTGAACGGGACCGGGGCAAACGGTGCGCCGACGCGGGCGACCGGCGCATCGAGATAGTCGAACGCGTGCTCCTGGATCTGTGCCGCCAGTTCGGCGCCGAGCCCACCCGTGCGCACCGCCTCGTGCACGAGGACGACGCGGTTGGTCTTGCGCACGGATGTCAGCACGGTTTCGATGTCGATCGGACTCACCGTTCGCAAGTCGATCACCTCGCAGTCGATACCTTCACCCGCGAGTTGTTCGGCCGCCGCGCCTGCCTCGATCGCCATGCGGCTGTAGGCGATGAGCGTGACGTCGGTCCCCACGCGAGTAACCGCGGCCGTGCCGAGCGGAACCTCGTACGCGTGCTCCGGAACGATGCCCTTGTTGCCGAGCAGCTTCTTGTGCAACACGACGATCGTGGGATTGTCGTCCCGCACGGACGCGATCGTGAGGCCCTTGAGGTCATGCGCATTCGACGGCATCACCACCTTGAGCCCGGGCACATGGCAGAGCATTGCTTCCAGGCTCTGGCTGTGTTGGGCGCCCGCGGAGAGCCCGGCTCCGCCCATCGTGGTGATCGTGAGGGGCAGGGTGGTGTTCCCGCCGAACATGTACTTCAGCTTGGCTGCTTGATTCGCGATCTGGTCCATCGCGACGAGCACGAAGTCCATGAACATCAGGTCGACCACCGGGCGCAGGCCCACCACCGCGGCACCAATACCGAGTCCGATGATCGCCTGCTCCGAGATCGGCGTGTCGACCATCCGGCGCTCCCCAAACCGTTCGAAGAGACCGTCGAAGTTGTGGAAGACCCCTCCGGTACGGCCGACGTCCTCGCCGGCGACGAACACATCCGGATCTTCGTCCATCACCTGGGCCAGACCCTCGTTGAACGCCTGGAGGTAGCTGAGCTGCCGTTCGGCCGCCTCGGTGGCCATCAGCGTGCTCCGGTGTAGACGTTGTCGGTCAGATCCTCGACCAGAGGCAGCGGGCTCTCCTCCGCGAAGCGGATCGCCGTGTCGACCTCGAGTTCGACGCTCGCACGGATCGCCGCGATCTCCGCGTCGGTCGCCACCCCGCCGGCGACCATCGATGCTTCCAAGGCCTCGATCGCGTCGCGACTCCGCCAGCGCTCCACCTCGTCGTCGGTCCGATACTTCGCGCCGAGGGTCTGGATACCGTGGTGGTTGTAGTAGCGGTACGTCTTGGCTTCGAGGAACACCGGGCCGGTGCCGCTGCGTATCGAGGCGAGCGCCCGAGTGGTCGCTTCCCAGACGGCCACGGCGTCCATGCCGTCGACCACCATGCCCGGCATTCCGTACGCGGCTGCCCGCTCGACGACGTCGTCGATCGCCATCGTGCGCGACCGCGCGGTGTACTCGGCGTATTCGTTGTTCTCACAGACGAACAGCACCGGCAACGCGAGCGCGGCCGCCATGTTGGCCGCCTCGTGGAACGCGCCGATGTTGGTGGTGCCATCCCCGAAGAACGCGACCGACACCGTGTCGTTGTCGCGGTACTTGTTCGCGAATCCCGCGCCGACGGCGATCGGGACTCCACCACCGACAATCCCATTCGCGCCGAGCATGTTGAGGTCGAGGTCGCAGATGTGCATCGACCCGCCCTTGCCGTTGCAGTACCCCGTCGCCTTGCCCATCAGCTCGGCCATCATCCGGGAGAGATCGCCACCCTTGGCCACGAGATGCCCGTGGCCGCGGTGCGTGGAGCTGATCTGATCGTCGGGTCGGAGTGCGACACAGACGCCGGCCGCGACCGCTTCCTGGCCGACGTAGAGGTGGATGAAGCCGGGGATCCGGTTGGACTCGAACAGCCGGCCCGCGGCCTCCTCGAACAGCCGGATCCGCACCATCCGCTCGTGGAGATCGCGCACGGTCTCGCTCGGAGGACTCATCGATGTGCCGCCTTCGTGTCGTGACCGCTCGGTTGGAATCGGAGGGCCGCGCCGGCCACAGAGATCATCATGACTCCGCACCCATCGCCCATCGCAGCCCTCGGCGCAACAGTTCGCGATACTCGGGAAGCTCCCACGACCCTCGGTCCACCGTGGGCCACCAGTCCCGCCCGGGTGCCATGTCGTAGTGGCCACGGCAATGGCCGAGCGTGTTATAGAGCACGCCACCCGCGCCGAGCGGACGGAGATACTGGACGCAGCGCTCGGCCGAGCCGGTGGTCCAGTCGGACTCGGCGAACCCATCGGCGATCCCGAGCCAGTGCGTGACGAGCAGGGGCTCAAGCGCGTCGGGATCGCGATGTTCCATGAGGTAGAGCTCGTCGGTGGTCTCGAAGTCGGCGATGCCTGCGACGAGCCAATGGTCGGGCGCCGCGTTGGTCACGGTGTACGGCCCGATCGGAGGATGCGCAACGAACTGGCTCCCAAGGGTGTCGGCGAAGGTCGGGAACCCGCGGGGGCTCTCCACGCCGCGAGGCCCCCCGAGGTCGAGCGCCGAGTTGGTCGCGTGGAGCGCGAGGAGCCGACCCCCGGCCTGAACCCAGTCCGCCAGCCCAACCTGGGCCGCCGGCGACGGTCGCACATCGCACGTGTAGCTCACGACGAACCGGGACGCGCCGATCACGTCGAGATCCTCCCAGTCGTCGCGCACGGTGACCCGAACCCGTTCGTGCTCCCCGAGCAATCCGAGGAGTTCGCGTCGGGCGTAGTCGATGTCGTGGTAGCGGCCGCCGGCGACCAGGCATGCCTCGATCCGCTCGGGATGGCCAACACTCACGGGTCAGTAGTCGACGCGCTTGAGGAAGCCGCCGTCGACGGTCAGGTTCACGCCGTTGACCTGCGCCGCCGCGTCGCTCACCAGGAAGAGGACTGCGTTGGCGATGTCCTGGGTCGTGCCGATTCGGCCGGTCGGATGAGCCGCCACCGTGGCCGCGTAGAACTCCGGTTTGGCGGTGGCGATGGTGTCCCAGTCGCCACCATCCACGAACACCGGCCCGGGGGACACGACATTGCAGCGGACCCCTTCGGCCCCGAGCACTTGGGCCTGACCGAGCGTCCAGTTCGTCATGGCCGCCTTGAACGCGCTGTAGCTCCCAGAACCCGACCCGAAGTGTTCTGCGCTCGCCGTCGTTCCGATGCTCACGAGCGCGCCGCCCCCCTCGGTCAGTGCATCGCGCGCCACGGCCACCCCGCCGACGAGCGCGACGAGGTCGACCTCGAAGTTCTTGACCCAGTCGCCGAGTTGCTTCTGAGGTTTCCCCGACGTGTTGTGCACGTAGATGTCAAGACCACCGAGTTGCGCGATGGACTCACGCACCCAACGCTCGAGCACGGGTAGGTCACCGGCATCGACAGGGTTCCCGACGATCTGCGCCCCGGCGCGGACGAGTGGTTCCATCTCTGCGACGGCCGCGGCAACATCGGCCGCGTCCCGCGCTCCGATCGCGACCGAGGCGCCCTCGGCCAACAGCGCCTCGGCAATCGCGCGACCAATGCCTCGCGTCGAGCCGGTCACCAGTGCACGTTTGCCCTCGAGTCCCAGATCCATGTCGTCGTGCTCCTCATCGTCGGTGACCTGCTGGGCCGGTGGAAGAGTGGCGCGGTCGGCCACCGGGAATTGATCGAGTGGTTAGTTATTCCAGCATCATCGCAGCCGCTCGGCAACACGGCCGATCTTCAGCGCGGAATGTCCTTCCAGGGCAGGCCTTTGTCGGCCCGAGGCTCGGCCGGAAGCCCCAGCACGCGCTCGCCCAGAATGTTGCGCTGGATCTCATCGGAACCGCCCGCGATGCGGTACCCCGGGGCGCCGAGCAGGTGCTCCCGCCACTCCCAGGTGCCGGGCTCGCCGCTCTCGGCAGTGACGCGCGGCCCGAGCATGCGAGCCGCGACCTCGCCCAGTTTGGTCATTCCTTCGGTCCACATCAGCTTGCCCAGTGAGCCCTCGGGTCCGGGGGTCCCGCCGAGAGCCAGGTCGGCCGCCCGTTGGTTCAGCAGCACTTCGACGCGCTTGTGGACATAGACCGCCATCAGATCCTGCCGCACCAGTGGATCGGTGGTCAGCCCGAGCGCCACGGCGGTGGCGAGCAACTGGGCCCAGCGCCCGCCGGGCCGGTCGGCGCCGGCTTCACCGGCCGGGTCGCTGTGGTCGCGTTCGAATCCGAGCGTCGTCAACGACACCCGCCAGCCATCGCCGACCTCACCCAAGCGGAGCGAATCCGAGAGACGACAGCCGGAGAAGAACACTTCGTTGAACGAGGTGCCCCCACTCATCTGGCGAATGGGCCGTACTTCGATGCCATCGCTGTCCATGGGAACCAGGAAGGCAGTCAGTCCCCGGTGCTTCACCGCGTCGATGTCGGTCCGCGCAATCAGGAGCCCCCACTCGCAGAACTGCGCGCCCGAACTCCACACTTTCTGGCCGTCGATCACCCAGTCGTCACCATCGCGGACGGCTCGGCACGCGAGGCCGGCGAGGTCCGACCCTGCGCCCGGTTCGGAGAACAGTTGGCAACACAGCTCGCGTGCCCCAAGGAAGGAAGCACCAAAGCGTTGCTGCTGCTCCTCGGTCCCGAAGACGGCGACGGTCGGCGCGATGAGGTCGGTCGTGACGCTGAACGACTCGTGAGGCTCCGGCACCCGGTACGCGCGTTCGAGGGCGGCAAAGACCTGCGCGTACTCCGCGCTCAGCCCGAGACCGCCGAACTCAGGCGGGCCCGTGATCGCATGGAATCCTTCGCTGGCCTTGAGGCCATGCCACCGCTGGGCGTCGGCCAGAACCGCACGTTCCTGCTCGAAGTCGAGGTTATGGAACACCGCAACGTTGAAATCACATTCGCTGCTCTCGGCCCGCGGTTCGCCGTTGCGGGCGAGCCATTCACCGACTCGGTGCGTGAACTCCTCGAGTGATTCGGACACGGGCGCAGGGTATTCGGTGGACCGACGGTTCCGGCCGTCGACCTACGATCGAGGCAATGGCCGCCAAGAACCAGCGGCTCGGCCGCCCACCCGCGTCGAGCTCAGCCCAGACCCGGGCGCGCATCATCGAAGTCGCGCGCCGCAGTTTCGCGGATCATGGCTACGGCGCCACCACCAACCGAATGTTGGCCGCCGATATCGGGATCACGCCCGGGGCGATCTACCACTACTTCGATTCCAAGCTCGACATCTACCGGGCGGTGCTCGAAGAAGTGCAACAGCAGGTCTACGACGCCTTCGAACTCGCGGAGGCGAGCGCCGACGGTTTCCTCGACAAGCTTCAGGCCGTCTACGATTGTGCCCACGCGATGAACAGTGCCGATTCGAGCATTGCGAGGTTTCTCGGATCGGCACGCATCGACCGCCTGCGCGACGGCGACCTGTCCCGCGAACTCGGTCCGACCGATCGACGAGGTGAGGGATTCTTCGAGTCCATCGTCGACCGCGGGATCGGCAACGGCGAGGTCGACGCGACCGACCGCGACCGCATCGTCAGCTACATCCGAGCCTTCAACGTCGGCTTGACCGACGGGCTGTCGGCCGACGCGCACGAACATCGACGTGCCGTCGACGGTTTCATGCTGGTGTTGCGCGGCTACGCGAGCACGCGCGGCTGAGGGCAGCGTCGGGTCGGTGGGTTCGGCCGGTCCGGCGAGACCGTGAGGTCAGTGGAGTTCCGGCTCGGCGATGCGATGGTGCGGGACCTGGGGACCGGCCACCCACCCGCAGAGTTGCGGGTCACAGTCGGTCAGCGAACCCTCGATCCATGATCCATCCGGACGGAATCGACCCTCGCGAGCACCGTCGGCGACGACGACGACGACCTCGCCCGGGGCTCCGACCGCTCGGTCACGTTCGTAGAGCGCGCCCGACAGCGGATGCACGATGCCCTTCACGACCCTGGCTCGGTTCCGGTGATGTCGCCGCTGCCCATGAACGTGTCGAGCCGCTGGTGCAGCCAGCGGATCTTCGACTCTTGGTAGTTCCCGAGCGTCACACCGGGTTTCCGGGTCGTCTCGAGACCCTGCTGGACCCGCGCCATGTTGAACAGATCCTGGTTGAAGACCTTGCCGAGCATGCCGAGTTCCGGCGCGTCGGTGAACTGTTCGTCCTCAGTCAGGAAATGAACCGGCGCATTCGGCGGCCGGTCCCCGCGGAACGGGGCGAGGAACAGACACTCCATGATCGAACTGCGGTGGTCGTCGCCGTTGGGCCGGAATCGGTAGACGATCCGATTGAAGGCTCCCCACGGATGAAAGTTCGGGAACACCGTGTAGTCGATGCTGTCCATCAACTCCGCGTCCGACATCAACTCGACCCGTTCCCCGGCAAAGGGCCGCCATCGATCTCGGCTCGCTTCGGCCCCGACGGCGCGCATCGACTCGCCCTCCGACACCGGCAGCGGCGAGGGATCGTCGACACGCGTGTCGGTCATCGCGCGCATCATCTGGTCCTGGGTGGGTGTCCAGTCGAGCCGGGGGCTGGGGGTGCCGCCGGCAGTGATCACGCGTGCGAAGTTGTCCCAGATGTCGACCTGGCTGTTGGTGTCGCCCAGGTAGGGAAGGATCTGCGGATGGGTGGCCCCCACGTGCAAGGCCTCACAGAAGGCCTCCTGGGCAATCTTCCAGTTCGCATGAATCACCTTGGCGACGTGGGCACCGGTGTAGCGCTCGGCCAAGTCCCAGGTCGCGAACTGCCCGACGATCTCCCCGAGGAATTCCTCGAGCGGCATCGCATCGGGATCGGGATTGATCATCACGAAGCCGGCCCAGGTTCCCACCCGACACTCGGGAAGCGACCACTCCGCCTCGACGACATGCGGGAAGTCCCAGTCCGCCGGTACGCGGCGGAGCCCACCGTCGAGCGCCCAGGTGAAGCCGTGAAACGGGCACCGGATCTCACTGCATCGCCCGGCATGATCCTTGAGGCGCCGACCGCGATGCAGGCAGGCATTCGGGAAGGCCTTGATCTCGGTGGGCGACGTCCGCATGACGACGAACGAGTCACGCACGATCTCGTAGACGATGTGATCGCCCACCTCGGGGATGTCGTTCTCCCGGCAGGCGAACTGCCAGACCCGCGGCCAGAGCCGTTCCGCCTCCAGTTCATGACGGTCACGCGAGATGTAGTTCGCAACGGGGAGGTCGTCGCGGCCGAGGTACCGCGGCGACATGAGCCGCAAGACGTCGGGGACAGGATGGGTGTCGGTGTCGAGCAGCTGCTGGTAGGTGATCCCGGGTGAGCGCGCGTCGCCGTTCACTGGTCCGCCCGCCGGCCGTACGCGACGGCGCGGTGCGTGCGTCCGCCGGCGACGAGGATCAGTTGTCCCGTCACCCACGACGCAGCGTCCGACGCCAGGTAGACCACGGCACCCGCGATGTCGTCGGGGGTGCCCGTCCGTCCGAGTGGCACCGAGGCGGCGATCGCCGCGAGCTGCTCCTCGTCGGCAGTCAGCGTTTCGAGAAAGGCCTCGGTGACGACCGGCCCGGGCGCAACGGTGTTGACTCGGATGTCAGGTGCCAACTCGAGCGCGAGAGTCTGACTCAGGTTGTTCATCCCGGCCTTGGCCGCCGCATACGGCCCGGTCATCGGTGAGCCGCGGGTACCGGCGCCCGACGAGATGTTGACGATCGAGCCACCCGGACCCATGTGCGACGCCGCGGCTTTACACCCTTGGAACGCGCTCGTGAGGTTCAGTTCGAGTTGAGCACGGAAGACGTCGTCCGGCGTGTCGAGGAGCGAACGGGTCTGTTTGTCGTCCGATCCGCCGACGTTGTTGACCCACACGTCGAGCCGTCCGAACTCCGCGACTGCTCGTTCGGCGATGGTCGCCGACAGATCACGGATGTCGCCGGCGACGATCAGGGCGGCTCGGCCGCGCTCCCGAACGCCCGCCGCGGTCACTTCCAGGTCTTCGATCCGGCGGGCATTGACCACCACATCACAGCCGAAATCGGCGAGACCCCAGGCGATCGCGCGCCCGATTCCTTGGCCCGAACCGGTGACCACCGCCACCCGGTCGGTCATGTCGAACCCATCGCGGAGACTCATCGGCAAGAAACTAACTCAGCGATTAGTTTTGTGCACGTGTCCGAGACGCTCACGACCTTCTGCCGGGTCTGTCATGCCGCGTGCCCGGTCGAGGTCGAAGTCGAGGCCGGAACCCGGGTCATCGGAGTCCGCGCGGCCCGGAGCGATCCGCTCTTCGGTGGGTACACCTGCATCAAGGGTCGACAACTCGCGGACCAGCATCACCACCCCGACCGGCTGCGTTCGGCGCGACGGCGCGGGGCGCATGGCTTCGAGGTCATCGAGTCGGGCGCCGCGCTCGATGAAATCGCGGCGCGCCTCGACGGAATCGTCGCGCGCCACGGTCCGCGCGCCGTCGCGACCTATGTCGGCACCGGCGCATTCCAGAACTCCACCGCCGTCGCCGTTGCCACCGCGTGGCACGCCGGGTTCGGCTCACCGTCGTTCTACACCTCGGTCACGATCGACCAGCCGGCGCACCGGGCCGCGGGGTTGCGAATGGGCACGTGGGAAGCCGGGTGGGACAACTTCACCGACGCCGACGTTTCGTTGGCGGTCGGCTACAACCCGCTGGTGTCGAGCTACGCGCCGGCCGGAGGTTTGCAAGGCACGAACCCCTTCGTGCGCTTGCGCGAGGCCCGAGAGCGGGGTCTGCGCCTGATCGTGATCGACCCGCGCCGAACCGAGTTGGCCGCGGCGGCCGACGTGTGGCTCCAGGTCCAACCCGGAGAGGATCCGACCCTCCTCGCCGGCATGATCCGCCACCTCCTCCGTGAGGGTCGGTACGACCACGACTTCTGCGCGCGCTGGGTCGACGGGATCGATGCCCTCGCCGCGGCGGTCGAGCCCTACGACCTGGCCCGGGTCGCCGACCAATGCCGGGTCGAGGCAGCCGACGTGGTCGCGGCGGCCGAGTTGTTCGCGGCGGGTCCCCGTGGCGCGGCCGGCACCGGGACCGGGCCGAACATGGCACCGCACTCCATGCTGACCGAACACTTGACCCTCGCGCTCAACGTGCTGTGCGGGCGGGTGCGGCGGGCCGGCGAGTTCATCGAGAGTGGGGCCTTCCTGACTCCGGGCAACACCCGGCGGGCCCGCGTCGTCCCGCCGTCGCATCCGACTCCGGGAGCGCCACACCGCATGGGCGGTCTCTCAGGCATGCCGGGGGAGATGCTCACGAACCGGCTGGCCGAGGAGATCCTCGAACCCGGTGAGGGCCAGGTGCGCGCGCTCATCGTGGCCGGGGGAAATCCGGTCGTGGCCTTCCCTGACCAATACCGGACCGAGGCCGCGCTGCGATCACTCGAACTGCTCGTGGTGATCGACGCCCGGATGACGCCCACCGCCGCGCTCGCCCACTACGTGATCGCACCGCGCCTCGAGCTGGAGCGCGCCGATGTCCCCCACATCATGGATGGTCGGATCGCCGCGCCGTACAGCAACTACACGCCGGCCACGATCACTACCGACGACGATCTCCTGTCCGAGTGGGAGGTCTTCGCCGGCCTCGCCGCGCGCGGCGGCACCACCATCGATCTGCCCGGAGGCCCCATACCGATCGAGGGCGGCGCGGTCGCCGAACTCGTCGACGACGACCTCATTCTGGATCTCGTCTACGCGCGGTCACGTATGCCGATGGACGAAATCCGGGCGAATCGTGGGGTCATCCATCCTGACCGTCGGATCGCGGTCGTGGCCGCCGAGGCATCCGATACCGCGCGGTTCGCGCTGGCACCCGCCGACGTCATCACCGAGATGGCTGAGGTTGCGACCCAATCGTGCGTCGAGGCAGTACTCGACGGGCGCGATCCGGCGGAGTTCCCGTTCCGACTGATCAGCCGAAGGATGCGCCACGTCGTGAACTCACTCGGTCCCGAACTGCCGGGCCTTGCCCGCCTCGGCACGACCAACCCCGCGTATCTCCATCCCGATGACCTCGCCGAGCTCGGCGTCGACCACGGCGAGCTGGTGCTCATCGAATCCCCCCACGGGTCCGTCACCGGCGTGGCCGCGCGCGCGAACGACGTCAAACGTGGGGTGGTCTCGATGTCGCACGCATGGGGTGGCGGCTCCGATGCCGGTCAGGGCGAGGCCGTCGTTCGCGGTCGAGGCATGCCCACGAACCGGCTGGTCTCGGCGACCGCCGGCTTCGATCCGATCACGGGCATGGCCGTACAGAGCGCGATCCCGGTACGAGTCAGCGCGGTCGGAGTCGATTGATGCCGGACTCCACAGTCACGGTGAGGAGGCCACGGTGCTGGCAGCAGTGATCACTGGCGCACGCCGACTCGAACTCCGTGAGTTCGCCGAACCCGTGCCCGGCGCCGGCGGAGTGGTCGTGGAGATCGCGTTCTGTGGCATCTGCGGGACCGACCTCGGCGCATATTCCTCCGGGCGCCCCTACCGTCCCGCGTTGTGTGGCCATGAGTGGACCGGGACCATCGCGAGCATCGGCGCGGGAGTGGACCAGGTCAGCGAGGGTGACCGCGTCGTGGTCGGTCTGCCTGCACCGTGCGGGGAGTGTGGCGAATGTCGGGCCGGACGCGCCGATCACTGCCGCACGGTGGTGGACATGCTCCACGGCCGCGACCCGGCCGCGCCGGCCCATGGGGGCTTCGCTCCCCGCATCTCAGTCCCGGTCGGCCGAGTCGTCGCGGCCCATCCCGGCCTCGACGACGAGACCCTCGCCCAGGTCGAGCCGGTGTCGGTCTGCCTGCACGCGGTCGAGCGGAGCGGCCTGATCGCGGGCGACACCGTCGCGGTGCTCGGCGCAGGACCCGTCGGGCTCACGACCGCGCAATGTGCCGCCGCCATGGGTGCCGCGCAGGTCATCGTGATCGAACCCGATGACGAACGACGGGCGTTGGCCGTTCACCTCGGTGCCGTCGGCCCGGTCGCGTTCGTCGCGGGGGCGCCCGCTTCGGCCCGCGACGTCGTCGACGAGCACACCGCCGGCCTTGGGGTGGATGTCGTGTTCGACTGCGTCGGGGGCGGCGATGCGCTCGCCGACAGCGTCGGGCTCACACGGCGCGGTGGCAGGGTCTGCATCGTCGGGCTGGCCCAAGGTCCGGCGATGTTCGAACCCGCAGACTGGCTCCGCAAGGAGATCACGGTGACCACGACAATGGGGTACGTACGCCGCAACGTCGAGGCGGCCATGCAGTTCCTGGTCGACGGTCACGTGCGCGTCGAGGCCTTGCACACGTCCACGACTCGCCTCGATGCCCTCCCCGAAGTCTTCGAGCAACTCACGACGGCTGGAAACGGCCAGCTCAAGGTGCTCGTCAACCCCAACTGGAGTCCCAACCCATGACGTCCGTCCTGCCCGTTGCCAACGGTCTGTTCACCTGGCCGAGCGATCACCCGGCGCTGCTCGGCGGTCGGTGCACCGCGTGTGGCAATCACACCTTTCCCGCTCAGGAGGGTTGCCCGAAGTGTTCTGGCGCCGAGACCGAAACCGTTGAGCTGGCGCGGCGCGGCACGCTCTGGACCTGGACGGTGCAGGCCTTCCCGCCCAAGGCACCGCCGTACGCGGGCGACGCAGATCCTGCGACCTTCCAGCCATTCGGCGTGGGGTATGTCGACCTCGACGGCAAGCTGTTGGTGGAGACCCGCCTGACCATCGCCGATGCTGATGAGCTCGAAATCGGTATGGAGCTCGAACTGGTCATCGAACCGCTCTTCATCGATGACAACGGGAACCAAGTCGTCACCTTCGCGTTCGGACCGGTCCGTTCGGAAACAACGACCGGCGGTGCCGCCACCCCGACGGAAGTGACGACCTCATGAGCGACGACGTCGCGATCATCGGCATCGGCATGCATCCGTTCGGGCGACACCCGGGGGTCGAGGGGATCGATCAAGGCGTGGTGGCCGTGCGGCGGGCGCTCGTCGACGCCGGGCTCCAATGGAGCGACGTCGAGTTTGCGTTCGGCGGGAGCCAAGCCGCCGGCGCCGCCGACGTGATGGTGTCCAAGCTCGGATTGACCGGACTGCAGTTCATCAATGTCTCCAACGGCTGCGCGACGGGTGGTTCCGCGTTGTTCTCGGCCTACAACTCGATCCGCGCCGGGATGTTCGACGTCGGCATGGCCGTCGGTTTCGACAAGCACGAGCGGGGCGCGTTCCGAGTCGATCTGAAGGAGAACGGCCTCGAGGAGTGGTACGGGGAGTCCGGCCTCGCATTGACGACTCAGTTCTTCGGCATGAAGATCAACCGGTACCTGCACGATTACGACATCAGCACCGACACGTTGGCGCGGGTCGCGAACAAGGCGAGTCGCAACGGCGCGGCAAACCCGATGGCGTGGCGCCAGAAGGAACTCTCGACCGACGAGATCCAGGCGTCGCCGATGGTGGCGTGGCCGCTGACCCAGTACATGTTCTGCTCGCCGGCCGAAGGCGGCGTGGCCTTGATCCTGTGCCGGGGTGATCGCGCTCGCGAGTTCACCGACACGCCGATCTTCCTCCGGGCCGCCGCCGTGCGTTCACGCCGCTTCGGCTCCTTCGAGGTGATGGCGCCGCATCTCGCGATCGAGCGCGGCGACGGGCCGACCATCGACGCGTCCAAGGCCGCTTTCGAGATGGCCGGGATCGGCCCGGACGATATCGACCTCGCCCAACTCCAGGACACCGAGGTTGGCGCGGAGATCATGCACATGGCGGAGAACGGTTTCTGCGAGCACGGCGAACAGGAGCGGATGATCCGCGACGGTGACACCGAGATCGGCGGTCGATTCCCGGTGAACACCGACGGTGGCTGCCTCGCCAACGGCGAGCCGGTGGGCGCCACCGGGCTCCGGCAGGTCTACGAGAACGTGGTGCAGCTCCGGGGCGCCGGCGGGGCCCGTCAGGTGGCCGGAAACCCTCGCGTCGCGTACACCCACGTCTACGGTTCGCCGGGCATCTCGAGCGTCACGATTCTGAGCCGCTGACGATGGCCCGCGTTCGATCCGTCGACCTGGGCAGCTCGTTCCTGGCGCACCTGGAGGGGGTGTGCGAGGTGCTGCTCGTGCGGCACGGCGAGCAGCAGCTGCTGACCAACATGGCGATGGCCGACGCCGTGAATGCTCCGCTCTCGGAGCTTGGCCGGCGCCAGGCCGAGGCCGTGGCCCGCCGCCTGGCCACGGTGGGGGTGGATGCCGTGTACAGCTCGACGATGGATCGAGCACGCAGCACGGCACGCGCCATCGCCGCGCCGCACGCACTGGACGTGGGCGAGGTGGCCGAGTTGGTCGAGATCGACTTGTGGCGCGACCTTCCCCAAGACAAAGGCCTGCTCGATGCGCTCGATCGGGAAGAGCTGCGCCGGATCATGCGCGAAGGAAATCGGACCCAGCGTTGGGACGCCTACCCGTACGCGGAACCGAGCACCGAGTTCCGGGCTCGCATCGTCGGCGCCATCGACGACATCATCGAACGCCACGAGGGCGATCGAGTCGTGGTGGCCTGCCACAGTGGGGTCATCAACGGATACCTTGCCCACGTCATGGCGTCATCGCTCGACACCCCGTGCACGTTGCACCACACGTCCGTGAGCACGGTGCGGGCGATGGGAGATCTGCGCCGAGTGGTCCAGGTCAACGACTTCGACCACGTCCGGTCCTTCCAAGACCGACTCGACCCGATCAACGCCCTCTGACCGATGCCCACCTTCTCCGCCGACCTGGCCCGAATTCGACCCGACGAACCGGCGCTGGTCGACGGCGACCGCGCGCTCGGCTGGCCCGAGGTCGACTCGATCCTCAACCGGGTCGCGAACGCAATGCTCGGTACCGACCTCGGGCCCGAACGTCGAATCGCCGTCTTCGCCGAGAACGCAGCCGAGACCGCGCTCGCCCACTTGGGCGGTCTGCTCGGTGGGGCGTCGAGCGTCCCGGTCAACTTCCATCTGACGGCGGACGAGACCGCCTACATCCTCGACGACTCCCAGACCGCCATACTCTTCGTCGGGCCCGAGACCGCGCCGCGCGGGCTCGACGCGGCGCGGATCGCGGGCGTCACGACCGTTGTGGGTTGGGGCGCCGACCTGCCCGACGGAGTGACCCCGTGGGCCGACTGGCTCGCCCGCTCCTCGGACGAAAATCCCCCCGAGGACGTCCGACCGCGTCCGAATCTGCTGTACACGTCGGGCACGACCGGTCGACCCAAGGGCACCGACCTGCCACCCACGATGTTCGCCGGCGGCGACACGATGACCGAGCACCTCGAGGCGCTCAAGACCGCCCGATTCGTCGAGTACGGCCCCCACCTCGTGGTCGGGCCGATGTACCACACCGGTCCGTTGTCGGGGATGCGCATCCTGGTGGCCGGCACACCGTCGGTCATCCTGGGTCGGTTCGACGCGGAGGCGACCCTCGCCGCGATCGATCGTCATCGCACGCGCAGCGCGGTGATGGTGCCGACTCACTTCGTTCGCCTGCTGGCGCTCCCGCCCGAGGTCCGGGATCGCTACGACGTGTCGTCGATGGAGTACGTGGCCCACACCGGAGCCAGCTGCCCACTGGAGGTGAAGCGGGCGATGATCGATTGGTGGGGGCCGGTGTTCCTCGAGGCGTACGGCGCCAGCGAGGTGGGCACCACCTGCTCGATCGACAGTCACGAATGGCTGGCTCACCCAGGATCGGTAGGTCAGGCGGATCCTCCCTTCGAAGCATTGATCGTGGACGAAGCCGGACGAGAACTTCCGCCGGGTGAGGAAGGTCGGCTGTACTTCCGCGACGCCTCCGGGCGGGGTGTCGTGTACCACAACGACCCGGTGAAGTCGGCCGAGGCCCACCTCGCGCCCGGCGTCTTCACCCTCGGCGAGATGGCCCGGATGGACGCCGAGGGCTACGTCTACATCACCGACCGATTCTCCGACACCGTCGTCTCGGGCGGCGTCAATCTGTATCCCGCCGAAGCGGAGAACGTACTCATCGAGCACCCCGCAGTCGTCGACATCGCCTGCATCGGAATCCCCGATGCCGAGATGGGCGAGTCACTCCACGCGCTGGTCATCCCGGTGGCGAGCACCGAACCCGACGGCGACGAACTCATCCGGTGGTGTCGGGAACGCCTCTCCGCGTTCAAGTGCCCGCGTTCGGTGGAGTTCGTCGGCGACCTGGGCCGCAACGCGATGGGCAAGATCAGTCGGCGCGCGCTGCGCGCCCCCTACTGGGAGCGTGCCGTGTGAACAGAGACTTCGAAGATGTGTCAGGTTTCGCGCTGACGCCCGAGCGCGAGCAGGCGCTGTACGAGAAGCAGACCGAGTGCACCTTCATGTGGACCAACCGGGCGGGTGAGCCGGTCGGCGTGATCATGAATTACCTGGTCCGGGACGGCTCGTTCTGGCTCACCGCCACCCGGCGTCGGGCGCGGATCGCGGCGATCGAACGGGATCCTCGTGTCGCGCTCGCGATCTCGAGCCGGGGAACCGACATCGGAGTGAGCCAGAGCGTGACTCACAAGGGCATCGCGACTCTCCACGAGGATCGGGCGACCAAGGACTGGTTCTACCAGGCGTTGGCCGCCGCAGTGCGCCCCGATTCGGATGAACACCAAGCCGCCTTCGTCGAGCATCTCGACTCGCCCAGCCGGGTCATCATCGAGGTGACACCGACCCAGCGAATCGGGTTCGACAGTGAGTTGATGCTGCGCGACTCCGAGGTGGGCATGTCCCGGAGCCAACTCTGACGTCGGGTCAGCGCGAGCGCTCGCCAGTGCCGTCCGGGGCCCCGCGCGGGCCGAGCAGCCCACGCACAGCGGTCGTACACCGAGTGACGAACTCAGCGCCGTCGGTCTCCCACGCGTCCTGGTTGCCGGCTTCGATCGACCACGGCGCGCGGGTGCCGGTGGCCCGGATCGCATCGACGAAGCCCGCAAGATCCCAGTCGCCGTCACCGGGTGCGAGCCGATGACGGCGGGTCTCGTCGTCGTAGCCAACGCCACGAGGCTCGAGCGGACCGTCGCTCAACTGCACGTCGACAATGAGGTGACCCGGCAACGCACGGATCAGCGACAGATCGTTCGCGCCGCGCTGGTGATGCCAGACGTCGACGCAGAGTCCCCCGTTGGCGCGATCGGCCGCCTCCACGATGCGCAGAGCGTCGCCGATGGTCGCGATGCTCGTGGTCGGGACGAACTCGAGACCGACCAGCAGTCCGACGTCGGCGGCGCGGTCGCACAGGGCGCCGAAGACCGGCACCGCATCGGCGGTCGTTCCGGAGGAGGGGCCCAGCACGTGGAGACTGCGGCACTCGAACTGTTGGGCGATGCGAAAAGCGGTCGCCTCGTGCTCGGCGTGGTTCCGCGGGTCGCCGGAAGGGTCCGCCCACGGGCGGAGAGCGTCGATCTCGGCAAGGCAAAGGCCGCGCTCATCGAGCAGGCCAACGAGGTCATCGCTCGTGCCGTCGGCCTCCAGACGCTGGAAGTCCCCCGTGTAGATGCCGACCCCTCGACACCCGGCGCCCGCCGCCGCGTCGAGCCGGTCCAAGATGTCGTGATGGCGGCTCAGGGTGAAATGGCTGAGGACGATGTCGTTATCGTCGAGTGCAGCGGGTTTGGCGATCGTGGCCATTCCGACCATCCTCTCCGAAGTCTCGAGGCCACTGTATGGGACGCATGAACGCGAAGGTCGCCGTCGTCACCGGAGGCGCGAGCGGTATCGGCGCTGCGATCGTGGACCGCTTCGCCGCTGAGGGTGCCCGGGTCATCGTCGCCGACCTCGTCGACCGACCAAACGGCGGGAGCGCAGCTGGGCATGGCAGCTCGGTCGAGTTCTGTCGTACCGATGTGACGAACGAGGTCGACGTCGCAGCCGCCGTCGATCTGGCGGTGTCGACCTTCGGTCGACTCGACGTGATGGTCAACAACGCTGGCATCGTTGGCGCGGTCGGGCCAATCGCCGAGACGAGTGAGGCGTCGTTCGACGAGACGATCAACGTGCTGCTGAAGGGGGTGTTCCTCGGAACCAAGCATGCTGCTCGGGTCATGGTTCCGAACGGGTCCGGCGCGATCATCTCGATCGCCAGCACCGCCGGATTTGTCGGCGGTCTGGGCCCTCATCTCTACACCGCGGCCAAACACGCCGTGGTGGGTCTCACGAAGTCGGTTGCGAACGAGTTGGGTCCCCACGGCGTCCGAGTCAATGCCGTGGCCCCCGGGTCCACGTTGACGCCGATGGTCACGACCCTTCGGGACACCGACCCCACCAACGACTCGGCGGTGGCCGATCGACTCGCTGCCGCATGCCTGCTCGGCGTCACCGGACTTCCGAGCGACATCGCGTCTGGTGTGCTCTATCTCGCAAGCGACGAGGCGCGGCTCGTCACCGGGCACTGTCTGGTGATCGACGCCGGTCAGACGACGAGCGGCACCGAAGCGCACCGATTCCACCGCGATGCCCCACGAGTCGTGCGCGGATCACGGACGGACCTTCCGGGCGGTGGCGGGTAGCCTGCGATTCGTGATCATCGTCGCCGGATATCTCGACTTCGCCGACCGCAACGCCCGTGATGCGATCCTGGCGGAAGGCGCCGATCTCCAGCAGGCCACCCGCGACGAGGAGCCGGGGTGCGAGGCCTACTGCTTCTCGGCCGACCCGATCATCGACTCCCGCGTTCGGATCTACGAACTGTGGGCCGATCAGGAGTCGCTCGCGGCCCATTTCCGGCACCCGTACTTCGGCCAGATGCGCGCCGTGTTCCACCGCTTCCCTCGCACCGGAGGCGACGTGAAGAAATACCGATGCGACCTCTCGGAGCCCGTGAGCGATCAGCGCGGCACCCACCGCGCCGACTTCTACACGGCGTGAGTGACGCCGCGTCCGACCGGCAGGAGATCGTCGACCTCGCGCTCACCTACTGCCGACTCGTCGACGGAGGCGACTTCGCATCCCTGCGCGACGTCTTCACACCGGACGCATCGGCGGTGCTGGGTGGTTCCGGGCAAACAGGGATCGAGGAAATCCGCAATCGGCTCGAATCGGCGCTCGGCCGTTTCGTCAGCTGGGCGCATCAAGTCAGCGACCACCGCGTCGATCTCCACGGTGATGCCGCGACCGCCCGGTGCCGCGTCCATGCCGAGCACGTTCGGCCGACGGGCGAGTCACCGCGCCTCTACATCGTGGTTGGCACGTACGAGGACCGTCTGACTCGCACGGACGCAGGCTGGCGAATCTCCCACGGGCTCTGGTCGTCCACGACACTTAGGTCCCGGAGCAAAGAACTAACCGCGCGGTTAGTATTCGCGTTTTCGTCAGCCGAACGCGAACAATCAAGGGGGCCCCAAATGGGACAGCTCGACGGACGGGTGGCCTGTGTCACGGGCGGGACCCGCGGCATCGGACGCGCCGTGGCGGAGGCATTTCTCCGAGAGGGAGCCAAGGTCGTCGTCAACGGCAAGGACCCGGCCAAAGGGGCAACGGCCGTCGCAGAAATGGGCGGTGGAGCCAACATCCACTTCATCGCGGGCGACGTCACCGAGCGGGCGGATTGCGAAGCGTTGATCCAAGGAACGGTCGATCACTTCGGGCGGATCGACATCCTGCATGCCAACGCCGGCGGTGCGGTGGGTCCCGGCCCGATCGCCGAGATGTCCGATGAGGCGATGGCCGACACGATGCAATGGAACTTCTGGCACACCTTCTGGACCATGCGGGCCGCACTCGGTCACATGATTCCCCAGGGTTCGGGCCGGATCATCGCGACCTCGTCGGTGGAGAGCAAGCGCGGCACGCCGGGTCTGGCGGGCTATGCCACTTCGAAGGCGGCCATCAACGCGCTCGTCAAGACCGCGGCGCAGGAGGTCGGAGCGCTCGGCATCACCGTGAACTCGGTGTGCCCGGGTGCGATCGAGACCGATGCCATGCGCGACGCGGCGCCGGCCGCGGCGGAGGCGATGGGGATGACGTACGAGGCGCTGAAAGCCATGTTCGCGGAGGGGTCCGCGATCAAGCGGCTCAACGAGGTGGGCGAGGTCGCCGCGGTGGCGGTGTTGCTCGCTTCGGATGCCGGCGCCGGCATCACCGGGACCAACCTGTCGATCGACGGCGGCACTTCTCCGTACTGACCAGCGGGACTGAGCATCGGGGGCGACGGACATGCACGACGGATATCTCACCGACTGGCCGATCAGCGAGCGGTTTCCCCACTACACCCGCGCCAACGCGGGTGAGGTCATGGGCGACCCGGTCAGTCCGCTCGGGTGGACCTACGGCTGGGACGGGGCGATGGTCCTCGGAATGCGAGACGGGTGGATCCGTGGCGGGACCCACGAGATCGAGGACTTCGATCCGGACCATCCGGAGACCTTCGGCATGTTCGGTGGCTACTTCTATCTGAACCTCGCGAGCTGCCGACTCCAGGGAGTGCGCAACCCCGGAGTCACCGTCGAGCAACTCGACGTCGCGTTCTTCGGCGATCACCCCGACGTACCGCCCTACGTTGCCCACCCCGACGACGAGAAGCCACAACTCGTCGAGAGGATCGAGGCGCACACTGCGTGGGTGATGTCGGCATCGGTATGGCCCGAGATCGACCAGGACAAGGCCAGCGCCGATGACCTGCGGGAGAGCCGAGGGGACCTGCGCCCCGCGACCGACGCCGATCTGCTCGCCCGCGCCCGGACGATCCGCCCCATGCTGCATCACCTGTTCGAACAGCACGTGGTGTCGGGTTCAAGCGCGGCGATCGGCCCGGGCATCCTTGCCGCGGTCGGTGCGGGCATCGGTGACCCCACGATCCCTATGAAGCTCCTCGCGGGCATCGGCGATGTGGATTCGGCGTTGCCCAGCCATGCGCTCTGGGATATGTCGCGCGCCATACGCGCCGACAATGCACTGAGCGCAGCGTTCGATGCCGGGGTGGACGGTGTCCTCGAACGCGTCGCCGCCATCGACTCGGACGCAGCCCACTCGCTCCTCGCCGATTGGGATGGGTTCATTACGGCGTTCGGTTCGCGCGGTCCCAACGAATGGGATATCCACGCGCCGAGCTGGGAGACCGAGCCGGCGCTCCCACTCGCCGCGCTGGACCGGGTGAGGTTCCAGTCCGATGACGAGTCGCCCACGCGTCGACATGCCGCAATCGCGGCCCAACGCGAGCAGACGACCGCCGAGGTACGAGCGAAGGTGGCCGGCAACGAAGAACTCGCCGGCATGCTCGAAGCCGCGCTCGTCGCGGCCAACATGATGGCCTACCGTGAGCGGACCAAGACCACGATCGTGAAGACCATTCACGAAGCACGCATGGTCTTCCTCGAGCTGGGACGACGCCACGCGGCCGCAGGGAATCTGGCCGATGCCGATCATGTCTTCATGCTCCTGGAACCCGAACTCGAGGCATTCGTGGCCGATCCAGGATCCTTTCGCTCGGTGCTCAGTGATCGGGCCGAGGACTACGCGGCGCGATGGGACCTCGTTCCGCCGTTCATCATTCGCGACGGGAACCTGCCCCCGACGAGTTCCTGGGAGCGGCGCACCGAGGCCGCGGCCAAGCCCGCGGCGATCGCGGGGACCGAACTGGTCGGCATCTCGGGCTCGCCGGGCGTCGTGCGCGGGATCGCCCGCGTCGTGGTCGATCCCGGTGAACCCATGGCGCTCGAACCCGGCGACATCCTGGTCGCGCCCTACACCGACCCGTCGTGGACTCCCCTCTTCATGACCGCCGGCGGGGTCGTCGTCGATGTCGGTGGTCAGATCAGCCACGCGGTGATCGTGTCGCGCGAGCTCGGCTTGCCGTGCGTCGTGTCCGCCACCGGTGCGACCGAGGTGATCCCGCCGGGTGCCACCATCGAAGTGAACGGAGACACCGGCGTCGTCACCGTCATCGACGTTCCCTGATTCGACCCATGACACCGGTTCCGGACGGATTCGATCTCAACGACCCCGAGGTCCAGCAGGCCCCGCACGCGCACTACGAGGCCATGCGACCCGGCGGCGTGCAGTACCTGCCGGCGAACGACGCGTTCGTCGTCCTGCGCCACCAGGATGCGCTGACGGTTCTCCGCGACCCCTCCACCTACTCGTCCCAGCTGGGCTCGAACCGCGAGCAGCCATCGGAGGCCGCCCGGGCGGAGATCGCCCGCATCGGCGCGCAGGGACTGGCCCGCCCGCGAACGTTGCTCGACAACGATCCGCCGGACCACTCGAGGTTCCGGCGCCTCGTGTCGCGTGCCTTCACCCCGCGCAAGATTGCCGAACTGCGACCATTCGTGGAGTCGGTCACCGACGCGCTGATCGACGCCTGGGGCGATCCGACCTCGGTCGAACTGGGGCCCGAGTTCAGCGTGCCGTTGCCCGTACGCGTCATCACCCACGTTCTCGACCTTCCGCCCGAACGCCACGCCGATTTCCGCCGCTGGACCGACGCGCGAACTGCCACGATCGGCGCCAGTGTCTCGGACGAACAGCACATCGAGAATGCGCGCATCAGCGTGGAATTGCAGACGTTCTTCGTGGAGCAGTTCGAGCAACGGCGACGTGAACCGCGCGACGACCTGCTCACCGACCTCTTGAACAGTCACGTCGGTGCCGACGACGGCGCGAACTCCGAACCGCTCCAGATGCCCGAACTAGTCCGCATCGCCGAGCAGTTGCTGGTGGCCGGCAACGAGACGACGGCGAAGTTGATCACCGAGATGGCGCGACTGATCGCCGTCACCGGCGGTGAGTTCGACCGGATCAAGGCCGACCCGACTCGTATCCCCACGCTCGTCGAGGAGAGCCTGCGACTGGCCAGTCCGAATCAGGGGATGTCTCGTGTCGTCATGCGCGACACGACGCTCGCCGGGGTCGATATCCCGGTCGGTGCCCGGGTGATCGTGATGTTTGCGTCGGCCAACCGGGACGAAGCGCGATTTGGTTGTCCGAACGACCTCCGGCCCGACCGCGAGCACCTGGCCGAGCAGCTGGCGTTCGGCCACGGAACCCATTACTGCGTGGGTGCGAACCTCGCCCGCCTCGAGGCGACCGTGGCGTTCGAACAGCTAGCGGTGCGCCTTCGCTCCTACCGACTCTGCGATGACAACACCTTCGAGTACCTCCCCAGCGTGACGCTGCGCGGTCTCAAGCGTCTGCATATCTCCGCAGTGATGGAACCGGACCCGCGCGACCTCAGGGGCTGAGCCGACCGACGGTCCAACCGGCGCCGACACGTGAATAAACCACGCGGTCGTGGACCCGATCGGCACCGGCCCGCCAGAACTCGATTCGTTCCGGGGTGATCCGGTAGCCGCCCCAATACGGGGGCAATGGCACCTCGCCGGGGTACTCCGCCTCGGCGGCCGCGAGTTGGGCCTCGAGGGTGGCCCGATCGGGGATCGGCGTGCTCTGACGCGACGCCCACGCACCGAGTTGATGACCTCGCGGCCGCTGCGCGAAGTACGCCTCCGATTCGGCGGCGCTGACGCGCTCCGCCGTGCCCTCGATCCGGACCTGCGCGTCGAGTTGGGCCCAGTAGAGCACCGCGGCGATCGCCGAGTTCTCCGCGAGTTCGTGACCCTTCCGGCTCTCGTAGTTCGTATAGAAGACGAACCCGCGGTCATCGACACCTCGCAACAACACCACGCGAGCTGACGGATGACCGTCCGGCGTGGCCGTGGCGATGGTCATGGCCGCGGCGCGATCGCCGGTGGCGTCGACCGCGGCGGCATGCCAGGCCGCGAACTGGGCGAAGGGGTCGGGGTCGACGGTTCGTTCATCCGGAGGATCGATCGGCATCTCTGGACCCTACGCCGTGTGCGATTGCGGCCCTTGGACGACATGGGTATCGGATCTGAGCGAGAATCAGGGCATGGGATTCCACCACCTCGCCATTGCCACCCGCGACCTCGAAGCGAACCACGCGTTCTACGAGGGCGCGATGGGTTTCACCCTCGAGCGGGTGAACGCCGCTCCTACTCCCGAGCACGGCTGGGCCCGCCACGTGTTCTATGACACCGGGAACGGGGAACAGATCGCGTTCTGGGACATCCACGACGACCCGAGCATCGGCGACTTCGAACCGTCGATCTCCAAGGGGCTCGGGCTCCCCGAATGGACGAACCACATCGCCTTTGATGCCCCGACCCTCGACGACCTCGCGTCGGCGCGCCAGCGTTGGCTCGACCACGGTCTCTACGTCTACGAGATCGACCACGGCTGGTGCACGTCGATCTACACCACGGACCCGAACGGCATCATGGTCGAGTTCTGTTGCACCACCGTCCCGGCGACCGCCGAGGTGCGGGCGGAGGCGCTGCGCCTCCTGACCGCCACGAAGCCCGATCTCGAAGCTGCGCCGACCGGCACGCTCTACGCGCCCGAAGGTGCACCGGCCTAACTCATCGCGTCGGGCCGACTCGGCGAACCCGGTCAGCCGATCACGCCGGCACTGCGCAGGTCGGCCAGCGCAGATTCGTCGAGGCCGAGGAGTCGACCCAGCACCGCATCGGTGTCCGCACCGAGTTCGGGTCCGACCGACTGAATCGCGCCGGGCGTGCGCGAGAGTTTCGGCACGATCCCGGCCATCGGGACCGAGCGCTCGAAGCCGGCCGCCAATCGCACGATCATCTCGCGGGCAGCGATGTGCGGATCGACCGCGAGATCCGGCGCGGTGTTGATCAGCCCGCACGGGATCGAGTGTTCGTCGAGCCGGGCGAGCGCCTCATCCGCCGTCATCGTCACCGTCCACGACGCCACCTCGGTGTCGAGTTCGATCTGGCCCGCCGCCCGTGCAGCATGCGTGGCGTAGGGCGCGGCGAGATCCGGTCGGCCCATGGCCACCACGAGACGGGCGAACACTGCATCGGCGTTCGCCGCGATGACTACATCCCGCCCGTCGGCGGTCGGATACGCATTCGACGGTGCCACGCCGGGGAGGAACCCCCCACTGCGCCCGCGCACTTCGCCGCCGAGTTCGAAATCGGCGACGGTGGATTCCATCAACGCCATGACCGCTTCATAGATCGCGACGTCGACTTCCTGACCTCGGCCGGAGCGGCTCCGCTCGGTGACCGCGGCCAAGGTCCCGATGACCGCGAACAACGCCGCCAGCGAGTCGCCGAGCGAGATGCCCGCTCGCGCCGGCGGCCGATCGGCATCACCGGTCGTGTGTCGGATCCCGCCCATGGCCTCACCGATCGCACCGAATCCGGGCTCGTGCGATCGCGGTCCGGTCTGCCCGAACCCCGACACGTGAGTGAGAACCAGGCCGGGGTTGGTCGCCGCAAGCGCCGAGTAGTCGAGGCCCCACTTGGCCAGTGTGCCGGGTTTGAAGTTCTCGATGATGATGTCGACCTCGGCACTCAGCCGACGAATCAACTCGCGCCCGGCGTCGGTGCGGAGATTGACGACCACCGACTTCTTGTTGCGCGCGATGGCCGGCCACCACAGCGACCGGCCGTCGACCGTCACGCCCCATGCGCGCATGGGATCCCCAACCGCCGGCGGTTCCACCTTGATCACTTCGGCGCCGAGATCACCGAGCAGTTGACCGGCGAACGGACCGGCGATGAACGAACCCAGTTCGAGCACGCGCAACCCGGCGAGAGGAGTGGTCGTATCCGTCACGCGCCCCAGCCTGCCATCCGCATCGGAGCCGATCAGGACCGGGGCCCTCGGCGGTAGGGTGCGGCCCCGCGAGCATCGAGGACTCCGCCAATGAAAGTGCGAATCGGATACGGCTTCGGCGCCCAACGCGGGTTCACCGCCGACGGATTCGGCGCAATGGTCGACGCACTCGACCAACTCGGCTTCGACTCCCTGTGGCTCTCCGAACGCATCACCGCCGACGCCCCCGACCCGGTCATCGGGCTCGCAGTCGCGGCGGGCCGGTCGAGCCGGCTGAAACTCGGGACCAGCGTGCAGGTCCTTCCGGGGCGAAACCCGGCACTCCTGGCCAAGGAACTCGCGACCCTCGACGTCTTGTCGGGCGGCCGGTTCCTCCCGGCCTTCGGCCTCGGGATCGCCCACCCCGCTGAGCAACAGGCCTTCGGCGTCGAGCGGAGCGAACGGGCCGCGTACTTCGAAGAGGCACTCCCACTGCTGCGCCGGTTCTGGCTCGAAGACGCGGTCGACCACGATGGGGAACGCTTCCAGTACTCCGGGCTGCGAGTGCGTCCGCATCCGGTGCAACGGCCACCCGACATCTGGCTCGGTGGACGGGCGCCGGGCGAGCTGCGACGCGTGGGGCGTCTCGCCGACGGTTGGCTGGCCTCGTTCTCGATGCCGACGGAGTGCGCCGAGGGTCGAACAGTGATCGAGGCGACTGCGGCCGAACACGACCGCACCATCGACCCCGAACACTTCGGCGCGATGATCTTCTATTCGCCCGGCGAGATCCCCGAACCGATCCGCGCGTTGATCGCGCAACGCTCCCCCGACGTCGACCCGAACGAACTCATTCCGAGCACGTTGGACCAGCTGGAGCGTCGGATCGGCGAGTACGTGGCGGTCGGATTCTCGAAACTGGTCCTGGTTCCCATGCACAACCCCGAGCATTGGGCTGGCGAACTCGAACCGATTGCCGCTCGCGTCCGCCTGCTCGAGACCTGACCGTCAGGGGGCGGCCGGGGTCACGGGCGGGTGGCCGGGACCTTCCTCGCCGGTCACGAATGGCGACCGGGCGAGACGGATCACCCCGATCAACATCGCCGCGGCGGCGAGCCCCACAATCAGGTACTGCACGACACCGTGGGCCTTGAGCTGCTCCTCGAACAACAAGATCCCGAGGAACGAGGACAAGACCGGATTGGTCACCGCGAGCGCAGGGAGCGACGCGGCGAGATGTCCGGCGTTGAACGCGCTCTGGTTGAGGATCAAGCCACCCACCGCGAACCCGGCGAGGGCGTACACCGGCCAGTGCAAGAACAACGCGGTGACGTCGTGGTCACTCAAGAACTCGACGACCTGCTTGGTCAGCGCCGCGGTGCAGGCGTAGAACGCACCGGTTGCCACCCCAAGACCGAGTGCACGATTGTGCGGCCGAGCGTTCCTCGTGATGAGGATCATCGTCGCCGCGACTCCGATGCAGATACCGAACGCGAGCACCCACTCGAGCGACGTCGCAGTGTCCGAGGAACCGATCGGTTCCCCCACCGCCAGGAACACCGCGATGCCGACCGCGACGACCGCCGCCGCGATCCACTCAGGACGCCCGGGGCGGTTGGTCCGCCCAATCGCCGAGAGCGGCAACGCGAAGAGCAACCCGCTCACCATCAAGGTTTGCACCAACACGATCGACCCGACGGCGAGCGCGGCCGCTTCCAGGACATAGGCCCCGACATCGAGGCCGATGCCCAACAACCAGATCGGCCGCTTGGCGAGTTCGAGGAGGAGGCCGGGTCGCAACGACAGATTCGACGGTGCGTTGGCCGCGACCCGGTGTTGGATCACCGATGCCACGGCGTAACAGAGGCCGGCACTCAATGCGAAGATGAACGCCATCGCTACGCCGCGACCGCCAGTCGGTCGGGAATACCGTGCTCGCCCACCGGGCCGACTCGAAGCGAGCGAGCATCCAGTTCGGCCGCGAGCCGCGGCAGCGCGACGAGCGCCGCCCGCCAACAGTCCGGTGACGAGGTGCAGTCGGAGTCGTGGAGGAGCACCGTCCCGCCGTCGACGTAGCCGTGCAAGACCTCGGCCACGACCGAGTCCGGTGTTGCGTCCGGCCGCCAGTCCCGGCCCCACGCGGTCCAGAGCACCGTGCGCAAACCAGCGCGGCGGGCGCCTCGCAGGCCACCGAGCGACAGCGTGCCGTAGGGAGGCCGGAACCACTCCGGGGCGACACCGGTTGCATCATGAATCGCGGCGCGGGCCCGTTCGAAGTCGTCGGTCACCGACCGGGCGGTGAGCCGGATCTGGGACCGATGCCGATCACCATGGATCCCGATCTCGTGGCCGGCGGCGGCCACTTCCGCGGCGAGCCCCGGCGCCCGACGGACCATATCGCCGAGCATAAAGAACGTCGCGCGCCATCCGAGCGAGTCGAGCGCGGACAAGAACTCCGGTGTCGACGCCGGGTCCGGGCCATCGTCGAACGTCAACGCAACGTGGCCGCGAGCGCCGACACCCGCCAGACTCGGCGAGAGAAACCGCCCGACCGACGAGAGCGCGAGCAACGACGGTGCGGCGTGCACCGCGAGCCCGGCTGCGCCTGCGGCGCCCACGCCCGCCGCGACGATCACGGCCGGTCGTGCGTTCATCGCAACGCCGACAACGGCGCAGACCTGATCGATGCCCGCGTCAACAACACTTCGAGGTCGACCAGCGCGAGTCGAAGCGACTCCGGATCGGTCCCTCGACCATCCAGGACGTACACCCGCCGGTCCTGCAACGCGTCGGGCATTGCCGCGGGCCGGATGACGTGATCGGCGCGTACCAGCCGCTGACCGTGGCGCCGGGCGTAGATCTGATCGAACGCGTCGAACCGCCGGCCGGGAACGAACTCCAGGACCTTGGCCCCATCGACGGTCTTGGTAATGGCGTCGGCGGACTTGACGACGTCGGCCTCGGCCCGGAGCGGCCGGAACACTCGGCCTTCGCCCCATCCGCCATTGCCAAGGTCGACATCTCGGTCCACGAGCGCTTGGATCGCCGCGGTTCCGGTGGCCTCGACGGTGCGGCCGTCGATGATCGCGGTGGCGTTGAGGCGATCGACGGCCGCCCGGATCGACGGTTGCTGCAACTCGTCGGCGGTGAGTCGCACCCCGACGAACACCTCGTCGTGAGCATGGCGCGGCGGTGCGGCGACGCCGACGCCGAAGGCCGCGACGGCTTGGGCGCCCAGCGTCAACACGCCATACAGCGCGAGCATCACGACCACGCTCCCACGCGTTCGACGCGCCAGCCGCGGCATCTTGATCGGGGTCGACGTCCCTTCGGCCGAACGGCGCTGGGCTTCGGCCACGACGTCGTCTGCGGGGTCCGAGGCAAACAATCCGAACGCCCTCGCGATCTGCTCCTGGCGCTCGATACCCGGCCGACTCAGGAGGTCCAATGACTCCCGCAGTTCGTCGGCGTCGCGGGCGTAGCGAGTGACGCCGATCGAAGCCATGCCTTCCGCGTTGTCCTTGCCGTGGCCCGCAATCGGGAAGTACGTGACCACCGGCAGGCCGGCCGCGAACGCTTCGTTGGCGGTGAGCCCGCCAGCGTTTTCGACCATGACGTCACACGCGGCCATCAGCGACGGCATGTCATCGGTCCAGCCCAGGATCGTTCCATGACCATGGGAAACGAGTGCCGCGCGCAGTTTGGTGTCCCGACCGCACACCACCACAGGGTGGAAATCGCCGGCCGCACAGATCGCGTCGTAGGTGCCGGACACGTCGCCGACGCCCCACGAGCCGGCGACGACGAGCACCGCACGTTCGGTCTCACCGATCCCCAATGCGGCCCGAGCCGAGGCGCGAGACCCGGCTCCGTCGTCAGCAGCCCAGAATCGATCGGCAACGAGCGGACCCGGCGCCCGGGCGTCCTCGCTCCCGCGGATCCTCGCCGTCGCGGCCGCGAACTCGCTGGTCGCGAGATGTACATCGACGTGTGGATGCACCCACAACGGGTGAACGGCGAAGTCGGTCAGGAAGGTCATCACCGGGACCCGCAGCCACCGCTTCTTGCGCATGTTGCCCAGCACGAGCGACGAGAGTGGGTAGGTCGATACCACGACATCGGCATCGGCGTTGACGACGGCCTTCCGAATCCGTTTCCCGGCGATGAAGGTGTCGAGCCGAACGATGAAGCTCCACGTGGACGGCATCCGGTACCAGAGCCGGTAGGTCAGCTCGTAGCTCCACGGCGCCACGCGCAACTGCACCATGTAGGTCCACTTGATGAACCAGCCGATGCCGAACGGGCAGCAGTCCAGGAAGTCGACCACCGAGACGGTGTGGCCGGCCAGCTCGAGCCGGCGCCGGAGTTCGTGCGCAGCTCCGTCGTGCCCTGCGCCCATCGACGCGGAAATGATCAGAATCCGCCGGCCCATACGGGGCGGAGCGTATCCCCGACTCCGACATTTATGACGGTTTTGTGGACCCGGTCTGGACCGCGACACTCCTCGCCGAGCATCGCTCACCAGCCGACGATGACCCCAATGATCATCCCCAGGATGAGCAACCCGCCCGCGCGGCGGGTCACGAGGAACGAATGCGGCGCGAACCACAATGGCCATACCGGGTTCGGCATTGGCGATTCGGCGGGTTTGGGCGCGCCGTAGACCTTCCAGACCTGCACCATCAGCGGCATCGACGCGAACACGAGCACCGTCGCGACGGGGAGGATCCGAGCGATCGCGAGCCCCACGACCAGCGCGTAGAAGGCCACGAACATCCCGCGGGTGACCTGGCGCGCGAGTCCGTCGCCGAGGATCACCGGCAACGTGTGGGTGCCGGCCGGGGCGTCCCACGGCGCCTTGTCGATGTGCTTGCCCATCAGGACCGTCGTACACAAGGTCGCGTAGGGCAGGGAGGCGAGCAGGACGACCGCGGGAATCGATCCCGTGGCCGCGTAGTAGACGCCACCCACCATGAGCGGTCCCCACACGATGACCACCGTGGGCTCGCCGAGGCCGTGCTTCTTCAGCCGCAGCGGGGGTGCCGTGTAGGCCGCCGAGAGGAAGAAACCGCCGAGGGCAAACCCCAGAATCGCGGGACCGCGTTCCGCGGTGAGGAAGATCATCACTGCGAGACACATCAGGTTGACGATCAGCCCGTAGACCGCGAGCCGGGTTCGGGTCACCACCCCGGAGATCACCGGATGCGGCGAGTACAGGTTGCGGGGGTAGTCCTCCGTGTCGGTGCCGACCTCCAGATCGAATAGGTCGTTCATGATGTTGTTCGCCATGTGGGAGAGCACGAGTCCGACCGCAGCGACGGTGAAGAGTCCCCAGTCGACATCGGCGTCACGGAAGGCGGCGAGCAAGCCGCCGAGACCCGCGGCGACCAGCGTCATCGGCAACACGCCAGCCCTGGTGAGCCACAGCCACTTCGACACCGGGTCGAGCGTGCCCTTCGGCGGGTTGGTCGTGGCCAGCACGTACAACCACTTCTTCGGCAAGCTCTCGCGCTCACCCACCACGGCGTCGGTCATACCGCGGAGGCTACCGCCACGTCACCGAGCCGTCATCCCCTTCGTACGCTCAGCCGCCGTAGTTCATACGGGTGTCACTCATACTCAGGACGGGCGTGTCCTCGTCCTTGAGGAAGTCGCAGTCGACGACTTCGCCGGCGAAGAAGGTGTGGTTGCCAATCTCCATGCGGTCGCGCACTTCGCAGTCGAGGAATGCGACCGACTGGGTCAATACGGGCGCGCCGGTCGTGTGCTCTTCGTACGCGAACCCGTTGAACGTCTTCGCATCCAGATCGACGTCGACCGGTTTGGTGAACTTGCGCACGATCGCTCGGTCTTCCTGATCGATGAGACACACGCTGAAGACCTGACCCGCCTCGATGAGTTCGTGGGTGAAGGCGTCACGTTCGATGCCGACACCAACCCACTTGGGATCGAAGCTCAGCTGGGTGATCCAGTTCGTGGTCATGCCGTTGCGGCGGTCGCCCCCGTCGGTGCTCCCGACCACGTAGAGCCCCGACGGCATCTTCCACAACACCCGCCGCCGCAACTTGTCGTACTCGATCTGATCGTCAGAGGTACTCACCCGCGCGGGGTAGGGCCCGACCGGCCCGTCTTTGGTTGCCATGCCTTCAGGGTAGGCACACCGCCGAGCGCCCGAGCATGCGCTCGGCGAGTTTCGGTGCAACGATCGGGTCGGCCCCGAGACAACACCCTCATCTGATCGACGGGCAGGATCGAGGAGGCACCGCCATGGACATGGTGAAGATCGCGACCTGGAGCGAGATCCCCGACCGCGTACCCGTCGGCGTCACGGTCGAGGGCATCGACCTCGTGATCGTCCGCCAGGACGACGAACACTCCGTGCTCTACGGCCGGTGCCTCCACCGGGGCGCGCTCCTCGCCGACGGCCACATCGAGGGCGAGGACCTCATCTGTGGCGTCCACGGTTGGGACTACCGCGTCGAGTCCGGCGTCAGCGCCTACAACAACGCCGAGGCACTCGAGAAGTTCACCAGCGCGGTCGAAGGCGATGACCTCTTCGTGAACCGCACCGAGGTGTTGCAGTTCGCAATGCGTCACCCGCAGCCGTACACGCCCGACGTGTACCAGGGCTACTACCAAGATCCGCACATGGTGCCGGAAGAACCGTTCGTCGCCTACATCCACGAACTCGCGGGCAACGGTCTCACCAAGACCGGCCACCACGGCCCGCTCGGGGCGATGGGCGTGCCGCGCGACGAGCTACCGAAGTGGGACCACATCCAGTTCGTGACCGCGCAGCTCGCGCGACTCCCCCACCTCGACGAGGAGCCCGTCGGCACCGAGGTCTGCATCGGCCCGAATGCCGACAAGCCGCTGTGGCTCGATATCCCGCTCTTCGTATCGGACATGAGCTTCGGCGCGCTCTCCGAGGAGGCGAAGACCGCGTTGGCCCGCGGTGCCGAGCTCGCGGGCACCGGCATCTGTTCCGGCGAGGGCGGGATGTTGCCCGAGGAGCAAGCTGCGAACAGTCGGTACTTCTACGAGCTCGCCTCGGCCCGGTTCGGCTGGAACTGGGACGCACTGAAGAAGGTGCAGGCATTCCACTTCAAGGGCGGTCAGGGCGCGAAGACCGGGACCGGCGGCCATCTTCCGGGCGACAAGGTGGTCGGTAAGATCGCGCAAGTGCGGGGCCTCCCCGAAGGCACCGCCGCCATCTCACCTGCGACGTTCCCGGACTGGCATTCGGTCGACGACTTCCGGCGGTTCGCCGACGAAGTACGCGAACAGTCGGGCGGGATCCCGATCGGGTTCAAACTCTCGGCCCAACACATCGAAGAGGACCTCGACGCCGCGCTCGCCATCGGCGTTGACTACGTGATCCTCGATGGTCGCGGCGGCGGGACGGGCGCGGCGCCGCTGCTCTTCCGAGACAACATCTCGGTACCGACCATCCCCGCCCTGGCCCGCGCCCGTCGCCATCTCGACCGGCGGAACCGTCGCGACATCACGTTGGTCGCGACCGGCGGACTGCGCCACGCGCCCGATTTCGCCAAGGCCCTCGCCCTCGGTGCCGACGCCGTCGCCGTCGCCAACTCGGCGATCCAAGCCATCGGCTGTCTCGGGATGCGCGCCTGTAACACCAACAACTGCCCCGTCGGCATCGCGACCCAGAAGCCACACTTGCGCGCCCGGCTTCCGGTCGACGAGGCCGCCGAACGACTCAACCGGTTCCTCCGGGCAACGGTGGAGTTGATGCAGATCCTCGCTCGCGCCTGTGGCCACACTCATCTGCGCGAGTTCTCGGCCGACGACCTCACCACGTTCGACCGCGAGATGGCCCACCTCACCGGAATCGCCTACGGCGGAGTAACTGCCTGATGGTCTCTCCGCTCGCACTCCGTCCGGCTGCCGGGCGGGAGCTCGCTCCGCGACTGCTCGCCTCCGCTCGTTCCTCGCTACGGCTCGGGAGTGTCCACCGTGATTCATAACTCCGACGACCCCGCTCTCATCTGGCACAAGGTGGCGGAGTTGGATGATCTGCCGGATGGGCGGGTGCGGACGGTGCTGGCGGGCAAGCACTCGATCGCGTTGACTCGGGTCGGCGACCAGTACGGCGCGCTCGACAACCACTGCCCGCACCAGGGCGGACCGCTCGGCGAGGGTTCGATCGAGAAGGGGATGCTCCGCTGCCCCTGGCACGGGTACGACTACGACCCGCTCACCGGAACTCCCCCGTCGGGCTTCTCCGACGCGCCGGACTGCTACCCGCTCGAAGTCCGCGCCGACGGTATCTATGTCGGCCTCCCGGCCGATCATCCTCACGAGCGGACCGTCTCGGATCTGATGGTCGAGACGATGGTCGAGTGGGGGGTCACCCACGTATTCGGCATGGTCGGACACTCCAACCTCGGATTCGCCGACGCGATGCGGCGCGCCGAACTCGCCGGTGACCTCACGTTCGTCGGGATCCGCCACGAAGGTGCCGCCGCGTTCGCAGCGTCGGCCTACGGCAAGCTCACCGGTCGGCCGGCCGTGTGTTTCGCGATCGCCGGCCCGGGATCGACGAACTTGCTCACCGGCCTCTACGACGCGAAAGCCGACCGCGCACCGGTGCTCGCGATCTCGGGTCAGGTGCCGTCGAAGGTGCTCGGGCGGGGCGCGTTCCAGGATGTGGATCTCAACGCGGCGTTCGCCGCGGTGTCGTCCTACTCCAAGACCGTGCTCCCCGATTCGGACCATGCCGAATTGATGACGCTCGCGCTGAAACACGCGACCGTCCAGCGCGACGTCGCGCACCTCGTGTTCCCCGACGAGGTTCAGGAGAAGATCGTCGGCGACTCGCCGCGCCCATCCTCACCCGTCGGGCGCGTGGCCGATATCCAGATTGCTCCCCCCGCCGACTCGCTCCAGCGCGCATTGGATCTCATCGAGTCGGCCCGTCGGCCCGTCATCGTGGTCGGCCACGGAGCCCGGTTCGACATGGACGCGGTCCTCGAGCTGGCCGACACGCTCGGTGCCCCGGTGCTGACCACGTTCAAGGCGAAGGGCCAGATCTCCGACCACCATCCACTCGGCGCGGGCGTGTTGGGGCGCAGCGGCACGCCCGTCGCGAGTTGGCTCATGAACGAATCCGACGTCCTGATCGTGCTCGGCGCGTCGTTCTCCAACCACACCGGGATCGCCTCGTACAAGCCCATCGTGCAAGTCGACTTCGATCCGATGGCACTCGGTCGGTTCCATCCGGTCACCGTCCCGGTGCACGGTCACGTCGGCGTCACCGCGCGGCTGATCGTCGAACGGTTGGCACCGGGCGGCGGACGGGTCGATCAACGGCCCGACGTCGCCGCCCGCTGGGAAATCTGGCGGGCCGAGAAGGCGCGCCGAGTGGCCGACGACCGCGGGCTCGGCGTGTCGTCCGCGGCGATCTTCGACGCGATGAACCGGCACGTGCCGTCCGACGCGGTCATGACCGTCGACGTCGGGAACCAGGCCTACTCGTTCGGCCGCTACTTCGAGTGCACCGCACAGTCGGTCCTGATGTCGGGCTACCTCGGGTCGATCGGATTCGGCTTCCCTGCCGCAATGGGTGCCTGGGCCGCCGTGGGCGACACCCGCCCCATCGTCGCGGTGACCGGCGACGGCGGGTTCGGTCAGTACCTCGCCGAACTCACCACGGCGGTGAAGTACCACATGCCGATCACCCACGTGCTGCTCGACAACGCAGCGCTCGGCAAGATCACCAAGGAGCAACGGGCTGCGGAGTACGAGGTGTGGCACACCGATCTTCTGAACCCCGACTTCGCGGCCTACGCCGAGTTGTGCGGGGCGATGGGTCTCCGGGTCGATCGGGCCGACCAACTCGACGACGCGTTGACCCGCGCCCTCGCGCACGACGGCCCCGCGCTCGTCGCCGTGACCGCAGACGCCGAACTCATCTGACGTGTTGATCGACCTCGCGCATCGCATCGCAAACGGTGAGGTACGAGCGGTCGACGTCATCGCGGAATGGCAGGGCCGATTGGAGACAGCGCACGCCGCGACGAACTGTGTCGCGGCCTGGAACCCGGCCGCGCTCGACCAAGCGGCGGAGCTGGATCAGCAGCGGGCGGCCGACGGTCCCGTCGGTCCGCTCCATGGCGTTCCGATCACGATCAAGGACTGGATCGACGTCGCCGGGATGCCCTGCACCGGCGGCGAGGCCGCCCACCGAGATCGCGTGCCGGCACGGGACGCGACCGTAGCGGCTCGCCTCCGAGCCGCCGGTGCCGTCGTGCTCGCGAAGACTGCGGTCCAAGTCGACAGCGAACTCTTCGGAGTCGTCCGCCACCCGCTCGCCCCGGAACGGTCACCGGGCGGGTCGAGCAGTGGCGAGGGTGCCGCCGTCGGTGCGGGCGGATCGCCGATCGGAGTCGGCAGCGATTCCGGCGGCAGCATCCGCGTTCCCGCCGCTTGGTGCGGGCTCGCCGGGCTCAAGCCGTCGGCGGGTCGAGTGTCGACCGTCGGTCACTTCCCCCACGCGGGCGAGCGGCTCGACGGCCGCACCCAGATCGGCCCGATCGCTTGGTCGGTCCGCGACCTCGCCGCGGTCCTGCCGATCATCGCCGGGCCCGACGGCCTCGATGCCGGACTCGCGCCGGTACCGCTCGGCGACCCGAGCGCCGTGTCGATCCGCGGCCTGCGGGTTGGGTGGGCCCTCGACGCCGCGGTCGAAACGAACGGCTCCATCGTCGACGCGGGGCACCGCGCCGTCGACACGCTCATCGCGAGTGGCGCCGAGCCCGCAGGGGAGATCCTTCAACACTTCGACGAGGCCATGACGGTCACACTCGGGTACTGGCAGCGACGGGCCGGCCGGCTCTCCGGGTGGGACGTCGACGCCAACTTCGGAGCCTGGGATCGGTATCGCTTCCGCATGCTCCGTGCCCACGCCGATGTTGACGTGGTCGTGATGCCGGCGACTACGGACCCGGCGCCGTTGCACCGCGAGATGACCGTCGAGGACTACCGGTACACGCTTCCCGCGAGCCTCACCGGTGCGCCCGCAGTGGTCCTGCCCATGGGTTCGGCCGGCGGGCTGCCGGTGGCGGTCCAGGTCACTGCGGCCCGTTGGGACGACGACATCGCACTGGCCGCCGCCATCGCGATCGAGGATGGACGCTCGTGACCGCAACCAATCTCGAGACCCGGAGGTCGGACCCGTGGTCGATTGCCGCGGCCATCATGGCGGTTCCCGCCGCGGCCGGGACGGCGTGGTTCCTGATCGGCGATCTGACGACGACCGACCCTGCCGGCGCGGACTACATCTACCGGCAGCCCGCTTGGCTCTCGGACCACGAATCTGTGATCGGCGTCGTGAGCATCGCCCTCCTCGCGATCGCGCTGTTGGTGCTGGTTCTCCGGTGGCACCAACGCAAGACCCGAACGGAATGGCGAACACTGACCGTCCTGTGGGTCGCCGCCGGGATCGGCACCGGGCTTACCGAACGAACGGTCACGATGGGCGTGATCGGCGCCAACATCGGCGGTGGTGCGCTCCTGCTCTTTGTCGTACCGGCAGGGTTGCTCGGTGCTGATCACTATCAGCGTTGGCCTCATTCAGTCCCGGTGGGGCGCGACCTCGCCGCCGAAAGCGGATGAGTCCAGCAACAACGGCCGCTCCTGAGTTCTGAGGCGTTTCACCTCAGGGAACGCGGCGAGTACGCGTCGACCTCGATCTCCACCAGATGTCCGGGATCGATCAGCCTCGACACCTCCACCATCGTGGCCACCGGACGCACGGCGCCGAACACTTCGCCGTGCGCGCGACCGATTGCCTCCCAATCGCCGATGTGCACGACATACATGCGCGTCCGGACGACATCGGCGAACGAGGCTCCGGCCTGGGTCAACGCCTCACCGATGATCCGCAGCGCCACCCGCGCCTGTTCCTCGGCATCGCCAATCCCGACGACCACACCATCCACGGTCGAGGTCGTTCCCGCGACGTGAACGTGATCTCCGGCCCGCACGACCCGGCAGTAGCCGACCTCGGCTTCCCAAGGGCTGTCGCTTCCGTACCGCTCGATGGCCATGCCGACAGTGTGCTCGGCCGGCTCGCGGCAACGCGTGATCAGTCCAGCCGGTGCTGACTGGCGGGGAGCACGTAGAACCAGAACGGCTGGGGCGCGCCCGCATCCTTCATCGCCTGCTGGGCCCGGTGCAGCATCTTCCCGGTGACGGTCTGCTGCGCGAACCAGCTCTCGGCCGATCGCGCGCCCGGGACGTGCTCCGAAAGCCCGGCGGCCGCCTGTTCGTAATAGCCACGGATCACGAGCCCGGCCGTCACCGGATTGTCGGGAATCTCGGCCTGATCCCACGGCGTGGCGTCGTCGGCGACCCGCGTGAATCCGCGGAGGGCGGCCTCCACGACGTCGGGATCGACCGCCGCCCGTATCCCACCCGATGCGCGATCGAAGGCCTTGCGCAGACCGCGCATCTCGTCGACGGCCGCGGGGAGGGATGGATCCAGTCGTGCCGGCATGGGGCACGCGAGGGCAACGTCGACCTCGTCTTCGATCACGACCGGATAGGTCGCGAGCGTCGGTTCGGTCGCGTCGAGCAATCCAAACGCGGCCCGGAGCACCTCGTGTTGGAACTCGGGGTCGCGCGGCTTGCCGAGCGGTCGCCCGAGCGGGAACTGGCAGTACAGGCCGCGCGGGATCGGCATCCGCGCCGCAACTTCGTGCATCGAGATCAGTGAGACCGTGGCGATCCCCGCGGCTTCGAGCGTGTATGCGAGCGCACCGACCGTGCGCGTACAGAGCGGTCAGACGGGAGTGAGAAGAACGACGTCGGTCCCCTGCTCCTGCAAGCGGTGCGCGGCCTGCGGGCCGGTGTCGTGGAGGATCGTCGCGAGATCGGACTGCGCACCCATGAACGAAAGGTGACTCGGCGCGACGCTTCCGATGCTTCCGTCGGCCGCGAGCTCGTCGAGCCGATCCACCGGGTAGACCACATTGCGGTCGAGCATCATGCCGCTGCGGTCGAGGTTCTGACTGTTGTGGCTGATGGTGACATCGTCGCGGCCGTGCGGGAGGACCCGGTAACCCGGGTCGAAGATGCCGAAACTGTCGTCCGACGCCAGATGCAGACCGGCGGTGGTCACGATCGCGACCTGCGCGTCGGCGAGGTTCGGAGCCACCGCGAACGGAGCACCCTCCAGGTCGGGCACGGGCAGCGACGCCATCACTGCCCGCATGTCGTGGTCAGCACCCATGAAACGTCCTTCGCTCGTCGAGGCGGCCTGCGATCGGGGTCAAGCTACCTGCTGATCACCGAGCACTCCGACGAAGAACGATGTGAGCCGGGCGACATCGGCCGCGGCGAGCTGGAACGTCGACGCGCACACGCCGTCCCGCCAGTGGCTCAGTACCACGACCCCGTCGGCGTGATGCCACGTCGCCCGTAGGCAGGTGTCACGGGCATCCACCAGGACCATGGACGGTGAGGCGACGAGCTCGGTCGTAGTCATGTGCGAAGTATGGGCCTCCGGATGGAGTGCGACAACCGGTTCCGCGGCGCGTCACTCGGGACGTGCAATACGCGCGGGATCCACTCCCACCGCTGCCGCGATCGCCACCGCCAGACCCGTCGATCGCGTCGAGTGCCGGCTGGAAAGAGTGAACGACTTCGCCGCTTCCGGGGTATTTATGCAGTCTGAGGGATGGTCTCACCCTCGTGCCAGAATGCGAACCAATGTTCGATACTGACGATTTCGTCGCTGATACGGCGTTCGCGGGGGTGGCCGAGACCATCGACCGGCTCCGCCGCGAGTCACGGGCCGAATGGTGCAGCGCGGCACGATCGCAACGGGTCAAGCAGATCGGTCAGAGCATCGAGGCGCTCCACGCCGAGTTCATCCGTGCCGTTGAGGTGTGGGACGGGGCGGGTGACCACGCGGCGGAGGGGGCCCTGAGTTCGACCGCATGGCTGACCCAGCATGTTCCGATGACCCGGGCCGCCGCGTCTCGGGCCGTGTCGGCGGCGCGCATGATCCGTCGTTCGGAACCATTGGCCGCGGCCCTTCATGATGGGCGTACCACCGTCGCGCACCTCGAGCAGGCGGCGAGAGCCGTCCATGGTCGGGAAGACATCTTCGAAACCCACGGAACCTCGCTGGTCGATGCCGCGATCGACGTCAGCCCCGAGGACTTCCGCGAGTGTGCCGCGTCCTGGCGGGCAAAGGCCGACGATCTCATCGGCGCACTCGACGATCCGTTCGACGATGCCCGGGACGAACTCATCCTCTCCCCGACCACCGGTGGGCTCGGTCTGCGCGGATGGTTTCACTCCGCGGCCGGAGTCGAGATCATGAACCTGATCGACACGTACGACCACCCCGACCCCGTGGACGGGGATCGTCCGCCTCGCACGATCGCTCAGCGTCGGGCCGCCGCGCTGTACGCGTTGTTGTTCGACGGTCGGGCGCTGAGCCCGAAGCAGGTGGATGTCGTGATCGACAAGGAGACGCTCCGCGCCGAATGGACAGCGGATCTCGCTCGGACGCGCACCCATGTCGAGGGCTACGGACCCGTTCCCTGTTCGCTCATCCGCAGCTGGCTGACCGAGGCGACGCTCCGCCGCATTGTGTCCACCGAATCCGAAATCCTTGACGTCGGGCGGAGCGCCCGCCTTGCCACTCCTGCGCAGCGGCGGGCACTTCGCCACCGCGACGGTGGGTGTGTCATCCCGGGATGTCGCCGTCCACCCCAATGGACCGACGCTCACCACGTCGTCACCTACCTCGGCGGAGGGCTGAGCGACCTCGCAAACTTCGCGCTGGTGTGTCGGCGCCACCACCGCATGCTCGACCGTGGCTGGATGCTCACGGGCAGTCCCGTCGCCGGTTGGGAGTTTTCGGCGTCGCACGACCAGGCGCCGCCGTAGCGGAGGACGGGCCGAACCCGCAGTGTCCTAAGCCCTCGGATTGCATGCCCTCGCGGGAGGACCCATGATGCACGCAGTGACCGAGCCGGGTGGGTCCATCAACGAAGATGATGAACTGGTCGCGCGGCTACGCGCCGGCGACGAGGCGGCGTTTCGGGATTTGCTCGACCGATTCGACGCGCCACTCCGACGCGCCGCGCGCACCTACGTCGCGACCGAAGCCGCCGCCGACGAGGTCGTCCAGGACGTGTGGGTGGGCGTACTGCGGGGCATCGACCGATTCGAGCAGCGATCGTCACTCAAGACCTGGATCTATCGCATCTTGATGAACATCGCCCGGACCCGCGGTACGCGCGACAAGCGCAGCATTCCGTTCGCGAGTCTGGGCCGGGACGCCGAAGACGACGACACGCCGACCTTTTCGCCGGAACGGTTTCACGATGCGCACGGCGCGTATCCCGGACACTGGTCGACGTTCCCGACGCGCTGGCACGATCTTCCTGAAGTGCGGGCCGTGGGCCACGAGACACTCGCCGTAGTTCGGGACGCGCTCGATCGTCTCCCGCCGACCCAACAAGAAGTCGTCCGGCTCCGCGATGTGGAGGGATGGACGAGCGTCGAGGTCTGTAACACCCTCGATCTCACCGAGACGAACCAACGGGTGTTGTTGCACCGGGGCCGCGCCAAGCTGCGGGCAGCACTCGAGTCCTACTTCGACACCGAGGGGGAAGCGTGAGCGACCTGGTCGATGAGATGGCCTGCCAAGAGCTGGTCGAACGGGTCACGGAGTTTCTCGACTCGGCGCTGCCCGTCGTCGAACGCACGCGCTTCGAGGAACACGTCGCCGAATGTCCCGGCTGCGAAGAAGTCCTGGGCCAGTTCCGCGCCGTCGTTGCGGTGAGCGGCCACCTGGCGACGGCCGACGTCGCCGCCCTCGACCCGTCGACCCGCGACCAACTGCTCAACCTCTTTCGAGGGATGCCGCCAGCTACCTCCTGACCAAGACGTAGCGTGAGTTCATGCCTCCCCTGACGCTGAGCCCGTCCGAAGCCGCCGCCCGTCTCCACACGCGCGACTCGCTCGGCATTCCACTGGGGCCGGGTCAACCACCTGCGTTTCTCCACGCGCTGGGCGAACGCGACGACTGGGTCGAGCTGACCGTCTTCGGAGCGCTCCTCGTCGACCTCTACGAAGTGTTCATGAAGCCCGGCGTGCGGTACCTGTCCGGGTTCTTCGGTCCCGCGGAGCGCTTCCTGGTCGACAGTGGCGCACGCGTCGAGTTCATTCCGGCCGACTTCCGTCGGTTCACTCGAATTGCGGAGCAACTGAATCCTCGAGTCGTCGCGACCGTCGCGTCCCCGCCTGACGCCGACGGCTTCGTGTCGTTGTCACTCCACGCGGGCGCCACCATCGAGGCGATCAACGCCGCCGGTGCGGACCCGGAGCGGCTCCTCATCGTCGAGGTGAACACGAAGTTCCCCCGTACCCGTGGCCTCCTTCCCGACTACCCCCATCGGATCCACCTCGACGACATCGACATCCTCGTGGAATCCGACCGCGACCCCTTCGTGCTCCCGGAGGTCGACCCGAGTGATGTCGACCGTGCCATCGCCACCCACGTCGCGCCCCTCATCCCCGACGGTGCGACCCTCCAGACCGGCATCGGTGGCATCCCGTCCACGATCGTCAGCCTCCTCGCGGAAAGCGACGGCGGCGACTACGGCGTGCACTCGGAGATGTTCACGACCGGTCTCATGCAGCTGCACCGAGCCGGCAAGGTCTCGAACGCGCACAAGGGCCAGTTCGACGGGCTCTCGATCACGACCTTCGCGGCAGGAACGCTCGCGTTGTACGACTGGCTCGAGGACAACGACCAGGTCGCATTTCTGCCGGTCGACGTGGTGAACGCCCCCGACGTCATCGCGCGGAACCGCACGATGATCACGATCAACGGCGCGCTCACCGTCGACCTCAACGGCCAAGTGGTCGCGGACACGATCGGCGGTCGCCAGTTCTCGGGCATCGGCGGCCATGAGGACTTCATCGCCCAGTCCGGCCTCTCACTCGAAGACCGGTCGTTGATCTGCCTGCCGTCGACGTCGATCGTCGACGGGGTCTGCATCTCCCGGATCTCGATGTCGCTCGCCCAGGGTTGGATCGTGACGACGCCGCGCCACCAACTCGACCTCGTCGTCACCGAGCACGGGGTCGCACACCTGCGCGGCCGGACGGTGCGAGAGCGAGCTCGCGCGCTCGCTGACATCGCCGCTCCCCAGTTCCGCGATGAACTTCGCGCCCAGGCGGAGGAGCTCAACTGAGGCGGATCTGATTCGTGGTCGCACGATGCGGGTACCGTCGAGATCTCCGACCGAAGGACCATTCATGACCGAGATCTCCGACCGCTACCGTCGCCTCGCCGGCGAGTTCGCTACGTGCATCGATGCGGTTGAGGACGACCGCTGGTCAGCGCCGTCACCGTGCGCAGAGTGGAGCGCACGCGACGTCGTCGGGCACGTCGTGGGCACCCAGGCGATGTTCCTCGGACTCGTCGGCCGTGAGATGCCGGACGGTCCTTCGGCCGACGACGACCCGGCCGCCGCCTGGGCGCACGCATCGGCGGTGGTGCAGGCCGATCTCGAGGATCCCGCGCGCGCGGAGGTGACCTTCGAGGGGTTCGGCGGCACCACCACCTTCGAGGCGGCCGTCGATCGGTTCCTCAACTTCGACCTGGTGGTGCACCGGTGGGACCTCGCCCGGGCCACGGGAGGCGACGACACCATCGATCCCGCCGACGCGTCGCGGGTCATTGCCGGTGTCGCCACGTTCGGCGACGCGATCCGGAGCCCCCAGGCCTGCGGACCCGAGATCCCGGTACCCGAAGACGCCGCCCTCACCACGCGCATGCTCGCACTCGTCGGCCGCGTGGCCTGACGAGCGTCAGCGTCAGCGGACGCGGCTCGCGAACTCGCCGAGGCGATCGAGCCATTCGGCCCGGGTCGTGCACCCGTCGAACCCGACCGCGAGCCAGTCGACGCCGAGATCGGTGAACACCTGGAGGTCGTCCGACGGGGCGAACGGAGCGAAACAAATCGTGAGCGGATCGGTCCGGCCGATCTCGTCGGCGTAGGCCCGGGCCGCTTCGAGTCGGGCCGCGAACTCGTCGACGTCGGTGATGGCCGGGGTCTTGACCGCCCGGGAGGCGGCGGGCGGATTCGGGAACGGAGACCACCCGTCACCGATCTCGACCGCACGACGCATGGCGCGAGTGCTGTTGCCGCCGATCCAGATCGGCACCGGCGCCGGGTGCGGGAGTTGGGTCACCCCGCGCGCATGCGTGCGGTGAGTGTCGACCGCGACCCCCTCCTCGGCCCAGGCGCGCCGCATGATCGTAATGGTCTCGTCGAGCAGGTCGTTGCGAGCGTCGAAGTCGATCCCGAGGGCCGCGAATTCTGGCTTGAGGTAGCCGGCAGCGACACCAAGAATCACCCGGCCACCCGCCAGATTCTGCAGCGTCGCCACGCCTTTGGCCGCGAGAAACGGGTTGCGATATGCGGCCACGTACACGTGGGTATGGAGCATGAGCCTCGTCGTGGCCGCGGCGGCAAATGCCAGGGCGATGAGTGGGTCCTGGGCATGGTGGCCGCCACCCGCAAGCCACCGATCGTCCGGCGCCGGGTGATCGGTGACGAAGACCGCATCGAGTCCCGCAGCTTCCACGGCGGCGGCCATCTCGGCGATGGCCCCACCGGTGACGAACTCGTCGCCGAACGCGACATGGTCGACGGGGAGGCCCACGGAGTAACGCATCGGCTCGGCACGCTACCGTCGAAGCCATGACCAACCTGTCCATCGCCGATATCAACCTCAGCGCTCCCGAACTCTGGGCCGCACCCGACGCCGAGCGCGAGAACGTATTTCGATTTCTGCGTGACGAACACCCGATCAGCTTTCATCCGGCACCGGAACTGGAGGGCACGCCCCCGGCCCCCGGGTATTGGGCGCTGACGCGATACGACGACGTGATGTACGCGAGCCGTCATCCCGAACTCTTCTGCTCGAGCCGCGGTGGCACCAACCTCATCGATATCCCGCCCGAGATCGCCGACTTCATCGGGTCGATCATCAACATGGACGACCCGCGCCACAAGAAGTTGCGCAACCTCATCTCCGCGGGCTTCACGCCCAAAGCGCTGAACAAGATCCTCGATCAGGTGGAGGTCCGCGCGACATCGGTAGTCGACGCGGTCGTGGAGAAAGGTCAGTGCGATTTCGTCGCCGAGATCGCGGCGCCGCTTCCCCTCCAGGTTGTCTGCGACATGGTGGGGGTACCCCCATCTCGCGAACCCGAGGTGTTCGCCGCGAGCAACGTGATCCTCGGCGTCGGTGACCCCGAGTACGTGCAGTCCTTCGAAGACCTGATGGCTGCGTTCATGACGCTGCACCAGATGGCGATGGAGATCGGCGAGCATCGGCTCGCGAGTCCCACCGACGACATCACGTCGATCCTGATGCACGCCGAAGTCGACGGCGAACGGCTGACCGTGGCCGAGTTCGCGTCGTTCTTCATCCTTTTGGTCGTGGCCGGCAACGAGACGACCCGTACCGCCATCAGTCACGGCATGTGGGCGCTCCAGAACAACCCGGACCAGAAGGCCTTATGGCGCACCGACTTCGACCGGTACGCACAAGACGCCGTCGAGGAGATCGTGCGGTGGGGCACGCCGGTCACCCACTTCCGCCGAACCGCGACCGCCGACACTGAGATCAGCGGTCAGTCGATCGAGGAAGGCGAGAAGATCGTCATGTGGTTCAACTCCGCGAATCGCGACGAGCGTCACTTCACCGACCCATATACGTTCGACATCACCCGGTCGCCCAACGCGCACTTCGGGTACGGAGGCGGCGGCCCGCATTTCTGTCTCGGCGCCAACCTGGCCCGGCGCGAGATCCGGGTGATGTTCGACGAGCTCTTCCGCCGCCTCCCCGACCTGGAGATCACGGCCGAGCCGGCAATCCTGCAGTCGGCGTTCATTCACGGGATCAAGCGCATGCCCTGCTCGTTCACACCCGGCGGCTGAGGCCACCCGCAGCACGACCGGACCGCGCGATCTAGGTTCGGGTCGTGACCAGTCTCGAACCGTTCGATCCGGGGTTCGGGCCGCTCGTCGGCACCACGGTGCGGGTGGCGGCCTGGAATCTGTGGGCCACCTATGCCGCGTGGCCGGTGCGAGGCCCGATCATCGAAGCCCAGCTCCGCGCCGCCGCGCCCGACATCGCACTGCTCGTCGAAGTGTGGGAGGACCCCGCGGGTCGATCCCAAGCCGAAGAACTTGCGCAGGCGCTCGGCGGCTACGAGCACGTCTGGGCATCGAACCTGACTTTCGCCGACGGCGTGCACGCCGGAAACGCGATCCTCAGCCGGTGGCCGATCGTTCGTTCGGAGGTCCGGACGCTCCCACGCGAGGCGCCCAATGGTGCGCGCGACGACGAGGGCGAGGAACGCCTCTGCGTTTTCGCCGAGATTGACGGGCCGCGCGGGCTCATCCAGGTCTTCTGCGCCCACCTGTCCTGGCGCGAGGACCACGGTGCCATTCGCCAGGAGCAGGTTCGCGCCATCGCGGAGTTCGCCCGTGAGACGCGACCGCGGGCGTTCCCCGCGATCCTCGGTGGTGATCTGAACGCGGCGCCCGACACCGACGAGATCCGCATGCTCACGGGGCACGCGGCCGTCCCGGTTCCCGGGATCTGGTTCCGCGACGCCTGGGTACACGCCGGCGACGGCCCGGGCTACACGTGGTCCAACACGAATCCGTGGGCAGCCACGAGCCTCGACGTCGATCGCCGGATCGACTATCTCCTCGTCGGTCACCCGAAGCTCGGTGGCGTCGGTCACCCCGTCCACGCCGAACTGCTCGGCGACGAACCGGTCGACGGCGTCTACGGCTCGGACCACTTCGGTCTCGTTGCCGACCTCCGCTACTGATTCACGACGCGCGGAACCATTCGCGCGCCAAGGTGTCGAACTCGGTTCGGTACGTGCGATAGGCCGCCCGCAACGCCCCGCCCGGCCACGGCTCGGGAAGCAGCGCCGCGGGCAGCCACGGATCGGCGCGGATGTGCCGGAGCGCGGCGGCGCCGGCGAGGAACGCGTCGGTGATCGCCTCCTCGCGATCACTCCGCACCGCGTCGGTCGCCCGGTGCAACTGCGTCAGCAGCCCGTCGGCCCGCGCTCGCCACACTCGCGGGGCAAAGAGGTCATCGGCCAACGCCACTGGATCCGCATCGGGCCGCGCGTCGAGCCACGCGCACCGCGGATCCTCGACGAGATCGGGAACGTTGGCGGGTCGGATCCATACGCCCTCGCGCCACTCGGCCAGCCGGGCCCGCTTCAACGCGAGCCGGACGTCGGCCCGGACTCCCGCCGGGCGCGCATCGCCGACCGCGATCGCCATCCGCCACGAGCCGTCCCAACGGGCGGGTCGGGCCCCGAGGCTCGACTGCTGTTCACGCTGACGCTGCGCCAGCGAGCCGACCAGCACATAGAAGCCAGAGTGGTTGCGTTCCAACTCCCCGGCGGTCGTCATCCGATGGAGCGCGACGCGAGCGGTCCCGGGCGCGATCCCGAACAGGGCACACCAGCGCACCAGATCCGGCCCCGAGGCCCGCGCCGATCGGCGCCCGAGCAGCAAGCTGGCCATGACTGATCGAGCCGAGAGTGGCCGTGCTCGCTCGCCGGCCAGTTCGAAACTATTACGTGATTGCACCATTTGTTGTAATCATTGTAACGTCATCGCCGTGACCGCCACCGTCATTCCTCCACCCGGTCTCCTCATCGCGCCGAGCGTCGAGAGCCCAATCGCGCCATCGGGGAAACCCAAGCCCGAGCTGCGAGAGGAACTCCGCCGCATCCCGACCCTGCACAACGTGATCAACGCGCTCGTGCTCTACGCCGTCACGATCGGGATCTTCGTGACCGTCGCGTGGGCGAACAACGTCGTCGTGTGGATCGCAGCATTCTTCGTCATGGGTCCGATCCACGCGCGGTTCGCGATCTTCATGCACGAAGCGGCGCACCGATTGCTCTTCAAGAACCGCAAGGCGAACGACTTCTTCGGGAAGTGGTTCATCGCCTTCCCGGCGTTCGTACCCATCGACCTCTACCGCCGCGGCCACATGGCCCACCACCGGGAGGAGTTCGGACCGAACGAGCCCGACATCCCGCTGTATCGCGGCTACCCGATCCCGCGGGACTCGATGATGCGCAAGCTGCGTCGAGACGCGCTCGGCATCACCGGATGGAAGCTCACGAAGGGCCTGTTCCGCGGGGTAACCGCGCCAGACGAGAAGGTGCGGGGCCAGGCACGCGGCGTCGTGGCGGTGCAGCTGGTCATGATCGGGCTGTTCACTGCGTTCGGTCACCCGTGGATGTACTTCATTCTCTGGTTCCTACCGCATCTCACGGTCTGGCGGGTCATCAACCGACTGCGCGGCATCGCCGAGCACGGCGGGATGAAGCACTCGGCCGACCGCCGCGAGACCACCCACTCGGTGCGCCAGCACTGGCCGGCTCGGCTCACGATCGTCCCGTACTTCACCGGCTGGCACCTCGCCCACCACGTCGACTCGGGCATCCCGATGCGCAACCTGCCGCGCCTGCACGAAGAGCTGATCCGCTCCGGTTACATCCAGCCCGGCCTCGAGTACCCGAACTACCCCGCCCTCTGGCGCGCCCTCGCCTCCGGCTCACCCACACCGCACTGACCCACCCCGCACTGACCCACCCCGCAGCGCTTGGCGGATCTTGGCGCGGAGCGCGCCACCAGCCGCCAAACGCTCAGGGTCGGCGTCGGCGTTTGGCGGATCCTGGCGCGGAGCGCGCCACCAGCTGCCAAACGCTGAGGAGTGGGGTGGGTGAAACGTGCCATGCTCAGCGCCGTGGGTCGGTTGGCGGTCATTGCCGGGAGCGCGTTGCGCGACAGTGCGTTCGCAGCGGGTGGGACTCGAGTGGAGTTCGGTGGCGTCGCGGTCACCGACGTGGGCGGCACGATCGTGTTGCAACGGCACGGGCTCGACACGTGGTCGCCGCCGCATCGCATCGACCATCGGGCGCACATCACCGCCCTCCTCGAGGCTGATGTCGACCGGATCTGCGCGATCTCTTCGGTCGGAAGCCTGCGCACGGACTGGCCCGTCGGCACGTGCGCGATCGTCGACGACTTCTACGCGCCCGGCGAGACCACGAGCTACTTCGACGATCCCCGCAGCCACATCGTTCCGGGGTTCGACCCGGCGTGGCGCGGTGTGGTGCTCGACGCGTGGCGCACCACCACGACCACGGCGATCCACGATGGCGGGGTGTACGCACAAACGAGCGGCCCGCGCTTCGAGACTCCCGCCGAGGTGCGGGCGTTGACTCAGGTGGCCGATCTCGTCGGTATGACCGTGGCCTCCGAGTGCATCATGGCGGCCGAAGCCGGCGTGGCCTACGCCGCGATCTGCGTCGTCGACAACTTGGCCAACGGTCTCGGCGCCACCGACCTGACTATCGCCGAGTTCGAGGCGGGCGTTGCCACCAATCGCGCCCGGCTCGTCGCCGACCTCGACGCGCTGATCCCCGCACTCGCACCATTGGGTCGACCGTGACGCTCACGGTCATGAACGCGGTGTTGGACGGCGAGACCGTCGGGCTGCGCGCGGTCGACGGCATCATTTCCGAGATCGGGTCCGATGTGACCGCGATGCCCGACGACGAGCACCTCGACGCCGGCGGGCTCGCGCTCACGCCCGGGCTCGTGAACGGCCACGGTCACGCGGCGATGACGCTGTTGCGCGGCTTTGGCGACGACCTGCCCCTGCTGGAGTGGCTGGAGACCCGGATCTGGCCCGCCGAGGCCCGCGTCACGCCCGACGACGTGTACTGGGGAACCCGGCTCGCGTGCCTGGAAATGATCCGCTCGGGGACCACGCACTTCTGGGACATGTACTGGTTCCAGTTCGACGCGGCACGGGCCGTGCAGGACAGCGGGATGCGGGCCACGGTGAGCCAGGTCTTCCTCAACTTCCCGGGCGCGCCGGAAGAAGCGCGGCCCGATGCGGCACCGGATGGTCTCGCCCGACTGGCGAGTTTCGGCCCGAGGATCACCCCGAGTCTCGGACCGCATGCGATCTATACGGTCGACGAACCGACGCTGCGGATCGTGGCCGAACTGTCGGCCGCGCACGACGCGCCGGTGCAGATCCACCTCTCCGAGATCGAGAGTGAAGTCACCGACTGCCTCGCCGCGCACGGATGCCGACCGGCGGAGTACCTCGACCGCATCGGCCTGCTCACCGAGCGCACCGTGCTCGCGCACTGCGTGTGGCTCGATGATGCCGAACTGGCACTCATCTCCGAACGGGGCGCGACCATCGTGACCAACCCGGCCTCGAACATGAAGCTCGCCGTCGGCCGCGCGTTTCCGTACGTGCGCGCGCGGGCCGCCGGGATCCCGATCGGTCTCGGCACCGACGGTGCCTCGTCGAACAACTCGCTCGACCTGCTGGCCGAGCTGAAGCTGTTGACCCTGCTCCAGAAGCACACCGAGTCAGACGCCCGCGTCCTCCCCGCACCCGATGCGTGGGCAATCGTGACCGGGGCGGCAGCCCCCGCCCTCGGTGGGAGCCCGCTCGCGGTCGGCGCGCGGGCCGACTTCCTCCTCGTCGACCAGCACGGCGCCGAAATGACGCCGTCTCCCCTGCTCGACGCACTCGTGTACTCCGGCTCGGGTGCGGTCGTGGACACAACGGTGGTCGACGGGGTCGTCCTCATGCGGCACCGCCACGTCGAGGGCGAGGCCGAAGTGCGGGCCCGAGCGCGCGACGCGGCGCAACGTATCCAAGCGGCGACGTGATCCAAACCGATGCCGACGTACGAATCACACCGACGAAAGGCCGACCATGACCGAGACCCAGCTCCCTCCGCTCAGTGCGGCGTACACCGATCTCCGCGGGCGCGTGACCGAGCTCGTCCGCGCCGCGACGCCGGAACAACTCGATGCGATCGCGCCGGCGACCCCGGAGTGGCGTGTCCGTGATGTCCTCGCCCACCTCGTGGGGGTGACCGCCGACGTGCTCGCCGGCCGGTTGGACGGTGTCGCCACCGATGAGTGGACCCAAGCCCAGGTCGATGCCCGCGCCACGACGCCGATCGAGACGATGCTCACCGAGTGGGCCGAGAACGCGGTGACGGTCGAACCCATGATTCCCGACTTCGGCGTCATGGGCGGCCAGGCTGTCCTCGACGCGTGCACCCACGAACACGATCTGCGCGACGCCCTCGGCCAGCCGGGAGCCCGGGACTCCACCGCGGTGCACATCGGAAGCGCATGGCTCGGCGATCGCATCGGTGACTTCAACGGCCCGACGGGTCACGGTGCGATCCGCATCGAGACCGACCTTTGGAGCCAGACCTACGGCGAGAGCGAGCCGACCTCCACGCTACGGATCTCGGCCTTCGAACTCATGCGCGGGTCGACGGGCCGACGAAGCCAGGCCCAGCTCGACACATGGGAATGGGTCGGTCCGGCTCGCGGCGAACTCGTCGTGATGCCGATCTTCACGGCCCGGACCACCGACTTCGACGGGTAGCAGACGGGGAACGGAGGCGCGTGAGTCGATCACGCTACCGTTCCGCGGCCGATGCCCTCCCCGTTCGCACCGTTCAAACATCGAGTCTTTGCCGCCTTCTGGTTCGGCGCGTTCGTCTCCAACATCGGGACGTGGATGGAGACCGTCGGCATCGGGATCTACGTCACCAACGCGACGGGCAAATCCGGGTGGACCGGCCTGGTCGCCGCCGCCGGATTCCTGCCCGGAGCGATACTCGGGCCCGTTGGTGGCGCGCTGGCCGACCGACTCCCGCGCAAGGCGCTCCTGATCACCACGACGTCGATCCAAACCGTATTGGCCACCGTGCTCACGATCCTGGCTGCGACCGGTTCGCCGAGCCCCGCGCTCGTGACGCTCATCGTGTTCGCCAGCGGATGTGCCCAGGCGATCGGCTTCCCGACGTACCAGTCACTGTTGCCCGATCTCGTCCCGCCCGAAGACCTGGTCGGCGCGGTGGCGCTCTCGAGCGCGCAGTGGAACCTGGGCAGAGTCCTCGGGCCCGCGCTGGCCGCCGTCGTCATCGGTATCGGGGGGTACGCGTGGGCGTTTGGCATCAACGCCGTCAGCTTCCTCGCGGTGATCGCCGCGGTGATGATGCTGACACTCCCTCCCCCGCGGCCCCATCACGGTCAGACCATTCGCGCCGCGATCGGCCAGGGCGTTGGGTACGTGCGCCGCGACCCCGGTCTGCGGGTCGTCATGGGCTACATGTTCATCAACACGTTCCTCGCCGCACCGTTCATCGCGCTCGTGCCGGCGATGAGCATCATCGTGCTCAAGGTAGGCGACAACGGGACCGGCATCCTCATCACCGCGCAAGGCATCGGTGCCGTCATCATGGCGCTCAGTCTCGCCCAGCTCGCCCACCGATTCGGCAGCCGACGCGTCATGTTGGTGGCGTTGTGGGCGCTGCCGCCCGCGCTCGCGATCTACGCCGTCATGCCGAACCTGTGGTCGTCGGCCGTCTCGCTCTTCTTCGTCGGCCTCATTTACTTCGGCGCGTTGTCGAGCTTCATGAGCATCGCCCAGATCCGTTCACCCGCCGAGATCCGCGGCCGGGTGGTCAGCCTGCTGGCCGTGGTGCTCGGATCGCTCTACCCGCTCGGCTCGGTGATCCAAGGTCAGGTCGCCGACATCATCGGCCTCCGGGAAACAACCCTGATCGCGGCCGGCCTCATGCTGGCGGCACTCGTGGTGATGAAACTCCGCAACCCCCGCTTCGCCGATGCCCTCGAACTCCCGTCGGCGCCCGTCGCGGTACGGTCCCCATCCCCGGAGGAGGTAGCCGAATGACAGCCGTCGAAGTCGAACGCAACGGTCGGGTCGGGATCATCCGATTGAACCGGCCCGAGGCCCGCAACGCCGTCAATGGCGAGTTGGCGAACGGCGTCGAGGCCGCGCTCGACGAGTTCGAGGCCGACGCCGACATTCAGGCCGTCATCATCACCGGGACCGGACCGGTCTTCTGCGCCGGTGCGGACCTGAAGTTGGTCGCGACCGGCAAGGCGGGCGAAATGGCCACCAAGCGCGGCAGCTTCGCGGGTCTCGTGACCCGCGACTTCCCGAAGCCGCTCATCGCCGCAGTCAACGGATCGGCGCTCGCTGGCGGGTTCGAGATCGTGCTGTCATGCGACCTCGTCGTCGCCGCGGATCACGCGACGTTCGGGATCCCCGAGGTGAAGCGAGGCCTCTTCGCCGCGGCGGGTGGACTCATCCGTCTCCCCAAGCGGATCCCCCGGGCATTGGCGACCGAGCTGGCCGTGACCGGTGACCCGATCAGCGCCGATCGCGCCCTGCAACTCGGGTTGGTGAATCGCGTGGTCCCCGCAGATGACGTGATGGACACCGCACTCGAACTCGCAGCACGCATCGCGGAGAACGGCCCGCTCGCGATCAAGAACTCACTCCGGATGGTGCGCGAAGCCGGCGAACTCACCGAAGCCGACGCGTGGATACGGAGTCACGAACTGGCCATGGAGGTCTTCGTTTCGAAGGATTCCATCGAGGGGGCAACGGCGTTCGCCGAGAAGCGCCCCCCGAAGTGGACCGGCACCTGACCGTCGACCCACGACGGTTCAGGCCACGGTTCAGGCCACGGTTCAGGCCACGTTACGGGACGCCTGCTGACGTGCCTCGTGCAATGCGGTGATCGAACCGACCATGGCGAACGCGGCCAGCGACGCCAGGATCACTGCGACGGCGCCCACCGTCGCGACGATACGGGCCGCGGTGGTGTCGAAGATCGCTTGCGCCGGGAAGATCAGCAGCCCGCAGAGTGTGGACGTCAACCACAGGATCCACCACCGCTGCACGAGACCACGGGCGGGATCGTCGGCCGGGATCATGTCCATCGCCGACTGATACGGCCACCAGAAGTTGACGACCGGAATGATGAACGAGAAGGTTGCGAGCAGTGGGCTCCGCCGAGCGGGTAATCCCGACGCCCACGCCGCGCGTGCCGCTCGGTAGAACCACATCAAGAAGAGCACGCCGACGAGGAGGGCCACGGGCAGGACCATTCCGGCCAGCGGACCGGTGTCGGGAGCCTGCAAGTTGGAGGCACCGCCGGACCGGGTGAGTTCGTCCCAGTGAGCCACGAACCATTTCGCCTGCGCGGCACTCGAGAACATCCCGGCCGCCTGCACGATGCCCGCGACGATGAGGAGCGGTTGGATCCAGCGCAGGAGCGACCGTTCCGAGGCGACGTCAGCCTCGATTGTGACCGGAGCCGCGATCGCGGGCGGACCGGAAACATGACCGGTCCAACTCGACCCGTCCCACCAGCGCAGACCCGCAATGCCCCACGGGTCGGGATGCCAACCAGCGGCCGCGGCGCCGATCGCTTCGGGGGCAACCCCGACGGGAAGTTCAGCCGCCGCGGTCGGGGTCGGGACCGTCGGCACCGCATCGAGCGAAGCGTCCGCCGGCGGAAGCACACGCGGCGGGTCTCCGCCGCCCAGCACGCGCGTCTCGCGCGCCCACGACGAACCGTCGAAGAATCGCTCGTGCTCGGTCCCCCATGGGTCGGGGTACCAGCCCGGTTCTCGCGTTGCGTCGGTCACTCGAACTCCCTCTCGTTGCGTGCCATGCTCGCGCAGATGGTCACTCGAGACGGGCTCGCGGTCGGAATGGCTTGCGGGCGATGCCGATGAAGGTCCCCGAGCTCCCGACCCCGGCGCTCGTCGTCGACGCCGAAACGTTGGACCACAACCTCGCCACCATGGCCGCCGAGCGGCCGGGCGAACGCTGCCGACCTCACGTCAAGGCGCACAAGTCCACGGCCCTCGCGGCCCGCCAGGCTGGCGTCGGCCACCTCGGGTTCACCGCGGCGACGCCCCGTGAGGTCCTCGGGCTCGCCGCGGCAGGCCTCGGTCACGATCTGCTCCTGGCCAACGAGACCCTCGACCCCGAGCGCCTGGCCGCGATGGCGAACTGCGGAGCGCGCGTCACCGTCGCGGTCGACTCGCCCGAGACCATTGCCGCGGCCGCCACCGCCGGAATCCGCGAGGTCCTCATCGACGTCAACGTCGGGCTGCCTCGCTGCGGGTGCGAGCCCGCGGTCGCCGGTTCGCTGGCCGACACGGCCCGACGGCGTGGACTCGAGGTTCGCGGCGTCATGGGCTACGAGGGTCACGTCTACCTGTACGAGGATCGCTCCGAGCGCGCGCAGGCCACCACGCTGGCGATGGCCCAGCTCCAGATCGCAGCCGATCAGGTCGGTGGCGACATCATCTCCGCCGGGGCTACCGGCACCTACGACCTCAACCTGACGGCGACGGAGATCCAGGCCGGGTCGTACGCGTTGATGGACACGGCGTTCGCCGCGTTCATTCCCGAGTTCCGGCCCGCCTTGTGGATCGAGGCCACCGTCATCAGTGCATCGGCCAAGTTCGCGGTGGCCGATTGCGGGCTGAAGGCACTCGGGATGGACCACGGCAACCCGACCGTCGACGGGGGTCGGGTCCTGATCGTCTCCGACGAGCACCTGACGTTCCGACCGGAGCGGCAGGCCCACGTCGGTGAACGCGTCCGGGTCTGGCCCGCGCACATCGACCCGACGGTGGCGTATCACGACCGCATGCACGTGGCCGACGGGGACGACATCGTCGACGTCTGGAGCGTCGACCTGCGCGGCTGGTGAGGGGAACGGCGGTCCGAGCGCTTCGACACCTCGGTGGCCTAGCGTGCCCAGATGGTTGATGCTGCGTCGGACGCCGTCGCGACTGCCGAACTGATTCGCACCGGCGAGATTTCGCCGCTCGAAGCCGTCGACGCGGCGATCGACCGCATCGAGGCCGTCAACCCCGACCTCAACGCCGTCATCCGTGAGCGGTTCGACGCGGCTCGCGTCGAGGCCCGAGGGCCATTGCCCGACGGCCCCTTCCGCGGTGTGCCGATCCTGTTCAAGGACCTCGGGTGTGAGGTAGCCGGCGAGTCGATCTACGACGGCATGCAGTGCTTGAAGGCTTCCGACTACCGGGCCGCGCGGACGGATCCGCTGGCGCAACAGTTCCTCGACGCGGGCTTCGTCTGGCTCGGTCGAACCAACACGCCCGAAATCGGCCTGCTCCCCACCACCGAACCCGACTCGTACGGCGCGACCCACAACCCGTGGAAGCTCGGGTTCACCCCCGGCGGTTCGAGCGGCGGGTCCGCTGCCGCGGTGGCCAGCGGCATGGTGCCCGCCGCCCACGCCAACGACGGTGGCGGATCGATTCGCATCCCGGCGTCCTGTTGCGGACTCGTCGGATTGAAGCCGACCCGAGGCCGGGTCCCGATGGGTGGATCTGCGAACGAGATTGCCAACTTCCTCGTCGCCGAAGGGGTGGTGAGTCGAACCGTTCGCGACACCGCCGCCATTCTCGACGTGCTCTCCGCCCCGCGACGCGGAACCCCCACCCGCCCGCCGGCACCGTCCCAGCCCTACGCAAACTTGGTGGGGATCGACCCGGGACCGCTCCGTATCGGTGTACTGGCCGACAACCCGCAGGACCGAGGCAGTTTGCACCCCGACTGCGTCGCGGCGGTCGAGGCAACCGTCGCGCTCCTCGCCGGGTTGGGCCATCACCTCGAGTCGGCGTGTCCGGTCGCGTGGACCGACCCCGAGGCAGTGTTCCGGTTCAGTTCGGTGTGGGCAGCCGACTGTGCGGCGTCGGTCGACGCCTGGACGGCCAAACTCGGCCGACCGCTCACCGAAGACGACATCGAGCCGCTCACCTGGAAGCTCGCGGAGATCGGCCGGGGCGTCTCGGGGCCCCAGTTCATCGCCACGGTCTCGGAGGCAATGAGCCTTGCTCGCGACGCCGGCCAACTGTGGCGCCTCGACCCCTCGGAACCGGGTGACGGCCTCGACATCATCGTGAGTCCGACCCTCGCCGAACCGCCGCTCGCGCACGGGAACTTCCCGGGCACCCGCGAACGACCGCTCGACGGGTTCATCCGCGCCGGCGCGTTCGTGCCGTTCACCACCCAAGCGAACGTCTCCGGCCAACCCGCCGTCAGTCTGCCGATGCACTGGACCGCCGACGGCCTGCCCGTCGGGATCCAGCTCATGGCGAACTTCGGCCGCGAGGATCTGCTGATCCAAGTCGCCGCCCAACTCGAGACCGCGGCACCGTGGTCCGACCGCCGTCCCACCGTCCACGCGTTCGCCTGACCAACCTCCCGGAGATCTTGTGACCGATTCCCCCGACCTCGCCTCGCTCGACGCCACCGCTCAGGCCGCGCTGGTGGCCAACGGCGACGCCACGGCGACGGAACTCGTCGAGGCCGCGATCGCCCGCGTCGAACAGGTCAACCCCGACCTGAACGCGGTCATCCACCCGCTCTACGACCGCGCGCGGTCCCAGGCCGCGGGGTCGTTGTCCGGACCCTTCGCCGGAGTACCGATCGTGGTCAAGGATCTCGACGGCGAACTGGCCGGCGCGCCACTCCACCTCGGCAACACCCTGCTGAAGTCGATCAACTACACCGCGACGGTGAACTCATACCTGTTCGACAAGCTCGAACAGGCCGGGTTCGTGATCATCGGCAAGACCAACACTCCGGAATTCGGCTTGCAGGTGACCACCGAACCCCATGCCTATGGCGCGACGCGAAACCCGTGGGATCCCGAGCGCAGCACCGGTGGATCGAGCGGCGGCTCGGCCGCCGCGGTCGCCAGCGGCATGGTGTCGGTCGGCCACGCGGGCGACGGCGGCGGCTCGATTCGCGTGCCGTCGAGCGAGTGCGGATTGGTCGGCCTCAAGCCTTCACGCGGACGCGTGTCGGTCGGACCGCACGATGGCGAGGTGTGGAACGGTCTCGTGGCGCGGCACGTGGTGACCCGCACCGTGCGCGACTCCGCGGCGATTCTCGACCTGGTCGCCGGACGGATGCCGGGCGACCCCTACTCGGCCCCGCCACCGGCGCGACCGTTCCTCGCCGCGGTCGGCGCCGACGTCGGTCAGTTGCGCATCGGCCTGCGCACGACCGCACCGGGCGGAATCTGCGAAGTCAATCCCGAAGTCGTGGCGGCGACCGAGGCGGCGGCGCGCGCCCTCGAGGCCTTGGGGCACACCGTGGAGATCGCGGCACCCGAGGCGCTCGATGACGCGGAACTCATCACTGCCTTCCTCAGCGTCGTCGCCGCGAACGGCCTCGGCCTGGTCACGGATTTGGAACGCATGGCGGGCCGACCGGTGACGGCGGCGGATGTCGAACCCGGCACGTGGGCGCTCGCCGAGGCCGGTCGGGAGGTGACCGCGCTGCAATACCTGCAGACGATCCACACCGCTCACGCGTGGACGCGACGCATGTTGGAATGGTGGCACTCCGGCTATGACCTCCTGCTCACCCCGACGCTCGCCGATGTGCCGCCGCGGCTCGGCACACTGAACCCCGTCGATGGCGACCCGGCCATGAACACGATCCTGCAGACTCCCTACGCGATCTTCGCGGCCGGGTTCAACGTGTCGGGCCAGCCCGCGATCTCGGTGCCCACGGGCATGAGCGCATCCGGGCTACCGATCGGCATCCAACTCGTCGCGGCCGCCGACCGGGAAGATCAGTTGCTCGGCGTCGCCGCCCAACTCGAGACGGCAATGCCATGGGCCGATCGGCGGCCCGGAATCTTCGCCACCTGAAGGAGTACCTGAATGGGAGATCCACTTGCCCACCTCGACGCCACCGCGCAGGCCGAGCTGGTCCGCACCGGTGAGGTGACCGCCGCCGAGCTGGTCGAGGCCGCGATTGCGCGTATCGAGGCCGTCGATCCCCAGGTCCGTGCCTTCACGACCACTCGGTTCGATGCCGCTCGCTCCGAAGTCGCGCACCCCTTGCCCCACGGTCCCTTCACCGGCGTGCCGTTCGCGTTGAAGGATCTCTCCTGCACGCTCGCCGGCGAACCCGCCTATGACGGCGTGCCCGTACTCAAGCAGGAGGACTGGCGTGCACCCATCACCAGCAACCTCGCCGCGCGCTTCCAGGCCGCCGGCTTGGTCATCGTCGGTCGGACGAGCAGCCCCGAACTCGGCATCATGCCGACCACCGAGCCGCTCGCGTTCGGGCCCACCCATAATCCCTGGGATCTGAACCGGACCCCCGGAGGGTCGAGCGGCGGGTCGGCCGCGGCCGTCGCCGCCGGGCTCGTTCCCTTCGCCCACGCGTCCGATGGCGGCGGCTCGATCCGTATCCCCGCCGCCTGTTGCGGTCTCGTCGGGCTCAAGACGTCGCGCGGGCGCACGTCGGTCGGGCCGGCGAGCGACGAGATCGGGCGACCGCTCTCGGTGCAGTTCGCGGTCACGCGCTCAGTGCGGGACGCGGCCGCGCTGCTCGACGCGGTGGCCGGTCCCGCAGTGGGCGATCCGATCTCACCGTTCCCACCCGAGCGGCCCTACGTCGACGCAGTGACCGCGCCCATCGCGGCGCCGTTGCGCATCGGGATCATGACCACGATGCCCGGCACCACCGACCTCGCTGACGCCGAATCGGTCGCGGTCACCGAAGCCGTCGGTCGCCAGCTCGAAGCCGCCGGGCACATTCTCGAGGTCGCCCACCCCGCCGCGTTCGACGAGTCCGAACGCATGACCGCCTTCCTCCCGATCTGGTCGGCGATGGCGACGTCGAGCGTGATGGCGATCGAACGCAAGATCGGCCGCCCGGTCGTCGAGGGCGACATCGAACCGCTCACGTGGATCCTCGCCGAGAGCGGCCGGAACACCAACGGCGGCGAACTCATGGACGCCATGCTTGCCATGGGCGCCTTCAGTCGTCGCTTCGTCCAATGGTGGGCCGACGGGTTCGACCTCCTCCTCACGCCCACGCTCGGCGAACTCCCGCCCGAACTCGGGGTGCTCCAGACGCCCGCCGAACCGTTCGTCGGATTCGGACGCGGGGGCACGTTCACGCCGTTCACCCCGGTGACCAACCAGACCGGCCAGCCCGCGATCTCGTTACCGCTCGGGCAGAGCGCGTCCGGATTGCCGATCGGCGTCCACCTGATTGGGGCGCCGGGTCGGGAAGACCTTCTGCTCGGGCTGGGCGCGCAGCTGGAAGTCGCGATGCCGTGGGCGAGCCGGATCGCGCCGGTCCATGCCTGATCGAGCCGTCCGCCTCGGCGGCGGTCAAGGGTTCTACGGCGACACGCCGCGGGCGGTGAAGGGTCTCCTCGACGCCGGGGTCGACTATCTCTGCCTCGAAGCCCTCGCGGAACTCACGCTCGCGATCTTGCAGAAGGACCGCGCACGCGACGAGACCCTCGGCTACACCCGCGATCTCCCCCGCTACCTCGGTGCGGCCATGCCCGCGATCCTCGACGGACGCACCAAGGTCATCACGAACTCCGGCGGCATCAACCCACGCGCGGCAGCCCACGCGGCGATCGCGACCGCGACGCAGATGGGCGGGTCCGGCCTGAAGGTCGCCACGGTGCTCGGCGACGATCTCATGGGCCGGTTGCCCGAGGTCAAGGGGGCTACGGCGGCCGGGTTGGCCAACCTCGAGACCGGCGCCGCCTTCGACACCATGGGCGGGGAGGCGCTGTTCTTCTCCGCGTACATCGGCGCGTTCCCGATCGCAGAGGCGCTCGATCAGGGTGCCGACATCGTGATCACCGGCCGGGTGGCCGACGCGGCCCTGTTCCTCGGTCCGTTGATCCACGAGTTCGGGTGGTCGCGTGACGACTGGGACCATCTCGCGGCCGGCATCCTGGTCGGGCACCTCCTCGAGTGTTCCGGACAGGTCGCGGGTGGAAACTTCAGCGGTGAATGGTGGACGGTCCCCGAGCCCTGGAAGCTCCCGTACCCCATTGCCGAGGTGACGGCCGACGGGACCGCCATCATCACCAAGCCCCCCGACTCCGGAGGGCGGGTCGATCTCGACACCGTGCGCCACCAGTTGTTGTACGAGGTCCATGATCCGGCCGCGTATCTGTCGCCCGACGTCGTGGCCGACTTCACGTCGGCTCGGTTCACCGACCTCGGGAACGACCGGGTCGAAGTCCGCGACGTTCGGGGCACACCGGCGACCGATTCGTACAAGGCACTGCTCGCGTATCCCGCCGGATGGTCCGGTGAGACCCGGGTCGCGTTCTCGTGGCCCGACGCGTCCGAGAAGGCCGACGCCCTCACCGCGATCTTTATGCAACGGGTCGAGATGGCCGGTCTCGTCGTCGATCAGTGGGAGGTCGAGATGTGGGGGGTCAACGCATTGGGCGGCGACACCGTCCCCCCGACCGTCGCGGAACCACCCGAGGTGGTAGCGCGCATCGCCTGGCGCTGCGCCGATCAGAAGACCGCGGCGAGCGTGGGACGCGAACTCGTCCCGCTCGCGCTCGGCGCGCCCCCCGCAGGGATGACCGGCATCGGCCGAGGCGGCGGTGCCCCCACCGAACTCCTCGGCATCTGGCCCACCCTGGTCGACAAGTCCCTCGTCGACCCCGCCATCTCAGTGACACTGGAGGACGTCTGATGCACCGAGCGCAGCGAGCAGCTCGGAAGCGTCCCGACCCGGCACGCGCGGTTCAACCACCGAGCGGACGAGCCGAAGAGCAGGACGTCTGATGCGCGTGCAACTTCGGGAGTTTTGCGGGTATCGGGCGGGCGACAAGGGCGACACGTCCGATGTCGCGCTGTTCGCCTACGACGACACCGGCTACGACCTCATCCTGCGTGAGGTCACCGCCGACCGGGTGAAGGCCCACTTCGGATCGATGGCCCTTGGCGAGGTCATCCGGTACGAGGCGGCCAACGTGCGGGCGCTGAAGTTCGTGCTGCGCGGCGCGCTCGGCGGCGGCGGGCCCCGTTCGTTGCGCAGCGACAATCTGGGCAAGAGCCTGGGCGGCGCGCTGGTGCGGATGGAGATCGACGTGCCCGACGAGTTCGCGGCCGCCGCTCGCCGACCGCGTCCGGACGTGACCTGGGCCCGCGCGATGATCGCCGAACGAACGCGGCATGGCTGAGCCACCCGCCGCCGCGGCACGTCAGTGGTTCGCGACCCCAGGGCCATTCACCGACCTCGGCCACCATCGCTTCGATCTCGCGCTCGACGCGGATGGGAACCCGGCGATCCTCGACGTGGTGCGAGCCGTCCAAGGGCTCATCGTCTACGACCTCGTCGCGTCACCGTTCTACGGCATCGAACTCACGACCGCACAAGCTGCGACCGTGAACGTGCGCGCCGCGTCCGTCCTCGTCGACCACGCCCTCGCCATCGACGCGCGACCGCTTACCGAAGCCCGCGCACCGAGTCGCCGGGTCGCCGCCCGCTGTCGGAGTTTCGCGACGCTGACCGTCGCGATCCTGCGCGCGCACGGAGTGCCGGCTCGCGCGCGTTGCGGGTTCGGCGCGTACTTTCGCCCCGGGTACTTCGAGGACCATTGGGTGGCCGAGTACTGGAACGATGCTGCGTCGCGCTGGGTGATGGTCGATGCGCAGCTCGACGATGCATGGACCAAGGCCATCGGCTTCACGGGAGATCCACTCGATCTGACGATGGAGGAGTTCGTGATCGCCGGGCAGGCGTGGACGGCCTGGCGCCATGGCACCGCGGATCCGGATCGGTACGGGCTCTCCGCCATCGAGGAGCACGGCGCGTTCTGGATTGCCGGCAACCTGCGACTCGACGTGACCGCGCTCAACAAGATCGAGATGCAGCCGTGGGATGTGTGGGGCGCGCACTGGGAGCCCGAGGATCCGATCCCGGACGATCTGTCACTGTTCGACACGATGGCCGACCTCGCCGCCACGGTCGATGACCGGCTCGATCAGCTCCAGACCCTGTACCGCAACCCGGAGGTCCACATGCCCGGGAACGTCTGGAACGTCATGCTCCAAGCCTCCGAGGTCGTCGAGGTCTGAACCCTGGGATTCCGGTCACACCTCGCGGGTACGGTGCGACGGTGGCGGAGATCCTCGAGCAGTTCTCGCCCGCGGTGCGGGAGTGGTTCACCACCACCTTCGGCGCGCCCACCGATGCCCAGGCCAAGGGGTGGCCGGCCATCGCCGCGGGCGACCACACGCTGATCCTCGCCCCCACCGGATCGGGCAAGACCCTGGCCGCGTTCCTCTGGGCCATCGATCAGTTGGCCACCGAGGCCGTCCCACCGAAGGCCGAACGCACCCGAGTGCTCTACCTGTCGCCGATCAAGGCCCTCGCGGTCGACGTCGAGAAGAACCTCCGTGCGCCGCTCACGGGCAGCGCGCTCGCAGCGGAACGGCTCGGGATCCCGTTCCATACGCCCACCGTCGGAATCCGTACCGGCGACACTCCCGCCAAAGAACGAGCGGCGTTGCGGCGCCGCCCACCCGACATTCTCATCACGACTCCCGAGTCGCTCTACCTCATGCTGACGTCGGGCGCCCGCGACACGCTGCGCGACATCCGGTATGTCATTGTCGACGAGATCCACGCCGTGGCCGGCACCAAACGCGGCGCGCATCTCGCACTCTCGCTCGAACGGCTCGAAGCGATCACGAAGCAACCTCCGCAACGTATCGGGCTCTCGGCGACGCAACGTCCGCTCGACGAGATCGCGCGTTTCCTCGGCGGTCGATCGAACCACCAACTCCGCCCGGTCACCGTGGTCGACGCCGGCACCCGCAAGGAGCTCGACCTCGAGGTCATCGTGCCGATCGAAGATATGGCCGCGCTCGGGACGCGCATGGACGATCCACCGTCGGGACCCCTCGACGGCGAGGCCCGCGCCAGCATCTGGCCGCACGTCCACCCGCGCATCCTCGATCTCATCCGGGCACACCACACCACGCTGATCTTCTGCAACGCGCGCCGTCTCGCCGAGCGGTTGGCCGCCCGCCTCAACGAGTTGGCCGGCGAGGAACTGGTCAAGGCCCACCACGGCTCGCTCGCCCGCGAGCAACGCCTCTTGGTCGAGGACGAGTTGAAGACCGGTCGGCTGCGAGCGCTGGTGGCCACCAGCAGTCTCGAACTCGGCATCGACATGGGCACCGTCGATCTCGTCATCCAGGTCGAATCACCAGGCGCGGTGAGCCGCGGGTTGCAGCGGATCGGCCGCGCCGGCCACCAGGTCGGTGAGCCGAGCACCGGCAAGATCTTCCCCAAGTACCGGGGTGACCTCCTCGAGGTCGCGGTCGTCGTCGATCGCATGCAGTCCGGATCGATCGAGTCCACCCGGATCATCCGTAACCCGCTGGATGTCCTCGCCCAGCAGATCGTCGCCATGAGCGCGGTCGACGAGTGGAAGGTCGACGAGCTCGCCGCCCTGGTGCGCCGGACCGCGAACTTCTCCGAACTCGGCGACGAAGCCTTCACCGCCGTGCTCGATCTCCTCGCCGGTCGCTACCCCTCCGACGAGTTCGCCGGGCTCCGCCCGCGCATCGTGTGGGACCGCGTGGCCGGAACCGTGCGGGCGCGTGACGGAGCCGGTCGCATCGCCATCACCAATGGCGGCACGATCCCCGACCGCGGACTGTTCGGCGTCTTCCTCCCGGAAGGAACGCGCGTCGGCGAACTCGACGAGGAGATGGTCTACGAGAGCAGGCCGGGCGAGACGTTCGTGCTGGGCGCCAGCACCTGGCGCATCGATCAGATCACCCACGACCGGGTGATCGTGCTCCCGGCTCCGGGCGAGCCGGGTCGCATGCCGTTCTGGCACGGCGACCAACCCGGGCGACCGATCGAGTTGGGTCGCGCCATCGGTGCCTTCACCCGGGACCTGCGAACCAAGACCGACGCCGAGGCCATCGCGCACCTGGGGGCGACGACCGCGCTCGACGAACTCGCCGCCACCAATCTCGTCGCGTACCTCAGAGAACAGAGCGACGCCACCGGCGCCATCCCCGACGACCGCACCATCGTGGTGGAGCGGTTCCCCGACGAACTCGGCGACTGGCGGGTGTGCATCCTCAGCCCTTTTGGAGCACGTGTCCACGCACCCTGGGGCATGGCGCTCCGAGCGACCCTCACCGAGCGGCTCGGGACCGACGTCCAGGTGCTCTGGAGCGACGACGGCATCGTCCTCCGGTTGCCCGATGCGGTCGAACGATTCCCGATCGAAGACCTCGCCCTCGACCCCGACGCCGTCGAGGATCTGGTGATCAATGCACTGCCCGGGTCGTCGCTCTTCAGTGCCCGCTTCCGGGAAGCTGCGGCCCGCGCCCTGCTCCTCCCCCGGCGCCGACCCGGCGAACGCACCCCGCTCTGGCAGCAACGCCAACGCGCGGCCGGGCTGCTCGAAGTCGCGTCGGGCCATCCAACGTTCCCGATCATTCTCGAGACCACTCGTGAGTGCCTCCAAGACGTCTTCGATCTGCCGTCGCTGGTCGAACTCTTGCGCGACCTCCGGTCCCGTACGGTGCGGATGGTCACCGTCGACACGCAGAAGGCGTCGCCATTCGCCCAGTCGCTGCTCTACGCGTGGATCGCCACGTTCATGTACGAAGGTGATGCACCACTCGCAGAGCGGCGGGCCGCGGCCCTCACCCTCGATCGCGACCTCCTCCGCGAGCTGCTCGGCACCGAGGAGTTGCGCGAGCTGCTCGATGCCGACGCCTTGGCGGAGCTCGAACTCGAGCTCCAACGCCTCACCCCTGACCGGCGCGACCGGATCCGGACCGCCGACGACGCGCACGACCTGCTCACCGACCTCGGCGATCTGAGCGCGTCGGAGTTCGCGGCGCGCATCGCCGACGGGCTCGACGCCACCGCCCTTCTCGACGAACTCCGACGCGACCGGCGTGCGATCGATATCCAACTCGTCGGCGAGACGCGAACTATCGCGGCCGAAGACTCCGCGCGGTACCGGGACGCCTTCGGCGCGGCACTGCCCCCGGGCCTCCCGATGGCGTTCACCGAATCCACGCCCGAACCGCTGCGGGAGATCCTGGCGCGCTTCGCCCGCACCCATGGGCCGTTCCGCACCGTGGAGCCCGGGCAACGCTTCGGCATCCCGATCGATCGGGTCGAGCCGGAGTTGCGGGCGCTCGAAGCCGTGGAACGCGTCGTTCGGGGCGAGTTCCGGCCCGACGGCACCGAACGCGAGTGGTGCGATTCCACGGTGCTACGCCGCCTCCGGCGCCGGAGCCTGGCCAAGCTGCGCCACGAGGTCGAACCCGTCGACACCGAGGTCCTCGCCCGATTCCTCCCGGCGTGGCACGGGCTCGACGCGCCCCGCCACGGGGCCGACGCGCTGCTCGACGTCATCGCCCAGCTCCAGGGCGTTGCGCTCCCGGCCTCGACGCTCGAACTCGACGTGCTCCCGTCCCGGGTCACCGGGTACCGCGCCGATCAACTTGACGAACTGCTCAGTAGCGGCGACCTGGTGTGGGTCGGCGCCGGGCCAATCGGCCCGCGCGACGGTCGCATCGCACTCGCGTTCCGCGATCGGGCCCATCTCGTCCTGCCCCCACCGCTCGACCGGCCGACCGGCCCGATCCACGACGCGATCGCCGATCACCTCGGCGAGCGCGGTGCATCGTTCTGGTCCGACCTGCTCGGCGCGGCCCACAACCAACCCGAGGCCGAGGTCCTGACCGCGCTCTGGGATCTCGTCTGGTCCGGCGCAGTGACCAACGACAGCCTCGCGCCGCTGCGCGCTCAGCTCAGCCGGGCCAAGCATCGCGGGCGCGCCGGTGGTCGCCCCCGGCCCGGAAGCCTCCGTCGACTCGGACCTCCGGCGGGTGCCGGCCGGTGGTCCCTCGTCACTGCGGCTCGACCCGACGCAGAACCCACGCTGCGGTTGCACGCGCTCGCCACTCAACTCCTCGATCGGTACGGCGTCATCACCCGCGAGGCAGTGCGGGCCGAAGGCATCGTCGGTGGCTACGCCGCGGTGTATCCCGTGTTGCGCGCATTGGAGGAACGCGGCCAGGTTCGCCGCGGGTACTTCGTGGCCGGGCTCGGCGCGGCCCAGTTCGCGTTGCCGGGTGCAGTCGACCGGTTGCGAGCGTTTCGGTCCCCCGCCACCGATCCGGAGCTCCGGGTCCTCGCGGCCACCGATCCCGCCCAGCCGTACGGGGCCGCCCTGGCGTGGCCGGAGTCCGCCGGTCGCCCGAATCGTGCCGCGGGCGCATACGTCGTGACCGTCGACGGCGTACTCCATGGCTTCATCGAGCGCGGCGGTCGAACCCTCACGACCTTCACCGATTCGGATCAGTGGGTCGCCGGCTTGGCCCACCTCGTCAAAGACGGACGGCTCCGCCAAATCGAGGTCACCCAGATCGACGGTCGCGCCGTCCGCGAACATCCGCTCGCCGACGCAATCCGGGGCGTTGGCGCCCGCGACACACCGCGCGGACTCGTGATTCGCGGCTGAGGAGCGCCTTACGCCGCGGGGGCGGGGTTCCGCCGTTCGGCGGCCCAGAACGCCCACAGGATCATCGATGTTCCAAGCGCCGAGAACACGATCAACCCCGGACCGGCCGGCGGACCCCAGAGGTTCGGCCAACCGAACACCGTCCAGACGATCGCGGCGACGATCCAGACTCCGCACGCGATCTGGGTACTCAAGGTGGCCCGGCGCGACCTGGCCGCGCCGAGGAAGGCCACGACGAAATCGAGCGGCACGTAGATCGGGAAGACGGCAATGCACGCACCGGCCGAGGTGGCGACCCCTTTGCCACCCCGGAACCGTGTCCAGACCGGAAAGACGTGTCCGGCGATCGATGCCGTGGCCGCGGCGTACGCACCATCCGCGCCGCCGAGCCACCGGCCGAGGAAGCCTGCGCCAACGCCCTTGGCGATGTCGAGGATCAGGACGACGATCCCCCAGCGGGTTCCGATCGACTGGATTGCGTTGAGGGTGCCCGGGTTACCGCTGCCGACCTGACGGATGTCGACGGTGCCGCGCGTCGCAATCCGGGTGACGAGATCCGCCGACGGGAACGTGCCGAGCAGATAGCCCGCGACGATCGCGACGAAGATCATCGACCGAGACCGAGATCAGCCGCCGGAGACGTCCTGCGGCGCCGCCTTACCGGCGGAGATCCACGGCATCATGCCGCGCAGCTTGGCACCGACCGCTTCGATCGGGTGCGCCTTGCCGGCTTCCTGGAGCTTCTTGAAGTTCGGGCGACCGGCCTCGTTCTCGGCGATCCATTCCTGCGCGAACTCGCCGCTCTGGATCTCGCCGAGAATCTTCTTCATCTCGGCCTTCGTGGACGACGTGATGATGCGCGGTCCGCGAGTCATGTCGCCGTACTCGGCGGTGTCCGAGATCGAGTAGCGCATGTTGGCGATGCCACCCTCGTAGATGAGGTCGACGATGAGCTTCACCTCGTGCAGCGTCTCGAAATACGCCGACTCCGGCTGGTACCCGGCCTCGACCAAGGTTTCAAATGAGTTCTGGATCAGCTCGACGAGTCCGCCGCAGAGCACGACCTGCTCGCCGAAGAGGTCGGTCTCGGTCTCTTCCTGGAACGTGGTATCGAGCACCCCGCCACGCGTCGCGCCGATGCCCTTGGCGTACGCGAGCGCGACCGAGCGCGCGTTCCCACTCGCGTCCTGAAACACCGCGACGAGTGCGGGAACGCCGCCGCCCTCGGTGTAAGTCCGGCGGACGAGGTGGCCGGGGCCCTTCGGCGCGATCATCCAGACGTCGACGCCTTCCGGCGGCTTGATCTGGTCGAAGTGGATGTTGAACCCGTGGGCAAAGGCGAGCGAGTTCCCCGGCACCAGGTTCGGTTCGATGTCGGCTTGGTATACCTTCTTCTGCTCGGTGTCGGGGAGCAGCACCATCACGACGTCGGCCGCTTGCACGGCTTCGGCGGTCGTGAGCACCTTGAGCCCGGCCTGCTCGGCCTTGGGTGCGCTCGACGAACCCTCACGCAACCCGACGATCACATCGACACCGGACTCCTTCAGGTTCAACGCGTGCGCGTGACCCTGGGAGCCGTACCCAAGGATCGCGACGGTCTTGCCGTCGAGCAATCCGAGATCGGCACCGTCGTCATAGGTAATCGTGGCGGCCATAGCTGTCTCTCCTCAAGGTTTCCGGCGCTGGAATCGCGACCACTCGGTCGCGATTCGCGTCGGGGAATTGGACGAACGGTAGTCAGGCGCTCTTGTTCTTGACGACCCGGAGCTTGCTCGACTGGCGAGACAGCTTCGGGAGGGCAATCCGGCCCGTGCGTTGCAGCTCCATGATCCCGAACGGTTTCAACAGATCGGTCATCGCGTCGAGCTTGTCGGGCTGGCCGGCGACCATCAACGTCATCGCGTCGAACCCGACATCGAGGATCTTGGCCTCGAAGATCGACGCCAACTCGGTCGCCTGGGACCGAGCATCGGCACCGGCCTTGACCGTGACGAGCATGAGTTCGCGCTCGACCGCGTCGGAATCGGCCAACTCCGAGATCTTGATCACTGGGATCAACTTGTTGAGTTGCTTCGTGATCTGCTCGACGAGATCGGCATCGCCATCGACGACGATCGTCATGCGCGAGTAGCGGTCGTCCTCGGTCGGGCTGACCGCCAGCGAGTAGATGTTGTACCCACGCCGCGAGAACAAACTCGAGACGCGAGTGAGCACGCCGAACTTGTTCTCGACGAGCACGCTCAGGATGTGGTGGTCGATCGCCATCTCAGCGCCCTCCTTCTTTGTCGGCTTCCGGGCCGAGGATCACGTCGTCGTTGCTCGACCCCGCGGCAACCATCGGGTACACCTTCTCGCGATAGTCGGTCCGGAAGTCGATGACGACCGGACGGTCGTTGATTGCGTTCGCCTTCTCGATGGTGGGAACGACGTCTTCAGGCGTCTCGACCCGGAAGCCGACACAGCCCATCGCCTCGGCCCACATCACGTAGTCGGGCAGGTCGGGCGAGAGGTACACCTCGCTGTAGCGCTCCTCGTAGAAGAGCTCCTGCCACTGCCGGACCATGCCCAGATAGGCGTTGTTCAGGATCGCGATCTTGACCGGGATCTTCTCCGCGGCCGCGGTCACCAACTCCTGCGCCGTCATCTGGAAACAGCCGTCACCATCGACGGCCCACACGGTCTTCTCCGGGCACCCGACCTTGGCGCCGATCGCAGCCGGAACCGAGAACCCCATCGTGCCGAGGCCACCCGAGTTCACCCAGGTGTAGGGGTGCTCGAAGCGCCAGTGCTGGCTCGCCCACATCTGGTGTTGACCCACGCCCGAGGCGAGGATCGTGTCGTCGGGCGCGTACTCCCGCAACTTCTCGATGACGAACTGCGGCTTGAGCGGGCCACCTTCGGGCTGGTCGTAATACAGGGGGTGTTCCTCCTGCCAGCCCTTGACGGTCGCCCGCCAGTCGCTCAGGTCCGGCCATTCGTGCTTGGCCTGGTTCGCTCTCACCGCGGTGACGATTCCTTCGATGACGTTCTTACAGTCACCGACGATCGGCACGTCGGGCCGGCGGACCTTCCCCAACTCGGCCGGGTCGATGTCGACGTGGATGATCTTCGCGTCGGGTGCGAACGCGTCGACCTTGCCGGTCACCCGGTCGTCGAAGCGTGAACCCAACGCAATGAGCAGGTCGGCCTTCTGCATCGCGGTGATCGCGGTGTAGTTGCCGTGCATACCTGGCATCCCGAGCGCGAGTTCATGACTATCGGGAAAGGCGCCGCGCGCCATCAGCGTGGTGACGACGGGGATCCCCGTGAGTTCGGCGAGTTCACGCAGCGCTTCGGCCGCGCGCGCCTTGAGGATTCCGCCACCCGCATAGATGACGGGCCGGTGTGCTTCACCGATGAGCTTCGCCGCGTCCTTGACCTGCTTCGGGTGACCCTTCACGTTCGGCTTGTACCCGGGCAAGTCCACGCCCTCGGGCCATTCCCACTCCATCGTCTGGTTGGCGATGTCCTTGGGCATGTCGACCAACACCGGGCCGGGGCGGCCGGTCGTGGCGACGTGGAACGCCTCCCGGATGATGCGGGGGATGTCCTGCGCGTCGGTGATCAACCAGTTGTGCTTGGTGATCGGCATCGTGATCCCGACGGTGTCGCACTCCTGAAACGCGTCGGTTCCGATCACCGCGTACGGGACCTGACCGGTGATCACGACGAGCGGGATCGAGTCCATGTACGCGTCGGCCAGCGGCGTCACGATGTTGGTCGCGGCCGGGCCACTCGTCACCATGGCCACGCCCGGACGCCCGGTGGCGTGGGCGTATCCCTCGGCCATGTGACCGGCGCCCTGCTCGTGACGCACGAGGATGTGGCGGATCGACGAGTCGATCAGCGGGTCGTACACCGGAAGGATCGCACCGCCGGGGAGGCCGAACATGACCTCCACACCTTCCATCTCGAGACTCTTGATGAGGGCCTGGGCTCCGGTCAGCTTCATGATTTCCTCTTCGGCTGGACTGCAATGAACGAAAGCGGGAACGAAAAACCCCTCGCCTGCTGGCGAGGGGCGGAAGAGCGCACGGGCGCGTAGCGGCGGCCGTGCGCTACATAACTACTACGAGAATGGAGGCGGTGAA
>JANLRZ010000219.1:0-3457 GCA_031362155.1 Acidimicrobiia bacterium | reverse complement strand
CCGAAGCCGTCGACGAGATACCCGCCGCCACTCCCCGGCGCCAGGGTGATGCCGCGCACGATGTCCCAGCCCAGCCAGTACGGGCCTTCCTGGGGTTTCACCGGGGTGGCGCCACTCCCGATCCGGAAGGTATGGGTCCCGCCAAAGCCGTCGACGATGTAGCCGCCAGTCCCGGTGGCGTTGATGGCGATGCCCCGCGTGATGTCGCGGCCGTTCCAGTACGGTCCACCCGCGGGGCGAGCCGGAGGCGACGCCGTACCGAAGCCGAACGGGTGGGTGCCCCCAAAGCCGTCGAGGACGTACCCGCCACCCTGGGGTGACAACGCGATGCCGCGCACGATGTTCCAGCCCAGCCAGTACGGCCCGCCGGTGACAGCCGGGGGCTGCGGGCTGGTACTCCCGATCTTGAACGGATGGATCCCGCCGAACGCGTCGACCTCGTACCCGCCGGTGCCCTCCGGGAGGATGGCGATGCCTCGGATGATGTCGTAGGAGAACGAGGGTGCACCGATCGCATCCGACGGAAGGTTTCCGCCAACGCCGTACTTGCTCACCGCGCCACGTGCGTCCACGATGTATCCACCGGGGTGAGGTCGGATCGATTTGGTCACCCACGGACCGGTGCCACCATTACCGAACGCCCGGATCTGCACCGTGGTCGTCACGTTGTTCGTCAGGCCGGTCATCGCGTAGCTCGTGGCCCCCGGCGCCACGCTGACCGTGCCGTTCGGACCGTTCACCTCGTACCCGGAAATGGTGAAGGAGTTCCCGTTCGAGTCGGGCTTGGTCCACGTCAGATCAACCGCACCCGACCGGACCACCGCACTGAAGTTGGTGGGCGCCGTCGGCGCCACCGCGGGGAGCCCTCCACAGTTGGGCATCGCATTGCAAATGTCGAGCCGCCCGTTCGTCGCGACCTTGCCATTGAACGCCGCGGAGGTACTCGCCGAGGTCAGCAGGCGCGACTTGAGTTGGCTCAGCGTGAGGTTCGGTTCGGCGGCGAGCACATCGACCGCGGCACCGGAAACGAACGGGGTCGCCATGGAGGTGCCGTCGTAGAAGCAGTAGTCGGAATTGGCGGGGCAGTTGGGGTCCCGGTTGCGTTCGATCGTGGAATAGATCGAGGATCCGGGTGCGGCGATGTCGACGGCGCTGGCGCCGAAGTTGGAGTACAAGGCCAGACTGCCGGTATTGGTCGACGCGGCGACACAGATCACTGCGGCGCTGGAGTCCTCGCACGGCAGGACGTCGATACCCGGCTGGTCGAGATTCCGTGGGGTGTTCGAATCGTCGCCGTTTCCGGCCGCGGTCACGAACAGCACTCCGGCGGTCTCCGCCCGCTGGATTGCGGCGTGGAGCGCCGACTGCTCGGATGGTGGCGGGTTGTACGCCCCCCACGATGCTTGGAGGACGCGCAGGTTCACGCCTTGCGCCTTCGCCGCGAGGCCGAAGTCGATGGCCTCGATCGCGTCCGCGACGGATCCGTCACCGTTCGAGTTGAGCATCTTCAGGCTCATGATCGAGACCTGTTGGGCGGCACCACTGACGCCGATCCCGTTGTTCCCGGTGGCACCGAGGATGCCTGCGACCATCGTGCCGTGGCCGGCGAGGTCCTGGGGGTTGCACAGGACCGCCGGGACGCTTGACGCCGAGGTGGCGTCCCACCCGTGAGAGCCATAGGGACAGCCGTTGATCCCCGTCCGATTCGTCCACATGTTGGCGGACAGGTCGGGATGGTTCGCGAAGACGCCGGTATCGAGGACACCGACGACGACGCTGCGCGAGCCGGTCGAGCCATTCCACGCGTTCTCGGCCCGCACTCCCCCGGGCTGGGTGTTGAACAGACCGTACTGGTCGGGGTAGTAGAGGTCATTCGGGGCCGCGAACGCGTGCACTCGCTGGTTGGGCTCGACGGCAATCACGCCGGGAAGCGCGCCGATCGCAGCGGTGTCGACCGAATCGCCGGGCGCGGGGTCGAGGATCACGGTGTCTCCGGCGACGGTGTCGACGGAGGCACCACCAAGCGCGGCGACGGCCGCGCTGAGGCTGTCGCCCTGGCCGGGTTTCACCGTCACGAGAATGCGGTCGTCTGCGGGGGTCGCCGCGATCGCCGCGTCGGGAGTCGATGGCGCGGGGACTGCCTGCTGGGCGCGGAGCCCCGGCCTTGGCGCCGGGCCTGCGTGGGCTGCCGCGGCTCCCAGGCCACCGAGCAGTGCCGAACACAGGCCGCTCGCCGCGACGAGCGCCACGATCGAGCGAGAGTGATGACCTCGACGCATACGGTCAGTGTCCCTTCTGAGGGTGAGACTGCTCGCAGCCGTCGCCGCGAGAATTGGTCGACAAAGACGACAAGTCTACCCCGACAGTCAGAGGTTTCTGAACGCGCCTGCTCACCGAAATCGGGGGTTTCCCGGGCTGGATCGTTTCGAGGACCGCCGCGTCAACGCGGGACGGCGGTGCGATAACTCGCCTTGCGGAACGTGCCGAAGAGGCGGTCGCACACGGTGAGCACAACGGACACATTGGTCGGCTCGCGGTTCGAATGGTGTAGGTCGTGGCCCGCCGCGGGAGCGAACAGTTGGTCATAGATCGGCAGGCGGTAGCCGCAGTGCGTGATCATGTTCACGGCGGTCATGGCGAACGCGGCCACCGCGAAGCTGAACAGGTGGATCGGGAACACGATCCCGTACGTGTGGAAGCACAGGAACACCGAGGCCCCCTCGACGGGGTGGACCACCATGGCCGTCCAGATGCTGAGCGGGGGCCGGTCGACGTGGTGGACACGGTGCACATGGGACGCGTACCACCGGTTCTGGTGCTCGAAGCGATGCCACCAGTACGACAGGAAGTCACCGAGGAGGAAGTAGAACACCAGGTCGCGGGCAAAGGCTGCGAGGGTCGGTGCCTGGGCCGGAATGTCGAAGGTGAACGGCTGCGGCGCAAAGATGAAGATCGGCAACGCAATGAAGTACACGGTTCCGTACCACTTCATCGCCCGCCAATAGACGGCGAGGCACTCTCGAGCCGTCATCCGTTTGGCGACCACCACATCGACGAACGAGAAGATCACGCCCGGCAGGTAGATCCCGAGCACCACCGCCGTGAGCAGGAAGCCGGGCGAACCCAGGAACTGGCCCAGGTGGTCGCGCAATAAGTCCCACGCCGGCTGCAAGACGCGTTGGTCGTTCATTGGCGGAACCTCGGGTCTCGTCGCGTCCGACCGAGTCGGCGCGCCGTACCGTACCCAGGCCGGGCCGCCCCGCGGGGCCATTGTCTCCCGAATACTGCCGACCTTTGTACGCTCATCCACCAGGTGGGTGGGCGGGGTCAAGGGGTCACTGCAACGGGGTCGTCGAGCCGTGAGGCTTGGCTCGACGAGGAGGTTGTGGTGGCGAAGCGAGCGTGGCGAAGGTTGGATCGTGATCTGAGACGGCAGATCATCCGGTTGGCGGCGAAG
>JANLRZ010000162.1:0-12138 GCA_031362155.1 Acidimicrobiia bacterium | reverse complement strand
GTCGAGTTCCATCTCCTCCATGAGCATCGGGACGTACTCGGCGGGCACGTCCTCACACACCAACCAGGTCATCATCTCGTGGAGCAGTGCCGCATCGATCGGTGCCGGTTCCGGACACCCGCGATCGCGATAGTCCCGAATGACCTCGAGGGCGAGGGATCGCACCTCGGCCTTGTCCTCCTCGGTCATGTACCCCTGGACCTCGTTGAGGAAGAGCCCCGCGGGCTGGAGCCGACCGCGGATCAGTTCGGCATCGCCCGTCATGTGGACCAGCGAGAGCATCAACGTCGGGATGCTCACGTCCAGTAGAGCCTGTTCGATCTCGGCATCGGACGTGGTGAACGGCTCACCGGCGTGCGGATTGCGCATCTGGAGATCTCCTCGGGCGGACGGGCGGGAACGTTTCAAGCCGCACGCGAACGTAGCGAACCACCACGGAAGGCGTGAGCGTCGGTACGGTGACCCGGTGCCGACCGTCCCGGTGATCGCCGAACCTCAGCCCGAGGTCGAAGAAGTCGTCGGCTACCGCCGGTCGCCGAGCGACGTCATCCGACTGTTGGCGTTCGCCGCGGTCACGGCAGCGTTGCTCGGGCTCGCCCGGTTCGCGGAGCGAACCGTGCGCGGCGTCGAGACCGACATCGTCGCCCTGTTCGGAGGCCTCGACACCACGATCGCCCGACTCCTGAACGGCTTCGTCTCGATCAGCGTCGGCATCATCGCAATCGCGGTGTTCATTCCGCCGATCCTCACGAAGCGTTACCGCCTCATCGGCTACATCGTGCTGGCCAACGTGTTGGCGTTCACGCTGTTGATGCTCATCGACTGGTGGCTGTACCAGGCGGCACCCCACCTGGCGACGCAGCGCTTTCTCGCCGAAGGCGGTATCGGTCCCGGCGGCGCGATCACCCCGACGACCCTCGCCGAGATGACGTCGTCGTTCGTGATCCTGGCTCCGTTCGTCGGCCAACGGTGGCGCCGCACCGGGTTGCTGGCGCTCATCGGTATTACCACCGCCCACATCGTCCTGGCGTCCCACCTCCCGTCGGAGGTGTTCATCGCGCTCGCGCTCGGCGCGACGGTCGGCACGACCGTGCTGCTGGCTTTCGGCCGTCCCGACCGCCGCCCGACTCCGTACGGCATTCGCACGGCGCTCAGTTCCGCGGGCCTCGCGCCGGTCGCGCTCGAACCGTTCGCCGGCCCGAGCGACGGCACCATCCGGTACCTCGCCCAGTTGGAGAACGACGACCAGCTCATGGTCAAGGTGCTGAGCCCCGACGAACATTCGGCCGACCTGCTGTATCGCCTCTACCGATTCGTACGACTCAAGAACCTCGGCGACGAACGCCCCTTCGCCACCATGCGCCAGAACGTCGAACACGAGGCGCTCGTTTCGCTCCAGGCCCGTGACGTGGGGGTGCAGACGCCCCGGCTCCGAGGGTTGGTCGAGATCGACGACGATTCGATGCTCCTCGCCTTCGACTTCACCGACGGTCGCACGTTCGTCGAGATCCCCGCCGAGGAACTCACGAACGAGCAGGTCGACCAGGTGTGGGAACAACTCGCCCGGTTGCGGAGCCACCGCATCGGCCACCGCGACCTGCGCCGCCGTCGACTGTTGCTCGACCGCAACGGCAAGGTTTGGCTCACCGATTTCGCGTTCAGCGAAGTCGCGGCCACCGACGCGGTGCTCGACGGCGACACCGCGCAGCTCCTCGCGGTGATGACGCTCGAGATCGGCGTCGATCGGGCCGTCACCAGCGCCGTCGACTCGCTCGGCCTGACGACCGTCCGACGCGCGCTCCCTCGGCTGCAAGCCGACGCATTGAGTTCCGAAACCCGCGCGGCCTTCAAGCTCGAACCGCATCTCCTCGAACAGCTTCAGACCGAGATCGCCAACCGCACCGGCGTCGAGGAACCCGAATACGTCCCCCTCGAACGCATCAGCCGGCGGACGATCCTCACGGTCCTCATGCTGGTGGCCGCCACCTACTTCCTCTTCCCCAGGCTGGCCGACCTCCCCGGCATCTTCCGACAGGTGTCCCAGGCATCGTGGGGGTGGGCCGCGCTGACGCTGGTGTTCTCGACCCAGACCTACGTCGGCGCCGCCTTGGCCCTGGCGGGTTCGGTGCCCGAGCGCCTCAAAGCCGTGCCCACATTCCTCGCCCAGGTCGCGGCATCGTTCGCGAGCAACTTCGCACCCGCGGGCGTGGGCGGCATGGCCCTCAAAGTGCGATTCCTGCAGAAGTCGGGGGTCGATCCGCCGGTGGCGGTGTCGAGCGTCGGGCTGAACACCATCGCCGGGTTCGCGATGCACGTCGTGTGCCTGATCGTGTTCTTCGTCTGGGCCGGTCGCTCGAAGATCGGATCGGTTTCAATGCCGGGATGGCCGACGATGCTCGCCGTCGTCGGGGGCATACTCGTACTCATCGCGATCGCCTGGTCGATCCCCGCGACCCGTCGGTGGTTCGCCACGAAGGTTCGCCCGGTCCTCGTGCAGTCGGCCCGCGGGTTCGCCGTGGTGATTCGCAGCCCGGGCAAGATCCTCTTGCTCTTCGGAGGTTCCGGCGTCGTCACGCTCGGATACGTGGTGACGATGTACTTCTCGACACTCGCGTTCGGTGGCGGCCTCAGCTTCCCCGAGGTCGCGGTCGCGTACCTCGCCGGCTCGGCCATCGCGACCGCAGCGCCGACGCCCGGCGGCCTCGGTGCCCTCGAAGCCGCGGTCATCGCCGGATTGGTCGGCGCGGGCATGCCCAACACCACGGCGGTGCCGGCCGTCTTCCTATTCCGGTTGGCGACCTTCTGGCTCCCGATGCTCCCCGGCTGGTGGGCGTTCCACCGCCTGCGCCACGAGCGGTACTTGTAGGAGGCGACCGTCGTCCGCCCGGCTTCCATCGGCAAACTTTCGAATCGCCCGCAGTACCGGGGGTAGTCGCCTCCACACACTTTCGCAAAAATACCGGACTTCGTTCCGGTTCACTCGGCCGAGGCGAGGGTCGATACCGCGAAGGTGACCACTAGTTCTGTCCGCACGTGGAACCCGGCGGCGGCGTCGGCGAGGCCTCCCGATCCCGCCGCGCTGATCTCGGCGATGCCGGATCCGCTGTTGGTGATCAACTCGGCGGCAGAGCTGCGGTGGGCAAATCGAGCCGCCGAGCGGCTCTTCGGTCTTCCACTCGGCGAGGCAGTCGGTCGCAGCGGCCTGGAGTTCATCCATCCGGAGGACGCGCAGCTCGCGGCCTTGTCGATGGCCAGCGTGATCGGCAAAGAGGTCGGCACGCTGCTCGAACTCCGGTTACGAACTCCCGATGGATGGCGACTCGTCGAAGTACTCGGCTCACCGTTCGGCGACGACATCCTCCTGTGCGTGCGCGACATCACCGCGCGTCGCCGCTGGGAGATCGCGAATGACGAGAGCGCTCGATTCCGTTCCCTCATGCACAATGTGGCGTCCCTCACGATGTTGTTGACTCCGGACGGGGTCGTCACCGCATCATCGGGGGCGCTGAGTCGAATCCTGGGGCTGGATCAAGAATGGCTCGAAGGCCGCCCGCTCGGAGACATCGTCGACGATGCCGACCGGGGCCGTCTCGTCGAAGCGCTCCACGAAGTCCAGGCCGGCGACGGCTCATCCGGACAGGTCTCACTCGAGCTCCAGCTCACCCACGCCAATGGGAAGACCATCCCCATTGGGTTCACGGTGACGAACCTGCTCGATGATCCCACCGTCGAAGGACTGGTCGCGACCGGACACGACGTCAGTGAGCTGGCCCGGGTACGCGAGAACCTCCGGTCGAGCAACTCGGTGTTGGCGGCGACGCTGGAGTCGACCGCCGATGGAATTCTGGTCGTGGACCGCGACGGTCGGATCACGAACTCGAATCGTCGCTTCTCGGCAATGTGGCATCTGCCCGCCGAAGTTCTGGCGTCCGGCGACGACGATCAGGCCCTGGCATGCGTGCTCGATCAGCTCCTCGATCCTCAGACCTTCCTCGCCAGGGTGCAGGAGCTGTACGCCATTCCCGACGCGCACAGCCGTGACCGGCTCGAGTTCAAGGACGGACGAATCTTCGAACGGGATTCACGCCCCCAGAGCATCGACGGTGAAATTGTCGGGCGGGTCTGGACCTTTCGCGACGTCACCGAACAAGTCCGGCTCGAGCAAGACCTCGCCTACCAAGCGCTCCACGACCCACTCACCGGACTTGCGAACCAGGCACTCTTTCGCGACCGCGTCGACCATGCCTCTGCGTCGTTGGCGCGCTCGGGGGGGACACTCGCCGTCTTCTTCATCGACCTCGACGACTTCAAGAACGTCAACGACAGCCTCGGCCACTCGGTGGGTGACGAACTGCTGATCGTTGTGAGCGAACGCATCAGAAGTCAGTTGCGCACCGAGGACACCGCGGCCCGCCTCGGCGGCGACGAGTTTGCGGTTCTCATCCCGGATCTTGGCGATCCAGAGACCGCCGCCCTCATTGCCGAACGGATCCTCGCCGCCTTGGACCAACCAATCGTGCTGGCGTCGAAAGCGATCTCCGCGCGAGCAAGCATCGGGATTGCGTACGACACCACCGGCATCGGTGCCCACGAGGTGCTGCGCAACGCCGATCTCGCGATGTACACCGCGAAAGCTTCGGGCAAAAACTGCTACCAGGTGTACGCGCCGGAAATGCATTCGGCCGCCGTCGATCGGCTCGATCTCATTGCGGGCCTGCACGGCGCGGCCGGGCGCGGCGATCTCGTCGTCCACTATCAGCCCATCCGTGAACTGACGACCGGACGCATCACCGCGATGGAAGCACTCGTGCGTTGGCAACATCCGACACGCGGCCTGCTCGCACCCGGCTCGTTCATCGCGTTCGCCGAGGCCAACGGCCTCATCGACGAAATCGGCGACCACGTCCTCGCGACTGCGTGCGACGAAGCGCGCCGATGGACCGCCGGGTTTGCCGGCACGACCGCACCGGCCGTGAGCGTGAACCTCTCACCGCTCCAACTCATGAACGCCAATCTTCCCGGCCGGGTCGAGTCGCTCCTCGACGCAACCGGGCTCCCACCGGATCGACTGATTCTGGAGATCACCGAAGGGGCGTTGATGCGAGATCCACTCGCGGCAATCGAGCGACTCCAGCGGCTCAGTGATCTCGGCGTGCGTCTCGCCATCGACGACTTCGGAACGGGCTACTCGTCGTTGTCGTCGCTCCAACAGCTCCCCATCGATCTGCTGAAAATTGACGGCGGATTCATCGATGACACTCTGTTGTCGTCCGGCTGGTCACTCGCCCAAGCGATCGTCCAGATCGCACACGGGCTCGGTTTCACACCCATCGCCGAAGGCGTCGAGACCCAAGCCCAAGTCGACGCGCTTGCGAACATCGGATGCGAACTCGCGCAAGGCTTCCACCTCGGCCGACCACTCGACGCGGCGGCGACTCGAACCCTGCTCGAGTCGGATCGACCCTCGCCGATCCTGTGAGACAAGGCGACGGCTGAGCCGCGGCCCGCCGGTGGTCTATGCGGGCAGGATGATCGTCTGGAGTTCGGTGTAGGGGTCGATGCCTTCCGGACCGAGTTCGCGGCCGATGCCCGACTGCTTGAAGCCGCCGAACGGGGCGTTGAAGTCGAGGATGGTCGACGAGTTCACCGCGACCACGCCGGTCCGCACGCGGGCACCGATCTCGGCGCCGTGTTCCACGTCACTGGTCCAGACCGATCCGCAGAGGCCGTAGTCACTGTCGTTCGCGATCTGGACAGCCTGGTCCTCACCGTCGTACGGGATGACCGACAGGACGGGCCCGAAGATCTCCTCCCGGGCGATCTTCATGGTGTTGTCGACGTTGGCGAACACCGTCGGCGCCACGTACCAGCCGGTGGCCTGGTCCGGGCGCTCGCCACCGGTGACCACGCGGGCACCTTCGGCTTTGCCGGCCTCGATGTAGCCCTCGACCCGATCGCGCTGCCGTTCGGCAACGAGCGGTCCGACCTGCGTTGTGAGGTCGAGCGGGTCGCCGACGTGCAGCTCCCCGACCTTCGACGCCAACGCGTCGACCACTTCGTCGTAGCGAGACCGGGGCGCCAGGATCCGCGACTGTGCACCACAGACCTGGCCGTTGTTCATGAGGCCCGACATCACCATCTCGTTGAGCAGGGCATCGTCGAGCGACACGTCGTCGAGCACGATCGCGGCCGACTTTCCGCCGAGTTCGAGGGTGACCCGCTTCAGCTGCTCGCCACAGACGGAGGCGATGTGCTTGCCCACCGCGCTGCTGCCGGTGAAGCTCACCTTGTCGATGCCGGGGTGGCGCAGGATGTAGTCCGCGTTCTCCCGACCGGCGGGCACGATGTTGATCACACCCGGCGGCAGATCGGCCTCGATCACCGCGTCGGCGAAGAGGTAGGAGTCGAGCGGCGTCTCCGGCGCGGGCTTGATGATCATGGGCACCCCGGCGGCCAGCGCCGGTCCGAGCTTGAGCGCCATGATGAACAGCGGCACGTTCCAGGGAATGATTCCGGCCGCGACACCGACGGGCGCGCGCCGCACGCGCACCCGGCCGCCGAGCGCGCCGGTGCGCTCGTCGAGGAACGGGTACGTCTTCGTGTAGCCCGCATACGCGTCGAGCACCATCGTGGACGAGAAGACCTGACCCATGATCGACCAGCTCTTCGGCGAACCGTTCTGAGAAGAGATCAGGTCCGCGATCGCCTCGGCCCGCGCTTGCAGCGCCAGGGACAAGCGCGCGATGGCGGCACCCCGCTCCTCCGCCGGCATGGTCGGCCACGGGCCGTTGTCGAACGCGTCACGGGCGGCGGCCACGGCGGCGTCGATGTCGGCCGGCGACGCGTCGGGCACCTGGCCGATGACCTGCTCGGTGTGGGGGGAGACGACGTCGATGACGGCATCGCTCTGGGGCTTCACGAACTCGCCGCCAATGAACAACGTGTCGAAGATCTGCACCGGGGACTCCTGGATTCTGCGGGTTGAGGCGAAGGCAGGGTACAGGCTGGGGGCGACCCGGCGGATCTCGGCGACCCCGGGCCGGCGAGGCCGCCGTGGTATTGAGGGGCATGCCGGATTTCCACCGCGTGATCGCCACCGTCGATCGGTTCCAGCAACGCAACCGACCCGTGGGGTTCGCATACGGCGTCGTGAAGAAGTTCAGCGACGACCGTGGCGGCAACCTGGCCGCCCTGATCACCTACTACGGGTTCGTGAGTCTGTTCCCACTCCTGCTCGTCGCGGTCACCGTCCTCGGCTACGTCCTCCACGGCAACCCCGACCTGCAACACCGCATCCTCGACTCGGCCCTCGCGAACTTCCCCGTGGTCGGCGATCAAATCCAACGCAACCTGACCACTGTCCAAGGCCACGGTGTGGCGCTGGTCGTCGGAGTCCTCTTCGCCCTCTACGGTGGTCTCGGGATCGCCGATGTCGCGCAGCAGGCGATGAACCGGGTCTGGGGCGTGCCCATGTACCGGCGGCCCGGGTTCGTCCCCCGGATCGCTCGCAGCCTCGGTCTCATCGGCACGCTGGGACTCGGCATCCTGGTCACCACCGTGCTGAGCGGGGTCGGGAACCGACTCGCCGGCACCGTGGTGATCGGTCTGGCCGTGAGCATCGCGGCGGTCGTCGCGAACACCGCGCTGTTCGTCGTCGCGTTCCAGGTGTTGATCGCGGTGAAGGTTCCGTGGCGGGAACTCCTCCCCGGCGCGGTCGTCGCCGGAGTGGCCTGGGAAGTGCTCCAGCGAGTCGGGACCTTCTACCTCTCGCGCGTCCTGCAAGGGATGAGCGAGGTGTACGGCCTGTTCGCGATCGTGCTGGGACTCCTCGTCTGGATCTCACTCGAAGCGCGCGTGATCCTCTACGCCGCCGAGATCAACGCCGTTCGGAAGCAACAACTCTGGCCGCGATCGCTCGCGCCGCCCCGGACCGACGCCGACCAGCGCGCCGACCTCGCCCTCCTGCGCGACGCCGAACGGGAGGCTCCCCAGCCACTTGGAGCCGACCCCGTGCCGTGATGCACCACACTCTTGCGAATGGCTGAGCAGCTCGAGGACCCCGAAGCCCAACGACTGCGCGACCGACTCGCCCACCGATACGCCCGCCTCGAGCAATCGCGCCGCACCGCACCGCTGATCGCGATCGCGAATCGGTTCGTCGAGATCGACGGACTCACCCAGGGCGGCCTGCTCGCAATCGAGCTGTTCACCACGATCATTCCGCTGATCATTCTCGGGTTCGGGTACTTCACCGGGTTCAACAACACGGCCAACGTCGGCGACCTGTTCGTGCGCCAACTCGGGCTCGGTCACCCGCTCGACGATCGCTTCCGATCCGCGTTCGGTACCGCCGGTGGCCTGGAGTCGACCTGGACGGTGTTCGGACTCGCGAGTTTCCTCGTCTGGGGCATTCCGATGTCGATCACCGTCGCGCGCATGTACGCGCGGGCGTGGCGGCGCGAACCGTTCCCGATCGGCCAGACGATCGCGCGGGGTGCGACCTGGTTCCTCCTGTACCTCGTGACCATGATCGGCCGTCAGGAAATCACCCTGGCCGGCGACCGGACCACGGGGTGGCACGTGCTCGCGCTGATCGGCGCGCTGGTGTGCGTCTGGATCTTCTGGTCGTTGAGCCCGATCTTGCTCGTCCGAGACGGCAGCCGCAGCTTCCGCGCGCTGATGATCGCCGGACTCGCCGGAGTCGTCATCGACGGGATCGTCCTCCACATCGCCAGCCGCGTCGCGTTCCCACCCCTCCTCCAGGGTTGGACCGGGTTCGGTCCGATCGGCGTCGCCATGACGCTCATGACCTGGTGTGGAGTCCTCGGCATCGGGTGGGTCGTGACCGCGTGCGCGGGCGCGGTCCTCTGGGAGCGCGTGTCACCGGCGGATGTCGTGGTCGCGACCGAGGCAGACGACAGAATGGCCGTTGACAAGGGGGCAGCATGACGAACAACGACGAACGAAACGTCATCGTCTGGGTGGAAGTCTCGCCCGAACAAGCCGCGGCGTCCGCGGCACGCTATTGGTGGGTGGTCTTGGTCGGCGGTCTCCTGTCGTTGGCCTTCGGCGCGTGGATGGTGTTCAAGCCCGTGAACGCGGCCCACACGATCGCGGTGCTGCTCGGGCTCTGGCTCGTCGTCGTCGGGATCGTCGACTTGGTGAGTGCGGGCAGCGCCCGGGGCGATCAGCGCCACGCTGGGCATCGTGATCATCGTCTGGCCGACCGCCACCGTGGCGGTCGTGTTCATCGTGTCCGGGATCACTGCAATGCTCACGGGTTTGGTCTGGATCAGCGCGTCCTTCGCCTTCCGCAAGGCGCCGGAACTGCTCCGGGCCTCGCCGCGCTGAGCCCTACGCGCCGCGCGAGAACTCGCGCAACACGCGGCCCGGACGCGCGCCGGTGTGCTCGCCCTGTTCGGTCACGACCTGTCCGTTGACCAGGGTCGCGGCATAGCCCTCGGCTCGCACCAGCATGCGGCCCTTGCCCCCCGGGAAGTCCGTGACGTAGGTGGGGTATCCGACGTTGAGCCGCGCCGGATCGAAGACATTGATGTCGGCGTAATTGCCCACGCGCAGCGTGCCGCGGTCGATGAGCCCCAAGGTGGCTGCGGCCTTGGCCGTGAGCCGATGGACCGCCTCCGGCAACGACACGATGCCGCGATCACGGCTCCAGTGCGAGAGGAAGTGGGTCGGCGCGTCGGCGTCGCAGATCTGGCCGGCATGGGCACCGGCGTCGCCGGCACCCGGGTAGACCGTGTCGAGCGCGAGCATGCCGGCGAGCGCCTCACGGTTGCGGTGGAAGTACCACATGTTGAACAGCTCCCGGCCTTCGCTGGCGATCAGCCGGTCGACGATCAGTTCGACCGGATGCACGCCCGCGTCGGTCGCGAGATCGGCGACCGACTTCCCGCCTTCGATGTCGTAGCTCGGCACCGGTCCCGGTCCGAGCGGATGGATGAACTGCGGGTCGTAGAGGAGGCCGCGTTCGATGCCTTCTTCGATCAGCTCGGCCCGGATGGAATCGTCGAGCAACGCCGCGAGCCGATCCTCCATGCTCGGCAGGGTCATGACCGAACGCCAGCGCGGACCCCTGACCGGTGGCACCTGGGCCAACCCCGCGAGCGATCCGGAGGGCCGGGTCATGGTGTACGCGGTGATCCGGCCCGCTTGCGCCCGAGTCTCGGAGAGGAACCCGTCCCAGAGATCGACCACACCGAGATCTCCGCTGGGGTCGTTCCCCGGCCCGGAGGCAAACAGCACGTCGCCGGCCCGTTCGGCCATCGCGCGCAGCAACTGGAACTCGGTCCCGGCGCGGGTTTCGAAATCGAGGACGGCCTGGAAGATGCCGCCGCCGGCCTCGTTCATTCCGTCGGCGAGCGCAAGGTGTTCGGCGGTCGAGGCGTACGTACCGGGAACCTTGCGACCGTCCGGGACCACGTGCACGAGGATCCGCGAGGTCGAGTACCCGACCGCGCCGCCGGCGATCGATTCGCCCACGATCTCACGCATGCGCGCGAGTTCGTCGACGGTCGGCTCCTCCTCCCCCAACGCCCGCTCCCCCATCACCTGGTACCGAACCGCGCAGTGGCCGACCAGACCCACAATGTTGAGCGCGGGGTCGAGCCGTTGCACCGAGTCGAGGTACTGCGGGTGGGTCTCCCAATCCCAGGGCAGACCGTCGAGAATCGCGTCGCGAGGAATGTCCTCGACACTCTCCATCATCTCGGCGAGGTAGGACCGGTCATCGGATCGGGCCGGCGCGAAGGTCACTCCGCAGTTGCCCATCAGCACGGTGGTCACGCCGTGCCACGAGCACGACGTCATGAACGGATCCCACGCGACCTGGGCATCCATGTGGGTGTGCAGGTCGACGAACCCGGGTGTGACCGTCAGACCGGTCGCGTCCATCTCCCGAGTCGCCGCGGCGTCCCCCAGGTCGCCCATCGCGGTGATCCGGTCGCCGTCGACGGCGACGTCGGCCGCCGTCGCGTCGCTCCCGGAACCGTCGAGCACCATGCCACCGCGGATGATCAGATCGTGAGCCATGGTCGGGCAAAGTACTTTGACTGACCGACCCCCGCCCGTTTGCGCATCACCGACCCGGAGCAACACGACCGCATGGACTTCACCTGGAGTGCCGAACAGCAAACCCTGCGGGCCGAGGCCCGGGCCGTCGCCGCCGATGCCGTGGCCCGATTCGGTCGCCACAACGACAGCTGGATCAACGGGTATTCGAAGGAGTTCGCCCGGGAACTCGGCGCCCGCGGCTGGATCGGTATGACCTGGCCCGTCGAGTACGGCGGCGGTGGCCGGCCCGCCGTCGACCGGTTGATCATCGGCGAGGAACTCATTGCGGCTGGTGCGCCCATCGCGGCCATGTGGTTCGCCGACCGGCAGATGGGTCCCTCGCTGATCGCCCACGGCACCGAGGAACAACAAGCCACGTTCCTGCCCGCGATCCTCTCGGGCGACGCCACGTGGTGCATCGGGATGAGCGAACCCGAGGCGGGCAGCGATCTGGCATCACTCCGGACCAGCGCCGCTCGCGAAGGCGACGAGTGGCGCATCAACGGCCAGAAGATCTGGACCAGCTTCGGCGCGGTCGCCGACGCGTGTTACCTCATTTGTCGCACCGGTCACGGCACCGCGCCCCATCACGGCATCAGCGAGATCATCGTTCCGATGGACACGCCCGGGATCGAGGTGCGGCCCATCCACGACATGACGACCAATCGCCACTTCTGCGAAGTCTTCTTCTCCGATGTGCGGGTTCCGATCGCCAACCTCGTCGGCACCGAGGGCGCCGCGTTCCGCCAGACCATGCGCCAACTCGAGCACGAGCGCGGGGGCATCGATCGCCTGGTATCCAACCACGCGCTCTACCTGATCGCGCGTGAGCGGGCCGACACCCGCGACGCGCGCGTCCGCCAGACGATCGCGCGGATCGAAACGGGCTATCGGCTCGGCCGGATCCTGGTGACCCGCGAGGCACTCGGTCAGGCGCCGGCGGGATTCAGTGCCGCCACCAAGTGCGTGTGCACCGAGCACGAACAGGTCGTCGCGGAGTTCGTGGCGAGTGCCCTGGGCGCAGACGCCATGCTCTGGGACGACGTCACCCGCGGCCTCTCCTACGCC
>JANLRZ010000141.1:0-35006 GCA_031362155.1 Acidimicrobiia bacterium | reverse complement strand
CGTTCGCGACGAACGCGCAGGCACTGATCAAGGGAGATCCGCGCGGGTTCGTGAAGGTGATCTCGGACCCGGCAACGGGGGAGGTGCTCGGGGGATCGATCGTCGGCCGGGGCGCCGCCGAACTGATCTCGGTGATCGCCGTGGCCGTCACCAACAACCTGAAGGTCGTCGACATCGCCGATTCCCTGTTGGTGCACCCCGCTATGGCCGAGTCCCTGGCCGAAGCCGCGTCGTAGCGACCACTCCGGGCGCACGGTCTGTCGCGCGCGTGCGTTCCGCGGAACGCCCAGAAACTGGAAGTCCCGAGGTCGGTGGTGTCCGATTCCAGAGATTCGCCTTGGCTATACAGCCGTATACCCAACCTGAATTCCCAGGAGCGACTCGTGCACGCGGGTGCCCGACTGTCAGTTCCTGACACGTTCCGCGGAACGCACCAGGTTCAAGTGACGTGCTACCTGGGCGGGTGGCATTTCTGCCTGAGTCCCGCGCGAGTGATGACGCTCGCATCCGTCTGAAGCACCGCGGAAGGCACGGAGATTCAACCGCTCAGTGAATGAGGCAGCGCGTCATACCGGTGAGTTCGGCGCGATCGGCGCGGCTCATGTCGCGTGTGGCCGCAGCGAGCCGCCGACAGAAGGGCCGCGACGACGGCACCTTCAGGACCATATCGACGCCCGGAAGGCGCTTGACGCGCGCGGCGACTTGTTTGAGGCCGCCCGAGACCGTGACGTTGAATGATTCGGGGAGCTCAGCCGGTTGGGTGTTGGCGACAAGGTCGGGCTGATCCTTTTCGAACCACCTGGAGAACTTTCGGTATGCCTCCTCGCGTGACACGTAGCGAACCTTGGTCACCGCTTCGCTCCGGTGGAGGAGTTGGCGGACCGCATCGACCTCGTCTCGTGTGGCGCTCGTGTCCATGAACACCTCGAAGTCCGGGCCCGGCGCGCGTACCGGGGTGGCATCGGAGCCGCCAGAGTCGCAAGCGGTCAGCGTGACGATGAGCACCGCCAGCGTCGCAGTGCCGACGGCCGTCATTCGCGTGCGCCGTGCGAACCTCGTGTACCGACTGCCCCAGCGTGTCATGGACCCGTAGCGTAGGACGATGGGGTGACATTCGCAGCCCACGCTGCTCGGACAATCACCGAGCGATCTCGCCGCGGAAGACGGTGACCGCAGGTCCGGCGAGGAAGACGCGATCGCCCGCGAGCCGACAGTAGAGGGTGCCGCCTCGGGCGGATGCTTGATACGCGACGAGCTCGGTCGTGCCCAGCTTCTCGGCCCAGTAGGGAACGAGCGCACAGTGGACCGATCCGGTCACCGCGTCTTCGTCCACCCCGACACCGGGTCCGAACACCCGGGACACGATGTCGACGCCAGGCCGATCCGAGCGGGCCGTGACCGACGCGCCCGGGACGATCTGCTCCAGCGCACGCAGGTCGGGGGTGAGCTGCTCGACCTCGGCGGCGGTCCGGCACTCGACGATGAACCACTGCTTGTTGTCGAGCACGGCAACGGGGCCGGTGACGCCGAGGGCATCGAGGAGTCCGGGCGCGGGCTCCACCGGTGTGGGTGGGACGGCAGGGAAGTCCATCTCGATCATGCCGTCGCGTTGGGTGCAGATGAGCTCACCCGAGAGGGTGTGGAAGCGGATCGGCCCCGAAGTGAGGCCGGACTCGTACAGCGCGTGCGCGCTCGCGAGCGTGGCGTGACCGCAAAGTGGGATCTCGACCGTTGGGGTGAACCAGCGCAGGTCGAACCCGCCGTCGGTGCGCGGCACCACGTACGCGGTTTCGGCGAGCCCGAGTTCGAACGCCAGCGATTGCATCCAGACCTCGTCGGCGGCTTCGTCGAGCAGCACGATCGCGGCGGGATTGCCCCGGAACGCCGTGTCGGTGAACGCGTCGATCCAGATCAGCGGAAAGCTCATGCGGCGACGCTAGATCGCGCCGGCGCCCGGCAGTCGAGCAATAGGGCGCGTTACTCGATGGTGAGCAGCACGTCGCCGGAACCCACGGTGTCGCCGGCGTTCACGCGGATCTCCTTGACCGTGCCGGCCTGCTCCGCGTTGATGTGGTTCTCCATCTTCATCGCCTCGAGCACCAGGACCGACTGACCGGCCTCGACCGTGTCGCCCACGGCCACCGTGACCTTGACGATCGTGCCCTGCATCGGTGCAGTCACTGTGCCGTCGCCACCGCTGCCGGTCGATGCCGCGGCCTTCGGCTTCGGCGCTTTGCGAGCGGCGCCACTTCCACCTGCGGACGCGCCCACAAATCCTTCGGGCAGCAGTGCGGTGACTTCGAACTTGCGACCGTTGACCTCGACGCTGAGGGTCTGCTTCGTCGGCGCCTCGGGGGCATCGCCTTTGGCTCCGATGTCCGAGACCAGGCCGGAGAGGTCGACGTCCTCTTCCAACCAGCGGGTCGTGTGCGTCCCGGCCGCGAAATCCGGGTGGGCCAGCACGAGCTCGGCCGCGGGGACGGTGGTGTGGATGCCCTCGATGTGGAGTTCCTGCATGGCGCGCAACATGCGGTGCCGGGCGCGGTCCCGATCGGGGGCCCACACGATGAGCTTGCCGACGAGGTTGTCGTAGTACTGCGAGATCGTGTCGCCCTTCTCGTAACCACCGTCCCACCGCACGCCGGGGCCCGACGGAAGGTCGAGCTCGGTCAGCGTTCCCGGCGACGGGAGGAAGCCTTTCGCCGTGTTCTCCGCGTTGATGCGCACCTCGATCGCGTGACCGCGGCGTTCGACCTCGTCCTGGGTGAAGGAGAGCGGCTCGCCGGACGCGATCCGGATCTGCTCGGCGACGAGGTCGAGGGAGGTGACCATCTCGGTCACACAGTGCTCGACTTGGAGCCGCGTGTTCATCTCGAGGAAGTAGAACTCGCCGTCCTGGTAGAGCATTTCGACGGTCCCGGCGTTCACGTATCCGGTCGACAGCGCGACCTGCACGGCCGATTCGCCCATGGCCCGGCGGATGTCCTCGGTGAGCCCGGGGGCGGGGGATTCCTCGACCAACTTCTGGTGGCGACGCTGCACCGAACAGTCGCGCTCGCCGAGCCACACCGCGTTGCCGTGGGTGTCGGCGAAGACCTGGACCTCGATGTGGCGCGGCCCGGTGAGGTACTTCTCGAGGTAGGCCTCGTCGCGACCGAAGAACGCCAACGCCTCGCGTTGTGCGGAATCGAGGGCCGACTGCGCTTCGTCGGCGCTGTGGACGACCTTCATTCCCTTGCCGCCACCGCCGTACGCGGCCTTGATCGCGACCGGCCATCCGACCTGCTCGCCGAACGCGATCACGTCGTTGGCGCTGCGGATTTCTTCGACGGTGCCGGGCACGCTCTCGACTCCGCCGCGCGCGGCCGCCTTCCGGGCCGAGATCTTGTCGCCCATCACGTCGATTGCCTCGGGCGGTGGTCCGATCCACGCCACGCCGCGCTTGGTGATCTCGCGTGCGAAGTCGGCGTTCTCGGCGTAGAAGCCGTAGCCGGGGTGCACGCCGTCAGCACCGGAACGCTCGATGACGTCGAGGATGGCTTCGGTGTTGAGGTAACTCTCGGCCGCGGTCTGGCCGCCGAGGGCGTAGGCCTCATCGGCATAGCGGGCGTGCAGCGCCTCGCGGTCGAGCTCGGAGTACACCGCAACCGTGGCAATCCCCATCTCGCGACAGGTGCGCATGACTCGCACCGCGATTTCGCCGCGGTTGGCGATCAGGATCTTCTGGAGCACGGACTTCCCCCGCAATGGCCGGTTGACAGAACGCCGTATCCTACGGGCCGTGGTGGAGCCCGAAGCCAGTTCGACGCCGTCGACCGATGCCCCGTGGCTCGTCCGGTGGCTCACCGAGGTCGACTCGACCAACCGTTACGTGCTCGACGAAGCCCGCGCCGGCGCGCCGGCCGGGCTTGTGGCGGTGGCGGAGCACCAGACGGCGGGCCGGGGCCGACTCGGACGGACGTGGGTCGCACCACCCGCGGCCTCCCTCTTGATGTCGGTCCTCCTCCGCCCGGATCTGCCCGCCGACCAACGCCACCTGGTGGTGATCGCCGCCGCGTTGGCGATGGCCGAGGCGGTGGAGGCCGAGACCGGGGTGACGGCCGGACTCAAGTGGCCCAACGATCTTCTCGTCGGGGATCGGAAGCTGGCCGGAATCCTGGCCGAGGCCAGTGGTGACGCCGTGGTGGTCGGGATCGGGGTCAACCTCCACTGGGAGGACGTGCCCGACGAGCTCACCGAGATCGCCACTGCCTGCAACCTCGAGGGTGGACGACCGACCACGCGCGAGGCCGTGCTCGGCGCGTTCCTGGCCGGATACCAGACGCGGCTTGCGAATCTGATCGCGACCCGGGCGAGCTACGAAGCCCGATTGGTGACCATCGGGCGTCGGGTGCGGATCGAACAACCTGCGGGCGTGCTCGTCGGGGTGGCGGTGGGGATCGACGCCGCCGGCCATCTGCTGGTGCGCAGTGACGACGAGACCACGGTGACCGTCGCGGTGGGCGATGTCGTCCACGTCCGCACGACCTGAGCGCCCGCCCACGTTCAGGGGTCGAGGTCGCGCGCGATCAACGCCGTGAAGGCCGCTGCGAGCGCCTCGGTCACCGGCCCGGGTGCGTTCGGGAGCGCGTGCCCGTCCACGTGCGCGATGGCCTGGACCTCGCGCGTCGTCGAAGACAGGAACGCCTCGTCAGCGTCGGCGATCGCGCCGAACGGTAACGCCGTCTCCCGACAGGGAAGGCCGTGCTCGGCCGCGAGTTCGAGCACGAGCGCACGGGTCACTCCGAGGAGACATCCGGAATCCGCAGGCGGCGTCTGCACCTCACCGCCGTTCACGACGAACACGTTGGAGCCCGTGGCCTCGCAGAGTTCATCACGCGTGTTGGCGAAGATTGCCTCGCCGGCGCCGTGCTCATGGGCGAACGCCAGGGCCCGCACGTTCTCGGCGTACGAGATCGTCTTGAGCCCGGCGGTCGCGCCCCGTTCATTGCGCGGCCAGGGGACCGTCACGACGTCGGCAGTGGGCGGCCACGCGGTCAGCGCGCTGGCCGCGATCACGACGGTCGGGGGGACCGAGGCGCGCTCGGAACCCAGCGGTGCCGGCCCGCCGGTGATGGTGATACGGAGCCGGGCTTCGACCAGATCGTTGGCCGCGAGTACGGCGTCGGACTGCTCGCGCAGCATCGGGATCGACGGAACGTCGAGTCCGAGCCCGGCCGCCGAGCGTTCGAGGCGCTCGAGGTGACGCCGCCACGCGAACGGGATCCCTCCGTAGACGCGCAAGGTCTCGAACACGCCGTCGCCGACCAGCAGGCCGTGATCGAGTGGCGAGATCGCCAACTCGTCGGCCCGGCCGACGACACCGTTGACACAGACGACGGGAGACCGCGTCATGGTCGCGCCGACATGAGGAGCGGCTCCGACTGCTCGCCCGCGAGCGTGAGGAGTCGGGCTGCCTTGAGTTCGGTCTCGGCCCACTCGGCGGCCGGGTCGGAGTCGATCGTGATCCCGGCGCCCACGCCGAACGTGGTCGCGTCGGCGGTGCAGGTGAAGGTCCGGATCGTCACCGCAAGGTCGGCGCGGCGACGGTCGGCATCGATCCAACCCATCGCGCCGCAGTACAGACCGCGGCGAACGGGTTCGAGGTCGGCGATGGCCTGCATCACCCTCGGCTTGGGTGCTCCGGTGATCGAGGCCGGGGGGAACGTGGCGCGCAGGACCTCGCCCAGGCCGGTGCCCGGCGTCAACGCACCGCGCACCGTGCTGACGAGGTGCACGAGTCCGGGGTGGGTCTCGACCCGGCAGAGTTCGGGCACGTGGATGGTTCCGGGGACACACACCCGGCCGAGATCGTTCCGGGCGAGATCCACGATCATGACGTTCTCGGCTTGGTCCTTCTCGCTCGACCGCAACCGTTGGGCACGAGTTGCCGTCCCTTTGATCGGACGGGTTTCGATGTCGTCGCCCTCGATGCGGAGGAAGCGCTCGGGCGAGGCGGAGACGACGGCGAGACCGGCGCCGTCGCGCCAGAACGCTCGATGGGGCGCCGGGTTGCCCGACGCCACCGCGTCCCACAATGCGATGGGGTCGAGGCGAGGGCCGGTGAGTTGACGGGTGAGATTCACTTGGTACGCGTCGCCGGCGCGGATCAGCTCATGGATCGCGCGCACTCGCTGTTCGTACTGGGCTCGGGTGAGACTGGAACTCCACCGAGGGCTCGGACCTACGGCGGTGACCGGAACCGGATGCTCGAAAGCAGCGTCGAGTGCGGCGCGTTCGGCTCCGGTCCCGGCGTGGACGATCCGGCCGTCGTCGTGGATCTCGGTGCGTGCCGCGAACCGGATGAAATGCAGATCTGGGACAGCCACCGGTGGCAGCTCCGTCGAGTCGAGCCGCTCGATGAGACGTCCGAGGTCGTAGCCGGCGACCCCCGCCCACCAACCCGAGCCCAGCCGATCCAACGCCGGGAACACCCCGGAATCACCGGTCGCAGGCCCGATCGCATCGACCGCCCCGACGGCGATCACCGTGGCCGCGCCGTCCCGGACCACCGTGGCCGGCAAGGTGGGCGGAAGTGCGGCGAGGACCGGGGCGTAGGCCATCGGGGTGCAGGCTAGGCGTCGCGACTCCTTGATGCCCGCTGAGAAACCGAGGCGTCGACGCCGATCGCGCGGCCATGACCAGTACCATCGACGAGCCGTGGCTCTCACTCCCGCCTTCTGGCGCGTCTTCCGGCGACGTTTCCTCGCATCGTGTGTTGTCACGTTCGTGGTGATGGTCGCGAGCATCGTGTACCTGAACAATCAGGTGAGCGCGAAACTCCAGGCAACGAAGAAAGTCAGCGTGACCTTCCCGGAGGGACCGGCCGAAGGCGGGAACTATCTGATCATCGGGTCCGATTCTCGCGACTTCGTCCAGGACCCTGGCCAGGCGCAGGCCTTCGGCACGAACGCCGACACCGGCGGTAAGCGCTCGGACACGATGATGGTGCTCCATCTCGACCCCGCGAACCAGACCAGCTTGCTCGTGTCGTTCCCGCGCGATCTGCTCGTCGACATCCCGGGCCGGGGTCAGGGCCAGATCAACTCCGCGTTCAACGACGGTCCCCAGAAGGTGGTCGAGACCCTGAAGTCGAACTTCGACGTCGACGTCAATCACTACGTCGAGGTCGACTTCGCGGCGTTCGTGAGCGTGGTCAACGCGGTCGACAAAATCCCCGTGTACTTTCCGGCGCCGTCGCGGGACAAGTACTCCGGGCTCAACGTCGCCGCCGGGTGCATGGCACTCGATGGCGACGCGGCACTGTCCTACGTCCGCTCTCGTCACCTGGAGACCTTCGACGAGAAGAGCGGCCGCTGGCGCGACGCGAGCCCGCGTGCCGACCTCGACCGGATTTCGCGCCAGCAGGACTTCATTCGCAAGTTGGCGGCGAAGGCGTCGGCCAAGGCGGGGGAGAACCCACTGACGGCGATCGACATCGCCGACGCGGTGGTCTCGAAGCTCACCGTCGACGAGCAGTTGAGCCAGGACGACATCCTCCGCCTGGTGCGGACGTTCCGCAACGTCGACCCGACCCAGAGCGGCGCGCTCGAGATGGTGACGCTCCCGGTCGAGGAATCGACCGCCCAGGCCGGCCGGCTCGAGGCCCAACAACCCCAGGCCGATGAGCTGCTCGCTCGGCTCCGGGTCTTCGGATCGACCCCGGCTCCGGCCGAGACGAAGGTGCGACCGGTCGATGTCACCGTGAGCGTCCTCAACGGCTCCGGGGTCAACCTCGCGGCCGGCAAGGCCCTCCAACTCCTCCAGGAACGGGCATTCGCGCCCGGGACCCCCGGCAATACGTCACTCACCGACACGACCTTGGTCCGCTACGCGCCGGCCAACCGCGCCAAAGCCGAGTTGGTGGCTCGATACCTCGGCGGCGTGGGCCGGCTGGTCTCGGACCCCTCGTTGACCGATGCCGACGTGTTGATCGTGATCGGCAAGGACTGGCGCGGGATCCACGGCCAGGACAAGGCGGCCAAGCCCGCTGCGACTTCCAGCACCTCCGCACCGAAATCGACGAACGGCAAGAAGTCGACCTCGACCACGACCGCGCCCGCGGGACCGGTCTGCTGAGGCGACTCCTCGACCTTCGACGGGAAATCGCACCTCGCCGGGGCCCTAGAATCCTCTGATGCCTACGCTCCTGGTGACCGGCGCAGCCGGATTCATCGGCTCGAACTTCGTGCACCACTGGCGTCGGCAGCATCCCGGGGATCCGATCGTTGCTGTCGATTTGCTCACCTACGCCGGAAATCGGCCGAATTTGGCGGATCTCGAAGACGAGATCACGTTTCTGGAAGCCGATATCGGTGACGCCACCGCAATGCGGGCGGCCATCGAGGATCACGGGGTCGACGTCATCGTCAACTTCGCGGCCGAGTCGCACAACAGCCTCGCGATTCTGGACCCCGGTCGGTTCATGCGCACGAATGCGCTCGGCACGCAGGTGCTGTGCGACGCCGCCCGCCTGAGTGGGGTCGAGCGCTTCCACCACGTCTCGACGTGCGAGGTGTACGGCGATCTCGCCCTCGACGATCCCGGCGCGTTCACCGAAGAGTCGCCGTATCGGCCCCGGACGCCGTACAACGCGTCCAAGGCCGCCGCCGACCACATCGTGCGCGCCTACGCCGAGACCTTCGAACTGCCGATCACGATCACGAATTGCTCGAACAACTACGGACCGTTCCAGTTCCCCGAGAAGGTGATTCCGCTGTTCGCGACCCGCGCGATCAACGACGAGTCGCTGCCGCTCTATGAGTCGACCGCCAACCAGCGTGAGTGGTTGCATGTCATGGATCACTGCCGGGCGATCGAGCGAGTCCTCGACGCCGGCCGGGTCGGTGAGACCTACAACGTCGGGAGCGGCGTCGAGGCCAGCATCGTGGAGATCGCGGACCTGGTGCTCGATGCGCTCGGGAAGCCGCAATCGTTGAAGACGATCGTGCCGGACCGGCCGGGCCACGACCGCCGGTACCTGCTCGACAGTTCGAAGATCCGCCGTGAACTCGGCTGGGCGCCCGAGATCGAGTTCGATGCCGGCGTGCGCGAGACCGTCGAGTGGTACGCCGCGAATCCGGAGTGGTGGCAGCAGTTGCTGGATCGAGCCCCGGTGGTCGAAGACGCGTGGACGACCCCCGCGGAGAAGTCGTGAGTTTCGGAGGAATGTCGTGAGTGACGTTGCAATCATCGGTGCGGGCTATGTCGGCCTGACCACGGCGGTGTGTCTGGCGCACCTCGGCCACAACGTGGTGTGTGCCGATATCGACGCCGAACGGGTCGAGCGGCTCAACAAAGGCGAAGTACCGATTCTGGAGGAGGGGCTGCCCGAACTCCTCGCCGAAGGACTGTCGTCGCGGCGGCTGCGCTTCGTGCTCGGTGCCAAGAACGCCGCGAGCATCTCGAGCTTCGTGTTCCTCTGCGTCCCGACCCCCCAGGGTGACGACGGCTCGGCCGACCTGTCCTACGTCGACGCCGTCGCGCGCGAGATCGCTTCGGTGCTGCGACCGGGCACGGTCGTGATCAACAAGTCGACGATGCCCGTGGGCTCGACGCGGATGGTGCAGCGGGTGCTGGCCGAGTCGGGCGCACCACCGGAAGAGGTCTTGGTTGCTTCGAACCCCGAGTTCCTGCGCGAGGGCACCTCGATCCGCGATTTCCTCGAACCGAATCGGGTCGTGATCGGTTGTACCGACACCTCGGTCGCGGTGCGGGTATCAGATCTCTACAAGAACTTGAACGCGCCGATCCTCGTGACCGACCCGGCGTCGGCGGAGATGATCAAATACGCGTCCAATGCGTTCCTGGCGACCAAGATCTCGTTCGTGAATGCGATCGCGAATCTCTGCGAGGCGGTCGACGCCGACGTGCGTGAAGTTGCCTTGGGCATGGGCTATGACCAGCGCATCGGGTTCGAGTTCTTGCACCCGGGTCCGGGCTATGGCGGTTCGTGTTTCCCCAAGGACACGCAGGCGTTGCTGTACGCGGCGCGCACGGCCGGATACGACTTCTCGCTGCTCGAAGGGGTCGTGCGGGTCAACCAGGAACAACACGAGCGCATGGTGACCAAGCTCACGGCGCTCGTGGGCGGTTCGCTCCAAGGCGTGACGATTGCGTGCTGGGGCCTCACGTTCAAGGCCAACACCGACGACCTCCGGGACTCCCCGGCGCTGGTCATCGCACGACGGCTGATCGAAGAAGGCGCGATCGTGCGGGCGTATGACCCGGCCGCCGGCGAGCGTGCCGCCGACCTGCTTCCGGGACTCGAAGTCGTGGCCGATCCCTACGAAGTATGCGCAGGGGCCGCGGCGTTGACGGTTTTGACCGAATGGGACGAGTTCCGGTGGATGAACTTTGACCGCGTCGCCGAAATGTTGGAGAGTCCAGTCGTGCTCGACACTCGGAACCTTCTCGACCCCACCGCGTTGCGTCGTCACGGGTTCACCTACGAAGGCGTGGGCCGCTCGTGACCGAATCGCCTCGGCGACGGCGCACTGACGGTTCGCACCCCCGGGCGGTGGTCTCGGGTGCAGCCGGGTTCTTGGGTTCGCACCTCTCGGAGCGCCTGGTGGCGGACGGGTGGGAGGTCGTCGGTCTCGACAACCTGCTGACTGGGCGGATGAAGAATCTCGAAGGGCTGCTGCCGCATGAGCGGTTCACCTTCGAGCACTACGACGTCACGAACTTCGTGCATGTGGCCGGCGCGGTCGATGCCGTGCTGCACTTCGCGAGCCCGGCGAGCCCGGTCGACTACCTCGAATATCCGATCAAGACGATGAAGGTCGGCGCGATGGGAACCCACAACATGTTGGGGCTCTCGCTGGCCAAGGGCGCGAAGTTCTTCCTGGCCTCCACCAGCGAGGTTTACGGAGACCCGCAGGTCCACCCCCAGACCGAGGACTACTGGGGTCACGTCAACCCGATCGGACCTCGCGGGGTCTACGACGAAGCCAAGCGCTTCGCCGAAGCACTCACGTTGGCCTACCACCGAAGCCATGGGCTCGATGTGCGGATCATCCGTATCTTCAACACCTACGGTCCGCGCTTGCGACCCGCGGATGGTCGGGTGGTCTCGAACTTCCTGGTCCAGGCCATGCAGGGCGAGCCACTGACCGTCTACGGCGACGGGAAGCAGAGCCGGTCGTTCTGCTTCGTTGACGACGAGATCTCGGGCATCGTTGCGTTGCTCAACTCCGACTACGTCGGTCCGGTCAACATCGGGAACCCGAACGAGTTCACCATCCTCGAACTGGCCGAGGCCGTCATCGATGTCACCGGCTCGAGTTCCGAGATCGTGTTCGAGGATCTGCCGGTGGATGATCCGACGCAACGCAAGCCCGACATCAGCCTGGCGCAATCGTTGTTCGACTGGGAGCCCACCGTGCAACTCCGTGAAGGTCTGGAACGCACGTACCGTTGGTACCGCGCCGAGCTCGAGTCCCAGCAGTGAGTGACCCGTCGATTCCGCCGACCTACCAGAAGTTGTCGGTCATCGTCCCGATCTTCAACGAACGCAACACGGTGGTCGAGATCATGCGCCGGATGCGGTCGGTCGAGTTGCCGATCGAGCGAGAGTTCATCCTCGTCGACGATGGCAGCTCGGATGGTACGCCCCAGGTGTTGGCGCAGTTGGGGGACAGCACGGTCCGAGTCGTCAAGCACACCGCGAACCGAGGAAAAGGCGCCGCGATCCGTACCGGGCTCGAGCATGTGACCGGCGACCTCGTCCTGATCCAGGACGCGGACCTCGAGTACGACCCCGAAGACTGGCCCAAGCTGCTCGCGCCGATCTTCCGCGGGAAGGCGACCGTGGTCTACGGATCCCGCTTCACGGGCGAACGCCGCAACATGCTCTTCCTGCACTGGATGGGGAATCGCATGTTGTCCCTCATCACCAACGTGCTCTACAACACGACCCTGTCCGACATGGAGACCTGTTACAAGCTCTTCGACCGTCGGGTCCTCGAGGGCATCACGATCCGCTCCGACCGGTTCGATTTCGAACCGGAGATCACGGCCAAGATCCTGCGGAAGGGCGTGCGGATCTACGAAGTGCCGATCTCCTACACCGGGCGAGAGTTCCACGAGGGCAAGAAGATCACCTGGCGTGACGGCTTCGCGGCGCTCGTCGCGTTGGTGAAGTTCCGCTTCGTGAACTGAGATGACGAGTTCGGCGTCGGCGGCATGGGCGGCTGTCGTGATCAACTACGAATCCGGCCCGGTGCTCGTCGAATGCATTCAGGCCCTGCGGGCTGATCGCAGTGCCGGCTCCGTCGAGATCGTCGTCGTCGACAACGGGTCGACCGACGGCTCCATCGAAGCACTGCGCGCGGCCGAACCTGAGGTCACGGTGCTCCAACCGGGCGCGAACCTCGGGTACGGCCGCGCCGCGAATCTCGGGATCGCGGCGACCGACGCGCCGATTGTCGCGGTCTTCAACCCCGATGCGTTCCTGGCGCCCGGGTCGGCGCGGGTGGTGCTCGATGCCTTCGCGGCCGACCCCGATCTCGGGGTGGTCGGGCCCCGCATCGAGAACCCGGATGGATCCATCTACCCCTCCGCTCGGGTGGCTCCGGGGTTCGTCGTGGCCGTGGGTCACGCGCTGCTCGGTCAGGTGTTTCCGCGGAACCGGTTCACGACGGCGTACCGGCAACTGGACGCGGATAGCACCGTCGCCCGCGAGGTCGACTGGGTGTCGGGCGCGGCGCTCTGGTTTCGGCGGGCAGCACTCGACCGGGTGGGGGGTTGGGACGAGCGCTACTTCATGTTCCTCGAGGACGTCGATGTCTGTCGCGAGGTGCGCGCGCACGATGGGACGATCCGATTCGAGCCGCAGGCGCGGGTCGTGCACGTCGTCGGCACGAGCCGGGCCGGGGCTCCGATCCGATCGATTGTTCGCCACCACCGATCCGCATACCAGTATCTGGACAAGTGGTGGAAGGGACCACAGCGGTTGGGGCTGCCGGTGGCGGCCGCGTTCTTGGCGGGTCGCGGTGCCGTCGTCGCCATCGCCGCCCGACGGCCGGAGCGAAACGACGTGGGGCGTCCCGAATCTTCGGTCGCCAGCGGATAGCCTGACTCCCGCCATGGCCAAGCCAAAGACGAGTAAATACAGCCGCGCTCGAGTCCGATCCAAGGTCCGACGCCCGAAGCGGGCCGGAGCCTCCCGAGCGTGGATGCTGACCACGATCGGGGTCGTGCTGGTCGGGACCCTCCTGGTCGTGCTCAGCTATAACGACCGAGCCGCCGCGAAGCCGCCGAAAATCGGCGACCACTGGCACTCCTACCTCGGCGTGAACCTGTGCGGCACGTGGGAGCCGCCGATCCCGACGTTCGAGGGTCGCGACGGCAGTATGAACCCGCAGCCCCAGGCCGGGATCCACTCCCACGCCGACTACCTGGTGCACGAGCATCCCTTCGCGAGTGACGAGTCGGGTGCGAAGGCAACGCTCGGTCGCTACCTCTCCTACGCCCAGACCGAGGTCACGGCGACCTCGATCAAGATCTGGGATCAGTGGGTCCCGAACGCGTCATACAGCAGCGGCGACAAGTGCCCCGACAAGAAGCCCGGCACGTTGCAGTGGAAGGTCGGTCGCCTCGGTCAGCCGTGGCCGGTGAAGGCCCGGACCGGCAACCCGGCCGACTACCACATGGAAAACGGCGACATCATGGCGATCTACTTCCTGCCCAAGGGTTCGCCGCTCGATCAGCCGCCGGGCTCCGATGAGGCGCTGCGCAACATCAGCGACCTGAACGGCCAGTCGGCCATCCCCGGCGCCCCGTCGACGTCGTCCTCGTCGACGCCGCCGGCGAGCGACCTACCGGCGCCGAGTACCGACTCGACGACAACGACCGCCCCGGCAGGCAGCACGACGACGACCACGCCGTGAAAGCAGTCGTCCTCGTCGGTGGGGCCGGGACTCGGCTGCGGCCGCTGACCTTCTCGACTCCGAAGCCACTGCTGCCGATCGTCAACATCCCGTTCATCGAACGCCAGCTGGAGTGGCTGGCCGAGTACGGAGTCGACGAAGCCGTGCTGTCGCTCGGGTATCTCCCCGACGCGTTCCTCGATCACTTCAGCGACGAGCGGTTCGGCGACATGAAGCTGCGATTCGTGATCGAACACGAGCCGCTCGGAACGGCCGGAGGGATCCGGTTCGCAGCCGAGGGCATCAACGAACGACTCGTGGTGTGCAACGGCGACGTGCTGACCGATCTCGATCTGGGTGCCTTCGTGGCCTTTCACGAGGCCCGCGGCGCATCGGCGACGATCTCACTGGCGCGGGTCGAGGATCCCTCGGCCTTCGGAGTGGTCCCGACCCGACCCGATGGCGAGGTGATCGCCTTCGTCGAGAAGCCGCCCCGCGATCAGGCGCCCACCAACTGGATCAACGCCGGCACCTACGTGCTCGAGCCGTCGGTCCTCGCCTCGATCCCGCGGCGCCTCAACGTTTCGATCGAGCGGGAGACGTTCCCGCGCATGCTGGAAGAGCCGGGTCAGCTCTACGCGATGCGGTCGGAGGGGTATTGGCTCGACATCGGAACCCCGGAAAAGTATTTCGACGCGCATATGGATGTGCTCGCGGGCCGGGTCGGTCTGCCGCCCACGCCGACCGCCGTCGAACGGACCTCCGGGGTCTGGGTCGAGCCCGGTGCCGAGATCGACGATTCGGCAACGCTCGAAGGCCCGGTGTTGATTGGCGTCGGCGCGCGCGTCGGACCGGGTGCCGTCGTGCGACGCTCAGTTCTGGGCGCGGGCGCGGTGGTCGGTGCCGGTGCCACGGTGGCCGAGAGCGTGCTGCTCGATGGGGCCCGCCTCGGCAATGGCGAGTCTCTGAATCGGGTCGTCCTGGGCGACGACGTGCAACTGGATGTGGGGGGAGCGGCGTGAAGGCGCTGATCACGGGCGGTGCCGGCTTCATCGGATCGACGCTGGCGGACCGACTGTTGGCCGACGGCTGGTCGGTCGATGTTGCCGATGACCTGTCGAGCGGTTCGCTCACCAACCTGGCCGGAGCTCGCGCCGTGGGGGACCGGCGGTTCTCGTTCCACCGGATCGACGTCAGGAACGCAGCGGTGACCGATCTGATCGAGTCCCGTCAGCCTGATGTGGTGTTCCACCTCGCCGCCCAGGCTGATGTGCGGGTCTCGGTCGCGCGTCCCCAGTTCGATGCCGAGGTGAATGTGATCGGCACGCTCAATGTTTGTCAGGGGGCCCTGGCCGCCGGCGCCACGAAGGTCGTGTTCGCCAGTTCCGGCGGGACGATCTACGGCACGCCGACTCAGATTCCGACCCCCGAGACCCACTCCCAGCGGCCGGAGTCGCCGTACGGGGTGGCCAAGAAGGTCGGCGGGGACTACCTGCACTACTACCACCAGATCCACGGCTTGAACTACGTCGCGACCGCCTTCTCGAACGTGTTCGGACCGCGCCAGGACCCGCACGGGGAGGCCGGCGTGGTGGCGATCTTCACGGGCCTGTTCTTGGAACGGCGGCGCCCGACGATTTTCGGTACCGGCGAGCAAACTCGCGACTTCGTCTTCGTCGACGATGTGGTCGACGCCCTCGCCCGGGCCGCCGAGCGCGGGCAGGGCATTGTCAACATCGGAACCGGCGTCGAGACCAACGTCAATGAGCTCTACGCGTCGATGGCACGCGCGACCGGATACGCGGAGCCGCCGAATTACGCGCCGGCCCGACTCGGTGAACTCGATCGTTCCGCGCTGGACATCAGCCGCGCGGCGGAACAACTCGGATGGCGCCCATTCACCTCACTCGACGAAGGTGTGCAACGCACCATCGACTGGTTCCGCGCCCGCCGGAGCTAGCGATACCCGAACCGCGCTATCGCTCGACCCGCAAGTCGTCGAGCGGAATGGGTGGCCGCGGTCGACCGACGTAGGCCGGATCGGGATGGCCGATCAGGACGAGCGCATGCGGGAGCCATGCTTCATCGAGTGCGAGCGCGTCGCGGGCCGCTTCGGGACAGAAGATCGGCGCGGCGACCCAACACGAGGCGAGACCCCGGTCGGCCGCAGTGAGCATCAGGTTCTCGACGGCCGCGCCGAGCGAGAGCAACGCCATGCCCCACTCCGCTCGCTGCCGACCCGGATCGGGATACCGGTCGAGGCCGTCCCACGTAAGGCAACCGAGAATCAACGCCGGCGCGGAACCGATCTTCTGATGCGAACTCGTGACCAGCTCGTCGATCCGGTCCGGCGCGACTCCATCGTTGGTGAGGTCGGCCCGCCAGGCTTCGCCCATCCCGTCGGCGAGCGACTGCCGTCCTTCCGCCGAAGTCACGGTGACGAACCGCCACGGGCGGGAGTGGTGGGGTGCCGGTGCCGCACACGCGGCCTCGACCAACCCGTCCAGCTGGTCGGCGGTGACGGCGGCGGTCGTGAACGCTCGGATGGACCGACGGGCGTTGATGAAGTCCGGCACGAGGCTCATGGTGTTCCTTGACCGTCGAGGGATAGGTCAGCGAAAGAGGTCGTCGGCGGGCGGGCGTACGAGGTCTCGAACCGAACCATTCTGAAACCACGCCGGGTCGAGGCCCCGCACGATCGCTACCGGAATGCCCCTTGCCTTGCCCATGACGAGTTCGGCGGCCGCCGCGATCTCGTCGGCGAGTGCGACCTCGGTGACGCGCAGTTCCTGCCCGCGATCGTCGGTGTCGCCCCGGAGGTCGACGACCGCGGCAACTCCGGCGACGCCGATCGCGACGTCGGTGAGGCCGTGGCGCCACGCCCGGCCGAAGGTGTCGGAGATGACGACACCGACCTCGATCCCGTCGGTGGCGCGAATGGAGTTGCGAATGCGGTGCGCCGATCGGTCGCTGTCGAGGGGGAGGAGTGCGGCGAAACCGGCGTCGACGTTGGAGAGGTCCACGCCGGCATTCGCGCAGACGAAACCATGAGCGGTCTCGGTGATGACGAGGTCGCCCCGGCGCCGCAGCACGCGAACGGTCTCGCCCATGATGATCGCCTCCCGCGCGGCAAGGTCGTCGTGGTCGAGCGGCACCAACCGGTGTTCGGCCTTGGAGACGATCTTCTGGGTCACCACCAGGCAGTCGTGATTCGTGAGCGGCGTGCCCTGGTCGGTGGCGGCGGCGGCGATCAACGGGCCGAGCGCGTCACCCGGAATGATCTCCCCGATGCCGGTGACGGGAAGAATCGCCAGACCGACGATCATGCCACCGCGTCGAGTGTGTGCTGGGCCAACGCGGCAGCAACCCGCGCGTCGGTCATCAAGGTGTCGGCGACCACGGCGCGGACCCCGGTCGCGTTGACCTCGGCGGCCCGATCGGCGTCGCCGGCGTCGATGACGAGGGTTGCGCAGAACTCCGCGTAGGTGCGCGCGACCCCGACGCAGCTCACCTCGATGCCGAGGGGACCCATCAGCCGGTCTGCGGGGCCCTTGACCGGCGCGCCGGAGATGATCGGACTCACCCCGACGACGCGGTCGCGCTTGGCGATCAAGGCCTGGCGGATTCCGGGTACGGCCAGGATCGGTCCGATGGAGATCACTGGGTTCGACGGGCAGACGAGCACGATGTCGGCGGCGGCAATGGCCGCCAGGACCGAGGGGCCGGGGCGGGCGGTCTCGGCCCCGGCGAACTCGACCGCGGCGACGGTTGGCAGGGCCCGTTCCCGCACGAACCATTCCTGCATGGCCAAGACGGGTCGGGAACCGTCGTCGCGGGTCACCGTGACCCGGGTCGCGACGCGATCGTCCGACATCGGGAGGAGCGTGGGTTCCAACGCCCAGGCCGCGCTGATCTCGGCCGTGACCTCGGTGAGGGTGGCACCTTCGTTGAGCCGCCGGGTGCGGTACAGGTGGGTGGCCAGGTCACGGTCGCCGAGCCGGAACCACGTGTCGGCACCGAAGCGGCCGATGGAATCCATCACCGTGAAGGTCTCGTCGGCCAGGCCCCACCCCTGCTCGGGGTGTTCCGCGCCGGCCAGCGTGTAGGTCACGGTGTCCAGATCGGGTGAGACACACAGCCCGTGGAAGCGATCGTCGTCGGCGGTGTTCACCACCGCGGTCACGGCGGCGGGTTCGACCACGCGGACGAGTCCGCGAAGGAATCGAGCGGCGCCAACGCCACCGGCCAATGCGACGATCATGGGGGAGAGCGTAGGGAGTTCACCGCCCTCGCATCGAACGTTCTGGGATTGTCGAGGAGCAGCATCGGCCTCGAGCACGCGAAACCACGACGACCCCCTCCGAAGAGGGGGTCGTCGTGTTCCGCCGGACGTCGGCGACGGGGGGTGCGCCGACGTCGGTTCGGGTGGCCCCAGAGTCTGGGGCCCGGATCAGTTGGCGGTCTGGCCTCGGAACGACGCCACCTTGGCCTTGCCTACTTCGACGGCCTTGTTGAACTGCTCCGGCAATGCCTGCACCGGCGCGGTGACCGAGATGCCCTTGATCTGCTCGATCACCGGTTCGATCCGCTGCTTGACGTCACCGACGACCGGGTCGATCCAGACCCGGACATCGAGGTGCTTCAGCGTGGCGGTGGCGGTGTCGACGCCCGAGGTCGCGGTGTCGCCGACTTTCGTGCGGATCGCGGCGGTCTGGGTGCCGATCGAGTCCTGTGCGTCCTTGGCGAAGCTCGTGATGCGGTCGCTCGCTTCACGGCGACGCACCTGCGCCTGCTGGAAGCCGAGGACACCGGCGCCCACGGCGATGTAGGCAGCGTCGGCGGCGGTCTTGCGAAGGTCGAGTTCCATGGTGTGCTCCTGCGTCTGGCGGGGAGGAGCTGAGCTCCTCGGCTGTGATGCTCGCAGCGTACAGCATCTTGCTAACTCTTGCAAGCACTCGAGCACCATCGTGACGACGGTCACCGCACCGAGGGTGGGGACCCGTGCCGGTAGGCTCCCCGCCCTCATGGACGACGACCTGCCGCCGTCGGAATTCACGCCGGATCTGGCCTCAGACTCGGCCCCGGGCCTCGACCCGGACTTCATCGCCACGGGCGTCGACGACGAGGGCAGCTCCCAGGTCGAGGCACCTCCCGCGGTCGTCGCGGTGGTGATGGTGGAAGGCGCGGCCCCGCATCTCGAGGCCTGCCTCCGAGGGTTGGAGGCAACCACGTATCCGGGGCTCACCGTCCTGGTGATGGCCCAGACCGATGACGACCTGCGACCGCGGGTGGCGACGGTCGCCCCGACCGCGTTCGTGCTTCCGGTCGAGTCCCGCGGGTTTGCCGCCGGGGCGAACGAGGCGATCGCCACCGTCCAGGGCGCACAGTTCTTGGTGCTGATGCGACCTGACGTCGTCTGCGAACCGGAATCGATCCGACTACTCGTCGAGGAGGCGTATCGATCGAACGCGGCCATCGTCGGCCCCAAGATCGTCGATGCCGACCAACCGGATCGGCTCCGGGAGGTGGGCTGGTCAATCGACCGGTTCGCCGTCCCGCACAGCGAGATCGAACCGGACGAACTCGATCAGGAACAGCACGACGCCGTGCGCGACGTCTTCTTTGTCGGCGACTCGTGCATCTTGGTTCGGGCCGACCTGTTCGCCGCACTCGAAGGATTCGACCCCGCGTGTGATCCCGGCGCTCACGACCTCGACCTCTGCTGGCGGGCCCGCCTCGTCGGCGCGCGGGTGTTGGTCGCGCCGGACGCACGAGTTGGTCGGTTCGAGGTCGCACCGCCATCGACGGAGATCACCCGGCTGGGTCACCGTCACCGACTCCGGTCATTGCTCACGAACACCTCGACTGCCCGACTGGCCTGGATCGTCCCGGTCGCCGTGCTGATGCATGTGCTGGAGGCCGCGATCTTCGTGCTGCGGAGACAGCGCGTGCGGGCGTCGATCTTGATGGGCGGCTGGCTCTGGAATCTGCGCCACCTCGGTGAACTCCGGGTCGCGCGGAAGCGGGCCCAGTCGGCGCGGGTCGTTCCCGAACGGGAGATCCACGCGCTGCAGTTCTTGGGGAGCGCTCGGATCGCCAACTACGCGTCGAACCGCCTCCACGCCGAGGAGCACGTGCGGTCACTGTCGGAACGGGGGCGGACGATCGCCGGCTCCGCCCGGGGTCAGTTCCGGAGCCTGCGCGGTCTGGCTCTGCTCGCGCTGATGCTGATCGTGCTGTTCGGGAGTCGCGAGATCGTGTTCGGCCGACTCGCCATGGTGGGTCAGTTCATGCCGTGGCCCGGGATCGCCGACCTGGTTCGAGGTTTCACGTCGCATTGGCGCTACGCCGACTTGGGATCGGCCGCGGCTGCGCCGCCGATGTTCGCGTTGGCCGGGGGGCTCCGGGCCCTGCTCCTGGGCGCCGACGGGTTCGGTCAGACGTTGCTCGTGGTCGGCGCGATTCCTCTGGGGATCTTGGGGGCGCGATTCGCGGCCCAGCGCGTCGTGCGGCGCGGGTGGCCCGACGTCGTGGCCGCCGGTGCCTATGCCGTCGTGCCGTTGCCCCGCAACGCCATCGCCACCGGTCGGCTCGGTCCCCTACTGGTCTACGCGGTCATGCCGTTCATCTTCGTTGGGGTTGCCCAACTCGGGGGCTTGATCGCGCATCGGTGGCCGCGGCGCCGCATCGCCGTCGTCACCGGCGGATTGGTCGGACTGACTGCGATCTTCTGGCCGCTGGCCGTTGCGCTGCCGATCGTGGTCGCGCTCGGTGTCGTCATCGCGGCTCCACTCACCAGCGACGACGGGGCCCGCGTGGTCGCCGTCGTGCGTGGCGCCGCTGCGACCGCGGGCGTCGCCTTGGCCCTGTTGCTGCCGTGGCCGCTGTCGTTCCTGGCCAGTGGCGATCGGGCGGGAGCGTTGGGAATCGTCGACGATCCGGCGCGGTCATTCGGCCCGTTGTTGCGCATGATCACCGGGACCAACGGTGCCGGCGTCGGTGGCTGGGGTCTGCTGATCGGCGGACTCCTGGTGGTCCTGCTCGCTCGCGGTGAACGGGCGCAATGGTGCCTGCGGCTGTGGGGGATGGCGCTGCTGACCTGGATGCTGGCGCTGCTGCCGACGTGGCTCGGGACCTCGAGCCCTGCGTTGGAAGGGGTCCTCGTACCGGCCGGATTCGCGATGGCGATCGTCGTGGCCATCGGTACGGCCACCTTCTCCGAGGAGATTCGCCGTTCCGCCCTGGGGTGGCGCCACGTTGCGGTCATCGGGGTGGCCGGACTCCTCGGATTCGCGGGCCTGGGGTTTGTCGGCGACGCGGTGTCCGGGCGATGGAGTCAGCCCGCGTCGGACTGGAACGAAACGCTCGACTGGATGCGATCGCAGCAAGCCCGCGGCGACTTCCGCGTGTTGTGGATCGGCGCGCCTGAGGTGGTGCCGGGTGCGATCCATCGCTCGGGCCGAGACGCGTACGCGATCACGGTGAATGGACCCGCGACCTTGCTCGACGCGATGCCTCCGCCCGGCGGCGACGGGGCCGACGCCGCGCGCAACGCCGTCGCGGCCGTGCGATCAGTCGCGACGAACCGGCTGGGTCGGCTGATCCAGCCGATGGGGGTCCGCTACGTCGTGGCGGTACATCGGATTGGCCCGGGTGCCGACCTCCAGACCGATCCGGGTCTGCGGTGGGGGCTCGCCCAGCAATTGGACCTTCGCGAACTCGACGGCTCGCCCGGCGCGACCGTCTATGAGAACGTCGAGTGGAGCCCCGACCGGGTCGCGGGTGCGGGTCGGGAAGCGGTTGCCGACCCCTGGCCGGGAAGTGGCCGCGTTGGCGACCGCTCCGTGCGGGTCTGGTCTCAGCACTACGACGACGCGTGGGAGGCCCGGAGCGGCTCGCGACTCTTGACCCATCGGCAGGTGGACGGATGGGCGAACGGGTTCGTTCCTCGCGGCACCGCGCCGGTCGAGGTGCGCGACACCAACCAGTGGTTCCGCTGGGTCGCCGTGGCGATCGAGCTGCTCATCGTGGGCTGGTGCCTCCGGCTCGGGCTGCGCCGGGATCGGCGGAGTCGGCGCGCGCGTCGCCAGGCGCTCGCGCCATCCGACGCAGAGGAACTCGCGCGCGTCGACGCGGAAGCGGGGGCGTCGTGAACGGATCTCGACGAGGCATCGTCGCCGCCGGAATCGTCGCGCTCCTGGTGATCATGGGGTTGGTGACCAATCGTGACGATCCGCCCGCGGACTCACGCGATTCCGGACCGCGGCTCGACGCGCCCGGCGTCGATCGGTCGGTGTGGTACTGCGCCGAGGGCACTTCGAATGCGGGCGGTCGGGCGGACGAGACCGTGATGGTGGCCAACGCGGGATCCACGCCGACCCGGGCGCGGGTCACGGTCTTCCCGGGAGGCGACGCGGCGCTGGTCGTCAAGGAAGTTCGGGTCGCTCCCGGTGGCGTCGCTCGTGTGCGGGTGGCCGACATCGCGGCCGTGCCCGAGCCCGGCGTCGTCGTCGAGACTCGCGGCGGCCGGGCCGCGGTGGAGCACCTGGTGAGCCGCGGGCCCGACATCGCGCTCGGGCCCTGTGCGAGAGAGCCGGCGGCCACCTGGCGTTTCGCCGGTGGAACGACCGGGAAGGGTGCTGAACTCTGGATCGCGCTGTTCAATCCGTTTCCCGACGACGCGATCGTCGACCTTCGGTCGATCTCGGGCGACGGGGTCCGCTCCCCGAGCGCGTTGGCCGGCATCGTGGTCCCGCAGCGCTCGCGCATCAGCGTGCCGGTCCACCGCGATCTGCCGCGCGTCGACCTGGTGGCGATCGAGGTGTCGACGCGGCGCGGACGGGTCGTCGCCGAGCAATCGTTGTCGTTGGATGGTTCCGACGGTCGGCGAGGCCTGGCGATGAGTCTGGGCGCCGAGGCGGCACGGCGCTGGCGGTTCCCGCAGGCCGTGATCGGATCCGGGCGGAGTGAGCGACTCCTGGTGACCAACCCGGGGGTGCGCCAGGCCAAGGTGACGGTCCGATTCGGCCTCGATGCCTCGGCGATCGAACCGCAGGCGCTCATCGTTCCCGGCGTCACCACGCTGGCGGTCGACCTCACCCGAGTACCGCCCGATGTGGGCTTCTCGATGACCGTCGCATCGGACCGGCCGATCGTGGCCGAGAATGTCGGTGCCGCGAACGCGCCCCAGGCGGTGAACGTCCGGGGCATCGCATCAGACCTCGGACTCAGTGTCGGAGCTCGGGAATGGGCGGTGACGCCCTCGCGAGTGACCGGCGCCTCGGCCGACCTCGTTGCGGTGATGTCCGCCGATGGTCGTGCCCATAGCGTCCAGCTGCTGACGGTCGACCGGAACGGTCGGAAAGTGGTCGTGCGCCGGCGGGTCGGCCGGAATACGCGGGTCGTCGTCGACATCGCCAAGGCCGTTGCGGACCCGGATCGCGTGCTGATCGTGCGGGCCGATGGCCCGATCGTCGTCGAGCGCGAATCCTCCGGTCCCGGCCTGACCCGTTCCCACGCGATTCGCGGCTGATCGCCGGCCTAGTTCTCGCGGGCCTCGTTGTCGCCGGCCCCGGTCTTGCCCGCCTCGTTGACCTCGGCTTCGGCGTCCGCCGCTTCGGCTTGTTCGGCTTGGATGGCTGCGAGCACCGCCTCGAAGATCTTCGCCGCGTCCGCGTCGAGGTGGTCGCGTGCCTTGAAGAGCACGTACGCACCGACATAGACGGGAGGGGTCACCAGCCAGAGGGCCGTGCGGAGATTGGTCAGCTCGGCGAGTTGGCCGACAACGAAGGGCGCGGCGGCCGCGCCCAGGATCACCGACACGATGTTGAACGCGCCGAGCACCCACATCGGCCGGGGGCTCACCCGAGGTGGGGGTGTCGGGGTCGGGGTGTTCGCTTCGGGGTCGGCCCCGGTCACGTGCTCGTCAGTGCTCGACCGGTCCTCCCCGAATCGGCGGGCAGTCTCGCGCGCGAGGCGGGCGCACCTGCGACCCACAGGTAGGGTCGCCGGCCGTGGTGGCCCGCATTGTGATCGGACTGATCGTCCTCGTGGTGGCGGCTGTGGTCGCGGTCGTGTTCGAGCGTCGTCGCGCGGCGTCGAGCGCGCCGGTTCGCGACCCCTTTCCAATCCCGCGCCAACTTCATCGCGGCGACTTTCCCCGACCGAACGCACCGTGGCTGGTCGCGCTGTTCACGTCGACGACGTGTGATGGGTGCGCGGCGATGCACGACAAGGTGCTCGCAGTGACCTCGCCTGAGGTGGTCGGGGTGGACCTGTCGTTCCAGGCCGATCGCGCGCTCCACGAGCGCTACGAGATCTCGGGGGTGCCGATGGTGCTGATCGCCGACGCCGAAGGGGTGGTCCAACGCGCGTTCATTGGCGCGGTCAGCGCCACCGACCTGTGGGCAGCGCTCGCCGCGGCGCGCGACCCGTCACTCGAAATCAGTCATGGCCTCGACGCATTGAGGTAGTGGGCGCGGGGAGAGCGAGGTCGTGGTAGGGACGGGTCGCGCTGACGCCGAACGCGTCAGTCGCCGATGGGGGCGACCGGTGAACCTTCCTCGTCGACGGGTTCCACCCGACCGTCGGCGTGGGTGAAGGTCCGCGCGCCGCCGGCGTGATAGCCCACTGCTCCATCGACCAGGCGCTCGACTTCGAGGCCGTCGAGGGTCTCGTGCTGGAGGAGGGCACGCGCCACTGCGTCGAGCCCACCGCGGTACTTGGTGAGCAACTCGACGGTGCGTTCCTCACGCGAGCGCAGGATCCGCTCGACCTCTTCGTCGATGACGCGTGCGGTCTCGTCCGAGTAGTCGCGAGTATGGACGAGGTCCTCACCCAGGAACACCGCGCCCTGGGAACCCCAGGCCATCGGGCCGATGCGATCCGACATACCCCACTCGCGGACCATGCGCCGGGCGATTTCGGTGCCCCGAACGAGGTCGTTGCTGGCGCCGGTGGACTGCGAGCCGAAGACCAGGTCTTCCGCGACCCGGCCTCCGAGCATCACGCACAGCATGTCCTCGAGGAAGTTCTTGTCGTGCGAGTAGCGCTCTTCCTCGGGCAGTTGTTGGGTCATGCCGAGGGCCATGCCCGTCGGCAGGATCGTGACCTTGTGCACCGGGTCGGCGTGGTCGAGCACGTACGCTGCGACCGCGTGGCCGGCCTCGTGGTAGGCGGTGTGCTCCTTCTCTTCCTCGTTCATCACGACGGTCGGACGCTTCAGGCCCATGAGGACTCGGTCGCGCGCGTCCTCGAAGTCTTCCTTGTGGACGGAGTTCTCGCCCCGGCGGACTGCGAACAGCGCCGCTTCGTTGACGAGGTTGGCGAGGTCGGCGCCGGACATGCCCGGCGTGCCGCGCGCGACGACTTCGAGCTTGACGTCGTCGGCGATCTTCTTGTCGCGGAAGTGGACCTTGAGGATGTCGATCCGCTCGTCGAGCGTCGGAAGGGGCACCATGATCTGGCGGTCGAAGCGGCCGGGGCGGAGCAGGGCCGGATCGAGGATGTCGGGCCGGTTGGTCGCCGCGATCATCACCACGCCCGCGCCGGGTTCGAAGCCGTCCATCTCGGCCAGCATCTGGTTGAGCGTCTGCTCTCGTTCGTCGTGACCGCCGCCGAGCCCCGCACCGCGCTTGCGGCCGATGGAGTCGATTTCGTCGATGAAGATGATCGCCGGGGCCTGCTTGCGGGCAGTCTGGAAGAGGTCACGGACTCGCGCCGCGCCGACGCCGACGAACATCTCCATGAAGTCCGAACCGGTGATAGCGATGAAGGGCACGCCGGCCTCGCCGGCGACGGCGCGCGCGATGAGGGTCTTGCCGGTGCCCGGAGGGCCGACGAGCAGCACGCCGCGCGGGATGCGGGCGCCGATCTCCTTGAACTTGCCGGGGTTCTTCAGGAAGTCGACCACTTCCTTGATCTCTTCCTTGACCGGTTCGTAGCCGGCGACGTCGTCGAAGGTGGTGGAGGGCTTCTCTGCGTCGTAGACCTTGGCCCGACTCTTGCCGATGTTCATGACTGCGCCCATCTGGCCCTGCGCCCGCCGGTTCATCCAGACGAAGAAGCCGATGAGTGCCGCGATGGGGAGGAGGTAGACGAGGATCGGAATCCACGGGCTGGAACTCTCGCGGGTGTACTTGACGTCGACGCCTTGGTCCTTGAGGCTCTTGAGGATCGACGCCTGCAGATCGTCGTTCGGACCGGACGACGCGAACTCGCGCTGGCCGTCGATCTCCTTGGTGAACTTGCCGGTGATGGCCCCCGACTGCGGGTCGTAACTCACGCTGGCCACCCGGCCGGCGGTCACCTGCTGGGAGAACTCGCTGAAGCTGATGTCGGCCTTGGTCGTCGAGTTGCTGTTCAACGTCGTCATGAACAGCACGAGCACGACCGCCGCGACGATGGCCAGGGTGACCCACCGTGACCACGGCTTGGGCGAGGGTCCCGGAGTGCCGGGCCCAGTGGGGCGATCGGGCCGAGCGGGCGGCCGGTCTGGCGGTGGCGTACTCACAGCGGGGTGAAGCTCCTCGGTCGGGCCGAACGGCGGCCGGTAGGGCCAATGCTACGGCCCCGGAGGACCCCAACCCTGGTCGGTTGGCCCAACATCGTGCGGGGACGGTCGATTCCCCGCTCGGGCCCGCCCGTATGCTCGAAGGGTGATCACACCACCGGGCCCGGTTCGTTGGGGATTGGGCGACGTCGCCTGGGTCTGGCCATCGGTCCTGGTCGGTCAAATCGTCGCGGGGGCGGTGGTGTTCGCCGCTCGGGGGGCCTCGGCCGGACATACCGTCGATGCGTACGACATCGTCGCGACGGTCGCCGGTGGTGCGCTCGCGACCGTCGGCGTCATGGCGCTGCTCGGCATGGTCAAGGGTCGGCGGTCCCTGTATGGCGACTACGGCCTGGTCGTCCGCTGGCGCGATTGGCGATGGCTGCTGGCCGGGATCGGACTCTCGATCGTCGCGACCGGTGCCACCGCCCTCATCGACGCGCTGTCCGAGTCCACCCCACAACAGGAGGTGGTGCGAGCGATCGAGCGGTCATCGACCGTCGGTCAGGTCCTCGGCGCAATCGCCGTGGTGACCCTGGCGCCACTGGCCGAGGAACTCCTGTTCCGGGGGCTGCTCCTCCGGGGGTTGCTCCGGCGCATAGGCGCGGTCGGGGCCGTGGTGATTTCCGGCGCGGTGTTTGCACTCAGCCACTTGGTGGATCCGAAGGCGGCCGTGTTCCTGGCCCCGCTCATGCTGGTCGGGGTCGTGTCGGCGATCCGAGCGATTCGCACCGGCGAGTTGTCCCAGTCGATCCTGCTCCACGCCGGGTTCAACCTCACGGCCGCGGTCTCGCTCATCGTGGGCGTCGTCTGAACTGAACGGCCGGTAGGGCTCTGACCTGCACAAATACTCGCCTCATCCCTGGAATCATCCCTCGTCATCCTGGGATCATCCTCCAGAAAATTCGCCCGAACCGTCGACATCTCATTCACAAGGGAAAACGACGAGGAGCGAATCCACGATGCAGTGCAGTCGGTGTGCGAGGCAGGGAATGGTCGAGATCCGGATGAACATCGCCGGCGAGGACGTGCTGTTCCACAGTTGCGGACGGTGCGAGGCGAAGCAATGGAGTTCGCCCGAAGGTCCGTTGTCGCTCGACCGGGTGCTGGATATGGCTCGCAGGCACTGACCGAGAACTCAAGCGGCCCCCATGAGGGTGGCGGGATGACGGCCCCCCACCCACTCGCAAACTGGGATGCGCCCGAGTGCAGTCGAGGGGAGCCCAATGGGCTCCCCTCGACCTTTTCCTCGACCTTCTGCTCCCGAAACTGGGTGGGCGAGTGGTTGACACCAGCGACAACTCGGTGCAATCTTCCCCGCAACTTGCACGCTGTGTGTAAGCGGGTCGTTGCAGCCGAATGGCTGTTCCGGGGGGAGACCAATGTTGGGTTCACGGGTTCGTCAGATCTTCGTCGCGCTGGTGGCGTCCGCGTCGGCGCTGGCCGGGTTCAGTGGCGTCGCTGCCACGCCCGCCGGTGCGGATTCTCCGTTCACGATGTCGTTGGTTGGGGGGTCGTTCTCACTCGGGTCCCAGGGCACGATCCCTTTGAACCCGGGGATCGCATGCCAGAACGGCACCGACGACGAGTTCCTGGCGCCCTTCGGCACTCCCGACGCGCTCGTCGACTATCCCGCCGACCCGGACTGCTCCAGCGCGTACGACGCGAACGAGACCTCGGCCGGGTTCCAGGCGCCTGACCCCGTGGAGTTCACCGGAACGATCGATGGCGGACTCAACTTCACGGTGAACGCCAACTTCTCACCGACCAACTTGGTCGTCACCTCCGCCTCGCCGACGGCCGGCGTGTGTGACGACGATGTCCTCGTCGCCAAGGCGGCGACCAGCTTCACCAATCTCGCGCCCAGCACCGGCAGCTTCGGTGCCGGGACGTTGACCCTCAACCTGCGCCTCGACACCTCGCTCGACATTCAGTGCGACACGGATCTCGGAGCAGGCACGGCCTTCATCCCGTTCGACTTCGACGGTGCCGGCGGCATGGACCCGTGGGGTGGTGCGACTCCGGTCGCCTGTGCGCACAGCATCTCCTCGCTCAACCCGAGCGCAAGCGGCGACAGCGCACCGGCCAGCACCTCCAAGGTGCAAGACCCGGCGGTGACGAGCCCGATGACCGGGAAGAACCTCAAGCCCGCGTTGATGTTCGGCGACGTGTTCGACGCGCTTCCCATCACCACGGCCGACACCCGGTGTGGATTCTTCAACCTGCTGGTCTTCGGAACGTCGGCGGTCGACAACAGCGCCCTGCAGTTCGCCTTCATCCTGGATCAGCACAGCTACGTGTCCCAGTCGGGCGTCGACGTCAACGTCGGTGACGTCACCGTGAACGAAGGCGACGGCGGACTCGGCGCGCTCGGGTGCGGCATCCGCAGCTGCACCAACATCGCTCAGGTCGTGGTGTCGCTCGAATCGCCGTGCCCGGTGCTGGCCTGCCAAGTCAGCGTGATCGCCGACAACTCCACCGGCGGCAGCGCCAACGGCACGATCAAGGGCAACGACACCCTTCCGCCCGGTCCGGCCGACTACAAGGCCATCCCGTCGACCAAGCCGAAGGTCCTCAACATCTTGCAGGGGAAGAGCTTCGCCAAACTGACGATTCCGATCGCGCCGGATCAGACGAAGGAATCGCCCGAAACCATCTTCGTGCAGGTCGTGTCGGTATCAGCCGGGCTGGTCGCCAATGACGACGTCGGCATGGTGACCATCGTCGACGACGACAACGCCACCGAGCCGGACTCGGGAATCTCGATCGGCGACGCGATCGTCTACGAGACGGGTCAATCGGTGGCATGCGGTGGCCCGTTCAAGTGCAAGGGCACCGCAGTCCTCCCCATCGTCGCCCAGTCACCGAGCGCGCTCGATACCTCGCTGACCTACACGATCAGCAGCGGCGACAACGTGATCGGCGTGTTCACTGCGGCCGAAGCGGTCGACGGCAAGACGATCGGCGACGACTTCGGTCCGACCCTCGTGGTCAAGACCAAGCTCTTCAGAGCCGGGAAGAATTTCTTGCCGCTGGTGATCACGGTGTTCGGTGACACCACCGACGAAGACGGAACGTTCAGTGGCGAGACGTTCACCGTGCGGATGAGCGGAACCGGGGTCACCGACGGGATCGGCACGGTCCGCATCAACAACGACGACTGAGACCCGGCCCGACCGCGGTCTGGTCGGGCCGGTGACTCAGTTGATGCCAACCGGCCTGGCACACTGACCGGGTGGCGCTTGATTCCCCAACTCCTGAGGTCGTCGCGCCACCTCGGTTGCCCCGTCTGCCATTTCCGGGCGCCTCCGACCGATTGGTCCCACCGGCGGATCGGGATCTGGCGATCCTGTGGCGGTGCGTGTCGGCCGCGGTCCTCATCGGCACGTGTGGGCTGGTGCTGTGGGTGCTCGAGCCGAACCTGCTCCTGCGCAATACCACGCCGAACGGTGGTGATCTCGGTGCGCACGTCTGGTTCCCCGCGTACCTGCGGGACCACTTGCTGGCGAACTGGCGAGTTGCGGGGTGGTCCAACGATTGGTTCGGTGGGTTTCCGGCCGGCCAGTTCTATTTCCCGATTCCGGCCTTGGTGACCGTCTTCCTCGATGCGTTCTTCCCGTACAACGTCGCGCTGAAGATCACCACTGCCATCGGTCCGGTGCTCATGCCGGCGGGGGCCTACGCGTTCGCTCGGGGGTTGCGACTGCGCCGTCCCGCCCCCGAGTTCTTCGCCATCGCGACGGTGTTCTTCCTCTTCTTCAAGGGGATCTCGACGGATGCCGCCGCCGGCACCGCCGACTCGGCGATCCAGTTCAACCAGCGGATCATGGGCGGCACGCTCGTCAGCGCGTTGGCGGGGGAGTACTCGTTCTCGATGGCGCTGACGTTCGCGCTCTTTGCGCTCGGTGCGATCGCCTTCTCGGTCCGCACCGGTCGGCGGCGCTGGCTGGCCGCAGTCCTGGTCGCGGCGACGGTCTTGTCGCACGTGGTCGTCGGGATGTTCCTCGGGGTTGGCGCCGTGATCATCGTGGGCATGGCGCTCACCGTGCGGTACCGACGTCCGCTGCGGGTGTTGCGGTGGGCGAGCGCTATCGGTGCCGTCGGCGCGCTCCTCACTGCCTTCTGGTCGCTGCCGCTCGTGAGCAGCTTCGCCTACACGGCCAACATGCGATACACGAAGATCACGGCGTACGCGGGCTACCTCCTCGTCGACGAGTTCTGGTGGGTCTACGTGCTGGCGGTGATCGGCGTGGTGTTCATGGTCGTGCGCCTGGACCGTGCCGCGTGCATCGTCATGCTGCTGACGCTGACGTTCGCGGTGGTCTTCGTCGTCTGGCCCGAGCTGGGGGCGTGGAACCTACGGTTCCTGCCGTTCGCGTATCTCGGCTTGTTCCTCATGGCCGCGATCGGTGCCGCCGAAACCGCGCGTGTGAGCGCCGGCGAGTTCGCCCGGCTGTGGACCGGCCCTGCCCCACTCGCGGGTGAGGAGTACGAGTACTCGGCGGCCCGCGCGGGTCGCACCTATCGCACCGTGCTCAGCGGGTCACTCGCCGTCGTGGTGGTGGTCGTACTCGTCGTCGGGATCGTGGTGACCACCAGCAACAAGGGATTCATCCCGTTCTGGGTGAAGTGGAACGAGACCGGGTACGAGAATCAGGCCGCGGCGAACGATCCCAACTGGAAGTCGAATGCGCAGAAGCAGTACGTCGATTACCGGACGCTGATCGATCGGCTGGGCAAACTCCCACCGGGTCGGCTGCTGTGGGAAGGCGGCCCGCTCCTCGACGCCTACGGCACGCCGCTTGCGTTGATGCTGCTGCCGTACTGGACGAATGGGCGGATCCAATCGTTCGAGGGCCTCTACTACGAGTCCGCCGCGAGTACGCCCTACGTCTTCATGGCCGTCGCACCGCTGTCGGGCCCCGGGAACTCGTCGAACCCGGTGCGGGGGCTCGAGTATCGAGGAATCGAGTCGTTCGACGCGGGGGTCGCGATGCTGCGGGCGCTCGGCGGTCGCTATTACCTGGCCCATTCCGAGGCCGCCAAGGCCGCCGCCGACAAGGCCCCGGGGCTGGCGCTGATCGACACCGTCCCGATGCCCACGCACGACCCGGCGGGGCCCGAAGACTGGAAGATCTACGAAGTGCGCGACTCGGCGCTGGTCGCGCCGCTGGGAGTGGAGCCGATCGTGGTCTCCCCGAAGGCGGGGACCCAGGCCGAGTGCTTCGACCTCCCGGCGGGGAGCGAGCCCGGGCCCGAGCTCGACGATTGGGAGTGCGTGGCGGCGGGCTGGTGGTCGGACCCGAACAATCTCGGTCAGCCGCTCGCGGCCGGAGGCCCATCATCATGGCGTCGCGCCGACGCCGACAGGGCCAGTGCCGTCGCACCGCGGTCACTCCTCGAGAATCGGGTGAGCAAGATTCGGGTGACCGACGATCGGATCCGATTCGACGTCACCCGTCCGGGCCTCCCCGTGGTCGTGCGCACGTCGTACTACCCGGCGTGGACGGCCCACGGCGCGAAGGGGCCCTGGCGCCTCACGCCGAACCTGATGGTCGTGGTCCCGACCGGCACGCACGTCGACCTGCGCTTCGAGCGCACGACCACCGAGAAGCTCGGGGGACTCTTGAGTCTCGGTGGGCTCGCCGGATTGGTGGGGCTCGTCGCGGTCGACGTCCGCACCCGCCGCCGTCGAAACGCGTTCACCATCCGCGTGGATGCGGCCATATTGTTGGAAGGCCCCCCAAATCGCTCGGCGGATGACCCCCCGACGACCCCGGATTCGGGATCGGGCGAGGCTACGATGGCGGTCCCGCCCTGAGGGCGGTGAGGAGCCCTGGGGCTCGATCGTGGGCGATTCGCTCGACACAATTTTCAAGGCCTATGACGTTCGCGGCGTGTACCCGGACGAAATCGATGAAGCCATCGCCAAAAGGATTGGCAATGCCTTCGTTCGGTTCACCGGTGCATCAACGGTCGTCGTGGGTCACGACATGCGTCCCTCGTCGGTGCCGCTGAGTCAGGCGTTCATCGAAGGTGCCACGCTGGCCGGAGCCGACGTCGTGAACGTCGGCCTGGCCTCCACCGACCTCGTGTACTTCGCGTCGGGAACGCTCGACGCCCCGGCCGCAATGTTCACCGCCAGCCACAACCCGGCCCAGTACAACGGCGTCAAGCTCTGCCGGGCCGGCGCGGCGCCCGTGGGCGAGTCGACCGGGTTGGTGCAGATCAAGGAGGCCGTGGCCTCCGGTCTGCTCGAACGGGCCGAGGAGAGTGGCCAGGTGCGTGAGCAGGACATGCTCGAAGCCTTCGCCACTCACGTTCGTGCTTTCGTCGACGTCTCGGTCTTGCGACCCTTGAAGATCGTTGCCGACACCGCGAACGGCATGGGCGGGCTCGTCGTGCCGAAGGTGTTCGAGGGGCTCGGGTTCGACGTCGAGATCCTGTTCGGTGAACTCGACGGCACTTTCCCGAATCATCCGGCGGACCCGATCCAGCCCGAGAACCTCGTGTCACTCCAAGCACGGGTCCTCGAGACCGGGGCCGACATCGGCCTCGCGTTCGACGGAGATGCCGACCGGGTGTTCCTCGTCGACAACGAAGGGCAGCCGATCTCGGGGTCGACGACCACGGCGATCGTGGCGAAGACGATGTTGGCCCGTACGCCGGGCGGCACCGTGGTGCACAACCTGATCTGTTCGAAGACGGTGCCCGAGGTCGTGCGCGAATGCGGTGGCGAGCCGGTCCGCACCCGGGTCGGTCACTCGTTCATCAAACAAGTGATGGCCGAGACCGATGCCATCTTCGGCGGCGAGCACTCCGCGCACTACTACTTCCGCGACAACTGGCGGGCCGACTCCGGCTCGATTGCGGCCATGGTCGTGCTCGAGGCATTGAGTGAGTCGGGCATGGCCCTCTCGGAACTGCGCAAGCCATTCGAGCGCTACGCCGCGTCGGGCGAGATCAACACCAAGGTCGAGGACCCGTTGGCGGTCGTCGAAGCGGTGGCGGCCCACTACGCGAGTGCGAGCCAGGACCGGCTCGACGGCCTCACCGTCCAGCTCGACGACTGGTGGTTCAACTTGCGGCCGAGTAATACCGAGCCGTTGTTGCGACTGAACCTCGAAGCGGCCGACGGGCCGGCGTGCGAAGCTCATACGAACGAAGTGTTGGCGCTCATCCGAGCCGAGTCCTAGGAGAACCATCGTGGCCCTCGATCCTCAGCTGCTCGAGATTCTCGCGTGCCCGGACGACAAGGGACCGCTGCTCTACTTCGAAGCCGACGGCGCGCTCTATAACCCGCGGCTCAAGCGGCGGTATGCGATCCGGGACGACATCCCGATCATGCTCGTCGACGAAGCCGAGACGGTGAGTGACGCCGAGCACGACCGGCTGATGGCCCAGGCCGACGCGGAAGGCATCACGCCCACCTTCGACGCGTGACCGACAGCTTGGGGTTTCTCGACGCGGTGGCGGGATTGCCGGAGCAGTTGGTCGCGGCCCACGACGCTGCAGCCGGCGCGCTCTCGGCCGAGGTTCTGCCCGCCGCAGACACCATTCGCAACATCGTCGTGCTGGGCATGGGCGGCTCAGGGATTTCGGGTGATGTTCTCGCGGCCGTCGCGAACGGGATATTGCCGGTGCCGGTCACGGTGTTGAAGCAGTACCGGATCCCCGCCTTCGTCGGCCCGCAGACGCTGGCGTTCGCAGTCTCGTATTCGGGCGGGACTGAAGAGACCCTCTCGATGACTCAGGGTGCCCTCGATGCCGGCGCCCACGTCGTGGCGATCGCGAGTGGGGGAGCGCTCGCCGATCTGGTCACGAGCCGCGGCGGCCTTCACGTCGCGTGCCCGCCGGGGTACATGCCGCGTGCGGCCCTCGGCGCGCTGATCGCACCGATCTTCGTGGCGCTGTTCCGCATGGGACTCCTGCCCGACGCCCACGCGTTGCTGGTGGGTGCGCAAGACCAACTCGCGCGCCGCCGCGATGGTTGCGTGCCGACGGTGCTCGGTGACGCGAACCCGGCCCGCACACTTGCCCGGCGAATCGGACGCACCATCCCGCTGATCTACGGCGGCGGCGCGCTCGGCGCGGTCGCCGCGATGCGGTGGAAGGCCGACATCAATGAGAACGCCAAGGCGCCGGCGTTCTGGAACACGCACCCCGAACTGGACCACAACGAGATCTGCGGCTTCGGCCAGCACGGCGACGTCACCCGCCAGATCCTCACGCTCGTCGAACTCCGGCATGGCTTCGAACACGAGCGATTGACGCCGCGGTTCGAGGGCGTGCGGGCGCAGGTGGAGGAGTGTGTCGCCGACGTCCTCGAGGTGCGCGCCGAGGGCGAGGGTCGCCTCGCGCAGTTGCTCGATCTCATGTACCTCGGCGACTGGGTGAGCTGCTATCTGGCGTTGGACAACGACGTCGACCCCGGCCCGATCCCGGCCATCGCCACGCTGAAGGAGCTTCTGGCGCGAAGCTGACGTCGTGACCGAGCTTCCCTTCTCCGCTGACCCCTCGACCTTCACCACCACCGGCGCCGCCCG